>VBHX01000035.1 GCA_005879945.1 Chloroflexota bacterium | reverse complement strand
ACTCCTTCCACACACCTGTTCACGTCGCCAGCGGGGCGGTCTGTGACAAGGAGCCCGGAATACTAAGTCGGGACGGCCGAGCCTTTCGGAAAGGGTCGCGGGTACGGTCCGGGGGCGTAGCCCGCGAATGCCGGTGGCGAAATGAAGAAACCGCCGACGGTGTTGAAGCTGTCGCCCATCGCCTGGGCCGTGGCGTTGAGCGCCCCTGCGGTCAGCGCGGCGTCGTTCCAGCTGCCGGTGTTGAGCCGGTTGAGCATCGCCTGGATTGCGGCGATCGTCTCGGAAGCCGAAAACGCGCAGTGGCCGGCGCGGCTTACGAATACCTGTCGCAGCAGGTCCTGCTTGCCCGCCGCGCGCACGGCATCGCCATAGGCCGTTTCGTCCTGCGGGACGACGAGCCCGTCGCCGATGGTGTGCATGGTCAGCACGGGCACCTGGAGGTTGCCGTCGAAGCTGATGAACCGGTCGAGATAAGCAGCTGCCGTCAAGTCCGCCTTGACGCGCGTGCCTGCGTTGAGAGCGCGCAGGTCGGCGGCCAGGTCAAGCCCGGCGGACTGATAGAGCGCGGCCACCTCGGCGGCGCTGGGTGAGATCGCGAGCTGATGGGCGTAGTCGACGCCCGTGTTCCAAGACGGGTTGCCGCCCGCGCGCTGCTCGAGCTCCGAGCGGTAAGAGAACTCGAACGGGAAGTCGACCTGCGACTCCCAGCGCGCCTGAGCCGCTTGCTGCGACGCGTAGTCGGTGGGCGCGGGCTGCGCGCCCCCGGGATCGAACCATCCGGGCAGGTCTCCGAGCGCCGCGATGAGCGCGATTCGAGCCTGGCCCTCAGGTGAGGCCGAAGCGGTGCTGAAGATCTGCGACGCCAGCTGCGCGTTGGCCTGCGGGTCGGTGATGCCGACCAGCTGAAGCTGCGACGCCGGCGCGAGCAGGGTCTTGAATGCGTATGCGCCGTCGAGCCCTGTGTTCCAGGTCGCCACGCCGCCGGCGAGCACGCCGCAGATTGGAATCGCGCCGGCAAAGCGATCCGGGTATAGCTGCACGAGGCCGGCGGTGATGATCCCGCCCAAGGATCCTCCCCATGCGATCACGCGCGTCGGTTTGGCGAAGCGCTGATTGAAAAGGTCGAGGACCGCGATCTGGTCCTTGAACGCATCCTCCAGCGCCCAACCCGTGGAGCTGTAGGACGAGCCGGCGATCGCGTACCCGTGGCCGAGCAGCCACGACGATATGGCCCGCGCGGGCGAATCCGTAGCGATGTTGATCGTTCCGGGCGCGACGTATCCGTGGCTGTAGAGGAAGAGCGTGCCGTTCCACGCTGTGGGGACTTCGATGCGGTACTGCGCGGCGCCAATGGCGCCGATCAGCGTCGTCGTTGTTGACGTGGGGGTTGGCGATGGGCTCGACGCTGTCGTGGCGCCAGGCGAGGATGCGCATGCACTGAGCATCAGCACGGCGACGATTGCCAGCGGGCGCGGAGCCATGGCAGTGAAACCCCGCCTGTGACTCAGATGTTCGACCGCGACTGCCCGCCGTCCACCGCGATGCACGCGCCGTTGAGAAGGCTTGCGTGTTGCGAGCACACAAACGTGACCACGCTGGCCACTTCCTCGACCGCGCCGAACCGGCCCAGCGGCATCTCGGCACTCACGAATTCAGCGATGCCGTCAGGATCCGCCAGTTGCCGCCGCGACCAGCCACCGCCCTCCCACAGGATCGAGCCCGGGGCGACGCAGTTCACGGTCACGCCCTGCGAGGCGACGTCGCGCGCGAGCGAGGTCGTGAAGCTGATCTCGGCTGCTTTGGCCGCGTTGTACGCGGGCGCGCCGCCCGCCTCACGACCCCACACCGACGAGATCACGACGATCCGGCCCCAGCCGCGCCGGACCATCCCGGGCAGCACGAGCTGGGTCATGCGTGCGCTCACGCCGACGTTGCCCGCGAAGGCCGCCTCGAGCTCGGTCGGGCCCGTGTCCGCCCACGAGCTTCCCGCGCGCACGCCCAGGTTGTTGATGAGGATGTCTACAGGTCCGAGCATCTTCTCGGTTTCGCCGACCGCGAGCCGGCAGCCTTCCTCGGTCAGCAGGTCGGCGACGACGCCGAGGCCGCCGAGCGACTGCGCGGTCCGTTTGACATCGGCCTCTGTGCGAGCGGCGACGGCGACGCGTACGCCCTCCGCCGCGAGCGCGTGCGCGATACCGAGACCGATCCCTTTCGTTCCCGCGGTGACCAGGCCGACTTTGCCTTCGATGCCCAAGTCCACCGGAGCATGGTAGTTTCCCCTCTCCCCGTCGGGGAGAGGGTTGGGGAGTGGGGCGTGATCTCTGATTAGACTTGGAAGCATCGCCATCCCGTTTCTGCCGCCGGGCGCGCTCAACCCCGATGGCCCGCCCGTCACGCCTCGACCCTCCGCGACCGTGCTGCTCGTGCGCGGCCGCCAGCCATGGGAGCTGCTGCTGATGCGGCGGCCTGGAGGCGCCGATTTCGCGCCGGGCGCATACGTCTTTCCTGGGGGAACCGTGCACGCCGAAGACTCGAGATGGGCCGACGCGATTGCGGCGGCGGCGATTCGGGAGCTGTTCGAGGAGGTGGGCGTGCTGCTCGCTCGTGCGGGCGGGCGGTTTGTGCGCGATCGCGATTGCGAGCATGTCCGGGCGCGACTCGCCGCCCGCGATTCGTTTGGCGATGCACTCCGTGCGAACGGACTGCAGCCCGCCCTCGACCGTCTCGTGCTGCTGACCCGATGGGTGACGCCCGCCATGCTCAGCCGCCGGTACGACGCGCGCTTCTACATCGCGCGCCTGCCCGCGGGCCAAACAGTGCGGGTGCAAACGGAGGAGGTGACGGACTGGCTGTGGATCTCACCCGAGCGCGCGCTGAGCGAGCCGGCCATCACGCTCGTCTATGCGACGCGGAAGGTGCTCGAGTCAGTCGCTGGTGATGCGGACGTGAACAGCCTGTTTCGGCGCGCACGAAAACTGCGCGAGGTGCCGGTTGTCGAGCCGCGAATGATTCAGACCGACTCAGGCTGGGAGATCGCGCACTAGCGCCAAAGGTCCCGCCACCGGTTGTAATGGACAACCTCGACTTCGCCTTGACGAAGGACGTCGAGGCCGGCCGCGTCGCGATAGGCCTCACGGTAGTACACGCGACGGACGTTGGCGTTGATGATCATCTTGGCGCACATCACGCAGGGAGAGGCGCTGATGAACATGACCTTGCCTGGCAGCTGCGCGCCGGCCTTGATCACGGCGTTGGTCTCCGCGTGAAGGCAGCCACACGATCCCGGTTGCGTCGAATCGCAGCGGTTGGGCAGGCCGCGGGCGTTGCCGTTGTACCCGATGCCCAGGACCTGCGTTAGGTCGCCGGTGGTGATGACGCTGCCCACCTGCAGCCGGGCGCAGGTCGAGCGCTTGGCGAGCTCCTCGGCCATGCGCATGTAGACCTCCTCGATCGGAATGCGATCGGGTACCTTGTCGGACATGGATACGGGTTCTATGGATGCCATTTTCGTCCTGTAAACGGGGTTGTCTATACCCTCCCTCAAGACTACAATGCGCAACATGTCGCTGCTCGAACTGTTGTTCGCGCTCCTCCTGGTATGTGTGCTGGCCGGAACGGGGGCGGTGGCGGCCCTGGTATGGAACCTGGTCCGGCGCGCGGATGGGCAGGCCCTGGCGGTCGCCGAGCTCCGCCGGCGGCTCGAAACCGGCGGCCTCACCCAGGAGTCTCAGGCCGCCGAGATCCGCGAGCGACTGAATCAGACGCAGTCGGTCGTCGAGCGGCTTGGCTCGACGCTGGTCGCCCGGCACTCCATCGAAGACGAGGCTCGCTCGAGTCTGAAGCGTCTGGAGAGCGTGATCGCCGGCAGCTCAACCCGCGGCGCGGCCGGCGAGAACATCCTCGAGGAGGCCCTGAAGCACCTGCCGCCCGAGATGCTCCAGCGCAACGTGTGGGTCGCGGGCAAGGTCGTGGAGCTGGCCCTCCAGCTGCCCGGCGGCAAGCTCCTGCCCATCGACTCCAAGTGGGTGTCGAGCGGCGCCCTCGAGCAGCTCGCCGAGACAGGTCTGGATGCGCCGCGCCGGGCGCAGCTGACCGCCCAGGTCGAGCGGGAGGTGGAGCGGCGGGTGCGCGAGGTGAGCCAGTACATCGACCCGGCGATGACCTCGCCGTTCGCCCTGGCCGTCATCCCGAACGCCGCCTACGACGTCTGCCGGGGCGCCATCGTCGGCGCGCACCGCCGGCACGTGATGGTCGTCGGCTACGCCATGGCGTTGCCGTACCTTCTCACCCTCTACCAACTGCACCTGCAGTTTGCCCGCACCGTCGACATGGAGAAGCTCCAGTCGGCCCTCATCGACGTGGAGCGGCACCTCGACACCCTGGAGGCGATCCTCGACAACAAGCTCCAGCGGGCCCTGACGATGCTCCAGAACACCTACACCGAGGGCAAGCAGGTGTCGGCCCGGATCCGGTCCGCGACACAGAGCGTCCAGACGGCTGAAAACGGGGCCGGCGAGCTTTCCACAGAGCCGCTCAGCCTCGCCCTGCTCGAATCCACTCAGTAGGGCGGTTATGCCTGGTTTCCCACAGCCAATGCTCAGCCTGTGCCCATTCCCTCACCAGGGTTATCCACAGGTAATCCACCCACATGTGGTGCCCAGCCGACCATCGACACCAAATATCTTGTGTTTAGGGCTTGACAAGCCCAAATCGCCTTCGTATCATCAGAGCCGTTACATCGAGGCCCTGGGGCATAAGTGGCGGGCATGCTCCGGGGCCTTTTCCATCCCCAGACGTACAAGTTCAACGACCCAGCCCACGTCCTACCAAATCCGGTTCAGAAACACCCTCAACGGGGATGATTGAAGGAGGCGTTTTCTAAGAAATGGCCAAAAACGCAGCTGACCTCACCGCCGGAGCCCGCAAGAACGGGAACCACAAGAACGGAACCGCCAAACCAGGACTTCGGTTTGGGCGCTACTTCACACCCGAGGCCAGCCACGCGTACGACCTGATCGAATGGGAGCGCCGCACCGCGGCCATCACCGGCGAGAAAGGCCAGGTCATCTTCGAGCAGAAGGACGTCGAAGTACCTCGGTCCTGGTCGCAGCTGGCCATCAACGTCGTCGCCCAGAAGTACTTCCGCGGCGGGGCCGGCACGCCAGAGCGTGAGACCAGCGTCCGCCAGCTCATTGACCGCGTGGTCGAGACGCTGAAGAAGTGGGGCCTCGAGGGCGCCTACTTCGCCACCGACGAGGACGCCGAAAATTGGGCCCAGGAGCTGCGGTACCTCCTTGTCACGCAGCACGCCTCCTTCAACAGCCCGGTTTGGTTCAACATCGGCGTGCCCGGCCGCTCCCAGCAGGGTTCGGCGTGCTTCATCAACTCGGTCCAGGACTCGATGGAGTCGATCCTCGAGCTGGTCAAGACCGAAGGCATGCTGTTCAAGTTCGGCAGCGGCACCGGCACCAACCTCTCGGTGCTGCGCTCATCGAAAGAGCAGCTCTCAGGCGGCGGCACCGCATCGGGCCCGGTTTCCTTCATGAAGGGCTACGACTCGTTCGCGGGCTCGATCAAATCCGGCGGGACCACGCGCCGGGCGGCGAAGATGGTCATCCTCAACGCAGACCACCCCGACATCCTCGACTTCGTCCGCAGCAAAGCTGATGAAGAGAAGAAGGCCTGGGCGCTCATCGAGGCCGGCTACAACGTCGGGTTCAACGTCCCGGGCGGCGCCTATGACTCGGTCCAGTTCCAGAACGCCAACCACTCCGTCCGCGCCTCTGACGACTTCATGCGCGCGGTCATCGACGACAAGCAGTGGGCGACCAAAGCGGTCGTCGACGGAAGAGTCATCGACACGTACAGGGCTCGCGAACTCTGGAAGGAGATCGCCGAGGCGGCATGGATCTGCGGCGACCCCGGCGTCCAGTTCGACACCACCATCCAGGATTGGAACGTGGTCCCCAACACTGGCCGCATCAATGCCACCAACCCCTGCTCGGAGTTCGTGTTCCTGGATGACACGGCATGCAACCTGCTGTCGCTGAACCTCATGAAGTTCCAGTCCGAGGACGGAACCTTCGACGTCGATCGGTTCCGCCGCGCCGTCGACATCTGCTTTACGGGCCAGGAGATCCTCGTCTCCAATGCCTCCTACCCCACTCCCGCGATCGCCAAGAACTCCGAGGCGCTGCGCCCGCTCGGGCTCGGCTACGCCAACCTAGGCGCGCTGCTGATGTCGATGGGATTGGCCTACGACTCAGCTGAAGGCGGCCGCTTCGCCGGCGCCATCACCGCGATCATGACCGGGCAGGCGTTCGGGCAGTCGGCGCGCATGGCTCAGGTCAAGGGTCCGTTCAGCGAGTACTCCAAGAACCGCGAGCCGATGCTCCGCGTGATGGAGAAGCACCGCCAGGCGGCGATCCAGCTGAGCACCTCCCCGGAGTCGGCAGATGTTGTGCAGGCGGCCCGCGCCACGTGGGACGAGGCGGTCAAGCTCGGGCGGCAGCACGGCTACCGCAACGCCCAGGCGACGGTGCTGGCTCCCACCGGCACGATCGGGCTGATGATGGACTGCGACACCACCGGCATCGAGCCCGACCTGGCGCTCGTCAAGTACAAGAAGCTGGTCGGTGGCGGCCTGCTCAAGATCGTGAACGGCACCGTGCCGGCCGCATTGCGCAAGCTCGGCTACGACAGCAAAGAGGTCAAGGAGATCGTCGAGTACATCGACGAGAACGACACCATCGAAGGCGCACCACAGCTGCTGGAAGAGCACCTGAAGGTTTTCGACTGCGCGTTCAAGCCCGTCAAGGGCATGCGGTCGATCGCGCCGATGGGCCACGTGCGGATGATGGCCGCGGTCCAGCCTTTCATCTCCGGCTCGATGTCCAAGACCGTCAACCTCCCCACCGACGCGACGGTCGAGGACATCCAGCAGACCTACATGGAGTCGTGGAAGCTCGGCCTCAAGTGCATCGCCATCTACCGCGATGGATGCAAGCGCTCCCAGCCGCTTTCGACCTCGCTCGAGAAAGAGAAGAAGGCCGTCGAGCCCGCCGGACCCGACTACCGTGCGGTTCGGCGCAGGCTGCCCGACGAGCGCAAGTCGATCACTCACAAGTTCGACATCCAGGGCCACGAGGGCTATCTGACGGTCGGCATGTTCGAGGACGGCCAGCCCGGCGAGCTGTTCGTGACCATGGCCAAGGAGGGCTCGACCATCTCCGGCCTCATGGACGCGTTCGCGACCCAGACTTCGTACTCGCTGCAGTTCGGCGTGCCGCTGAAGTTCATGGTCGACAAGTTCAGCCACATGCGCTTCGAGCCGTCAGGGTTCACGAAAAACCAGGAGATCCCGATCGCAAAGTCCATCGTGGACTACATCTTCCGGTGGATGGCCAGCCACTTCATGCCCATCGAGGACCAGGACGAGGCCGGCGTGATCAGGCGCGAGTCGCCGGCGACGACCACCCCACCGCCGGCTCCGGCGCCATCGGTCGGTCCAGCACCGGTCAGCGAGCTGAAAGTGATCGCAACCCCCGCGAACGGGATTCAGAAGATCGCGTTCGTCAACACGGACGCGCCTGCGTGCCCGGACTGCGGGGCGATCACGGTGCGCTCGGGCTCCTGCTACAAGTGCCTGAACTGTGGAGCGACGACCGGCTGCAGCTGATCTAACCACCAGACCGAAGGGCCGGCTTAACTACCGGCCCTTCTTCTTTCTTAAGGCGGTCGCGCAGGTCGCTCAGGATCGGATGGACCTGGTGCGCACCATGAACGTGGCTGGTGTCAATCATCCATTCGCGCTTGGCCAGAACAAATGGATGCCCCTGCTCACCTCCGAACGCCCCATGGCCGCCGAGCTGAGGCTCGAAGTTGATCTGCTTCCCACCCCTGAAGACGCCGAAGAGGATCAGGTCACCCGCCTGCTCGAATGAGTTCAGCCGGGTGAGCTGCTCGTAGACGATGTCGGGCTCCTCGAAGCCGGCCAGGACCTCCTTCACACCGGCTCCGCGGTACTTCACCCCGCCCGCGATAAAGATGTCGTCGCGGCGACCACGCGCCATCATCAAGGCGATCCGATCCTGTCGCAGGAGGTTGTGAACCAGCTCAGGATGACTGGCGACGACGTCCTCAAACGTGAGGCGGCGCTTGCCATTGCCTACGTACATGTGAGCGAGCCCGCCCGTGTATGTGAGCCGGATCCGTCCCTTCGCATGTTCGGCGTCCGGCCCGAATGTCTTTCCTTTCATCTCCTCGACGCGAAACCCCGGCATTGAGCCGGCCACCAGCTCACCCAGCCGGACCCCATCCTGCGCGTAGAAGGGAACCGTTTCGATCTGCCCGTGGTCTGACAGCACCACCAGCTCGTATCGGTCTCGACGAGCCTCGGCCACCTTGCGGATGGTGTGGTCGACGTGCTTGAGGATGCTCTGTGTATGCCGGTGGTCCGGACCGAAAGCGTGGCCGGTCTCGTCGAATGCGTAGAACCCCGCGTATATCGGTGAATAGCCCTCGTACATCGCCTTCTCAACCGCGTAACGCGTCAGGTGGTGGACGAATATCTCTTCGGCCGCGTCGGTGAGCACGTATTCGGGTGACGGGCGGCGCCCGCTCATGCGCGCGGCGACGTATTCGGTGGAGGTCCGCCAGATCGAGACCACGGCGTACCAGAGCCAGTCGGCGAGGTGAATCGGGTTGGCGAGGTATGCCAGCACGATTCGCGATGCCGAGCGCGAGTTCTCATCTTCCGAATACGTCCTTTCCCGGTAGCTGATGCCAAAGTCCTCGGCGGCGCCGGCCGGGTAGCAGGCGGCGATGCAAGCGCCGTGCCGGGCGAATGGGTGGCAGTCGTGGAAATACTTGTCTGCCACCTTCTTGAAGGTGGAGCCGGCTCCGAACCGAACCATCAACTGGCGTTCGCGGTCCCACCAGCGAAAGCTCGGGATGTTGGTGTTGTCCCCGTACAGGATCCCGGCCTGCACGAAGGGCGTCGTCGACGGGAGCCCACATCGATATCGATGGATCTCGTAGCCCTCGGCATCGATCAGGTGCTGGATGAAAGGCGTCAGGCCGGCTCGCAATGCCTCCTCGAGCGAGTCGGCACCGAGTCCGTCAATGTGCAGCACCACGAGAGCAGTTCCCATCTACCCCTTTACATAGGGAACGCCGGACGAGCGCTGAGCGCCTTACGCGGCGCCTACGCGGGCTCGGTCGAACGTGACCTCGATGAGCGGGCTGTAGCGCACCATCGTTTCGACGTCGTTGCGCCGCCAGTTGCGCGCAACGTGCGGGAAAATGGCTCGCCTCTCGGCTTCATCGGTGATGACCCGAGCCGTCGCGGGAAGGTCGGCGCGCACCCTGCCCTTCAGGTGGAACGTGAGGTGTGGATCGGCTTCCAGGTTGGCCAGCCAGCGCCTCTTGCGGGGCGACGGAGTGCCGCTGATGTAGATTCGCCCGTCGATGTTGTGGAAGACGATCTCGATGCGACGGGGTTCGCCGGTGCGCCGGCCGGTGGTGGTGATGTCGATCGTTTGCCCGCGCTCGAGAGCGGCGCGGATCGCGTCATTCATGTGTTCCATATCTAAATCCGTCTATCCGCCGGCGAACGGATCTATTCCGACCCGGCGACGCCCTCCGCACGGATGGCTGCCCGCACCACCTCCAGCGAGCGGCGCTGTCCCCCGCCAGGCTCGAAGTTCTCCGGCGCCAGCCAGGCCTCGAAGGCGGTGCGAACGATCGGCCACTCGCCATCAAGGATCGAGAACCACGCGGTGTCGCGGTTGCGGCCCTTCACGACCAGGTGCTGCCTGAAGACGCCCTCGAAGGTAAAGCCGAACCGCTCCGCCGCCCGGCGGGAGGCGTCGTTGAGGGCGTCGCATTTCCACTCCAGCCGGCGGTAGCCGAGCTCATCGAAGGCGTGCCGCGACATCTGATAGATGGCCTCAGTCGCCTTTCGCGTGCGCTGGAGCGAGGGCGAAAACCAGATGTGGCCGATCTCGATCACGCCGTGCTCGGGGGCCATCCGCATGTAGCTCGCCATGCCCTCCGGCGTGCCTGTCTCGGCGTCGACCACGGCAAAGAAAAGCGGGTCGGTCGAGGCGGCGCGCTCGTCGAGCCAGGTCTTGAAGTCGTCGAAACCCATGAAAGGCCCGTAAGGCAGGTAGCGGAAGAGCATCTCGCCGGCGCCATCTTCCTTGTGCGAGGCCGTGAAGAGATGCCGGCCGTGATGTGCGGGATCGACCGGCTCGAGCCGGATGCTGGTCCCGGCGATTGGAGCCCGCTCAGGCAACCTGGCGGGCGTCCAGTCCAAAGGCTCGAATTCAGGAGGCATGCGACCGAATCCTAAGGGCGCCGCCATTCGGTGATCATCAGTTCGAGGCCATGGCGCTCTTGAACGTCTCCCTTTAGATCAGCCAGAAATGGCCCTGGCAGAACGGCTGGAAGCTCGTCAGCCCACCGGCGTAAGGTCTACGAATAGGGAGATGAGCACGAAAGCACCGACCCAGACCGAGTACGAGACCGGAGTCGTTCCCCGTGAGCTCGCGCCCAGATCGGTCGACCCGCGGACTCGCATCGGTCACGTCCACCTCAAGACTGCGGACATCGACCGCGTCCATGCCTTCTACGTGGGCATCCTCGGGTTCGATGTTGTCCTCCGCATGCGCGACGCTCTGTTCCTGTCCGCGGGTGGATATCACCACCACCTGGGCTTCAACACCTGGGAATCGAAGGGCGGCTCTCCCCCGCCCCCCGGCACGACCGGTCTCTATCACGTGGCGATCCTCTACCCGACCCGTGCGGCCCTCGGCGACGCCCTGCGCCGCCTGGCAGAAGCCGGGTGGCCGCTCGACGGCGTCAACGACCACGGCAGCCATGAAGCGCTATACCTACGCGACCCCGACGGCAATGGCCTCGAGCTCGCCTGGGATCGCCCCGAGGACCAGTGGCCGAGGGACGAGCAGGGTCACCTCACATTCAGCGGGAACAGGCTGGACCTCGAAGGCCTGCTCAAGGAAGGGATGGAGGCTACGACCAAGACCGAGTAGGCGGCTACTTGGCCCCTGTCACCCCCCCATCCACCACCAGCCCCGACGCCATCACGAACCTCGACTCGTCGGAGGCCAGGTAGAGAGCGGCTGATGCCACGTCTTCCGGCCGCCCCAGCTCGCGGGTGAGCTGGCGCTTGCGGATCGACGCGAAGCCCTCCTCTGGATCCTTGTAAGACTCCTTGAGATAGCGCTCGACGAACGGCGTGAGGATGGTCCCCGGTAGCAGCGCGTTGACGCGAATGCCGTGGTGCGCAACGTCCACCTGCATCGACTTCGTCATCGAGAGGACCGCACCCTTCGAAGCCGCGTACGACACGCGCCGGGCGAGCCCGATGTCCGCGATGCATGAAGACATGTTGATGATCGACCCGGACCGCTGCTTGATCATGTGCGGTACCACAGCGCGGCTCATGAGATAGACGCCGCGCACGTTGACCCTCATCACGCGATCGAACAGGTCGGGCTCCGTTTCGAGCACGTCGCCGACGCCGCTGATGCCGGCGTTGTTGAACAGGACATCGATGCGCTTGAATCGTTTCGCAATCTTGTTCGCAAGCGCGACGGTCTCCTGCTCGTCGGTGACGTCGACGTGCTCTGCGACTGCATCACCGTCCTTCTTGCGAATGCTCGCCACCGTCGACCTGGCACCCCGGTCGTCGACGTCGGCCACGATGACGTTCGCGCCTTCGCTCGCGAACAGCCGCGCGGTCGCCTGGCCGATGCCCGAGCCCGCCCCTGTGATGAGGCAGACCTTGCCCGCGAGCCTGGGTTTGCTCACACCCGCTCGGTTCCGATGAGTCGCGCCAGGCCAAGGGCAATGAGGATGATCGCGCCGTCCACCGCGTCGATCCAGGTCGAGCTGATGTTGGAGAGGGTGAGGATGTTGGTGACCAGCGAGAGCAGGATGACGCCTGTCAGCGCGCCGATCATCCGGCCCCGGCCGCCTTCCAGCGATATGCCGCCGATCACGGCCGCGGCGAAGACACCAAAAATGAGGTTCGAGCCTTGCCCCGCGGTGACGGCGGTGACGCGGCCCGCCTGCATCAGCCCGCCGACTGCGGCCAGCACGCTCGCGACCATGAAGACGCCGATCCTGATCCGGTCGACCTTGATCCCGGCCGCCCTCGCTGCCTCGAGGTTGCCGCCGATGGCGTACATCGCGCGGCCAATGCGGTGATATCGAAGGAACAGCGCGGCCACCATGAACGTGGCGACCGTCACCCACACGGCCACCGGGACGCCGAACCACGACTCCGCGCCGAGGTAGATGAAGGCCTCGGGCAGGTTGTATACGGTCTGCCCGCCCAGCCATCCGAGCTGCAGGCCTGTGAGCAGGATGCTCATTGCCAGCGTGAAGATGAACGCGTTGAAGTTGGCCTTGATGACGAGGAAACCATTGAAGCTGCCCACGATCAGGCCGACCCCGAGCACGACCAGAAGGCCGACCCATGGACTCCACTCCGTGCCGAGACCCGAGCTCAGCTTTGGAGCGACCAGCCAGGCGCCCAGGAGCGCGGCGAGCCCGAACGTGCCCTGCAGCGAGATGTCGAACTTGCCCGTGAGCAGGATCAGCGACTCGGCGACCACGACCATGCCGAGATCGGCGCCTCCCTGCGCGACGTTGATGAGGTTCGACGTGGTGAAGAAGACAGGGTTGACGATCGCGCCCGCGATCATCAGGACGATGATCACTGGCACCAGCGTCAGCTCGCGGAACCAGTTCAGCACGATCAGCCGCCAGTCGCGGCGTCCGACCGCCGAGCCGGCCGGTGGCGCAGGCCGTTCCGCAGTCGTCTCAGCCATCGACATCCTTCACCATCCCCGCAGGCTCGAGTCCCTCCACCGCGGCGATGAGGCGCTGCCTATCCCAGGGCGGCCGATCGAACTCGCCGGCAATCCTACCCCGCACCATGACCAGCAACCGCGTGCAGATACGAAGGTCCTCAAAGTCGTCTGAGACGAGGAGCACGGCCATGCCCTCATCTCGCGCCCGGCCGACCGCATCCAGCAGCGCCTCCTTGGACGCGACATCGACCCCGACCGTGGGATTCACGACCACGAGCACAGATGGATCCGGGGCGAGCGCCCGCCCGACCACGACCTTCTGCTGGTTGCCTCCGCTGAGGCTGGCGACCGGCTGGTCCAGGCTGCGGGCGACGATCTGGAGCTTCTTCGCCTGCTCCTGCGCGTTGCGGTCGCGCTGATCGAACGAAACCAGTCCGAGCGCTCGAGAGATGCGCTCGAGGATCGTCAGCGTCAAGTTCTCGCCGACGCCCAGCTGCGGAGCGAAGCCCCGCGCATGGCGGTCCTGTGGCACGTAACCGACTCCGAGATGCAGCACGGCGTCCACCTTGCCCGGCGGCACTGCTTTGCCGTTGACGACGACCGTGCCGGCCGCGTGCCTGATGAGTCCGACCACGGCGTCGGCAACGGTCGAGCTGCCTGACCCCTCGAGACCCAGGAGGCCCAGGCACTCGCCAGCGCGTACGTCGAGGCTGACGTCGTCGACAGATCCCGATCGCGACTGCACGGACAGGTGCGAAACCTCCAACCGGCGCTCGCCCGGCTTGCCCGTTTTACGGACCGCCTCGATCTCCGTCGCCCGCCTCGGTGGGGCGCTGCCGATCATGCTCGCGACCAGGTTCGCCTGGTTGATGTCTTCCACGCGCCCGCTAAGGACGAGCTCGCCATCACGCAAGACGCTCACGCGGTCGCAGATCTCGTAGATCTCTTCGAGGTGGTGTGAGATGTAGAGGATGCCGACACCCCCGTCGCGCAGCCGCTTGACCCTTTCGAAGAGGCGCTCAACCGCAGCCTTCTCCAATGACGCCGTGGGCTCGTCGAGAATCAAGAAGCGCGCACCGATCGACAGGGCGCGCGCAATCTCCACGATCTGCCGCTGCTCGACTGTCAGCCGCTCCGCCCCCTGGTCCACGTCGACGTCGAATCCCCACTCGAGCATCACATCGTGAGCCCGCGAACGCATGCGGCGCCAGTTGACGAACGGGCTGTGCTCGCCGTTCGTCGGCCGGTTCAGGAAAACGTTCTCCGCCACCGTCAGTGGCGGCACGACCATGGACTTCTGATAAACGCATGCGACCTTCGCCAACCAAGCGCCACGGTCGGCCAGGCTGGGCGCGGGCTGGCCGCCGAGACGGATTGAGCCGCGGTCTGGTCGAGCCAGCCCGGTCAACAGCGTGACCAGTGTCGACTTTCCCGCGCCATTGCGTCCCACCAGTCCATGGCACTCACCCGAGACGACTTTCAGAGAGACGTCGATGAGAGCCCTGGTCTCGCCGAAGGTCTTGGAGACAGCCTCCGCCTCCCCCACCGCTTCGGCAGTTGCTCCTCCTGACGCGGCGCCGGGGAGCCGGCTGTCCGCCGGCCCCCCGGTTGAATTGCCCTGCATCAGTTGAGGATTGTCTACCCCTGGATTACTTGTTGTTGCACCAGAGCGTGTTGCTGTCGACCTGGGTCGATCCGTTGTCACCGGCCAGCGTGACGAGCGGGGCTGCGAGCGCATCTTCCAGGTTGCCCTGGACGGTGACGATCTTGCTCGCGTGGTCCGTGCTCTGACCGTCTGAGTACTTCGTTCCGCCGATTGCCTGCTTGGCGTAGTAGATGGCGTAGTACGCGTACTTGTCAGCGGGCTGGTCGATGGTGGCGTCGAGCTGCTTGCTGCGAATGAGGTCGCACTCGTGCGGCGCTCCGTCGTTGCCGACGAGAAGGACCTTCTTGTTCTTCTGCTTCTCAGCAGCGAGGATTCCGTCTTCGGGCACGCTCCAGTGGACGTAGATGCCGCGAAGGTCTGAGATTGCTGTCAACGCCGTGGTGGCGTTCTGCACCGCGGGGTCGGTGCCCCAGTCCTTGGTTTCGTATGCCTTGACCTGGAAATTGGGGTATTTCGACGAGATGACCGAGGTGCAGCCGGTGGCTCGGTCGCGAGCATTCAGCGACGTGAGGTCGCCCTCGACCATTGCGATTGTGCCGGGGCCGCTCGCGTGGGACGCGATGTAGTCGCACGACTTCGTGCCGTAGGCGGTGTTGTCGGCGCGGACGATCATGTAGACGCTGCCTTGCGAAGGCGCGACGTCCACCGTCACCACGGGGATGTTCTTGCTCTTCGCGTAGTCGAGCGCCGGGGCGATGGCGGCGCTGTCGGCCGGGTTGATGATGAGGGCCTGCACGCCCTGAGAGATCAGCGTTTTCACGTCGGTGATCTGCTGTGCCGCTTCGTTGCCCTTGGCCTCGACGTTGGCTACCAATGGACCAACGAGCTTCACGCCTTGCTGGCTCTCGTACTGCGATTCATAGCTCAGGTAGTTGCCCCAGAATCCGGGGAAGTTGTACGTGAGCACGACGCCGATCTTTGGGGTCGAGCTCGTCGTCCCGCCGGTGCCGTTGGTGGTGCCGCAGGCTGCGAGAACCGCCACCGCTGCCACGGCACCCATGACGCGAATCTGATTACCGTGTGCTCTCAAGCTTCTCCTCCTCCGAGTTTGGGGCGGCTTTGGCCGCCAATAGTCCGATGTTTGACGGTTTCACGCACCTTAGTTCGCGCCTTGACAGGTGTCAAGTACCAATTTGGTCGAGCCAGCCATCGGATGTCCTTTCATTTGGCGACCGCTCGCCACGCCGCCCCGTCGGGGAACCCGTAGACGGCCAGCGATTCGCCCCGCATCTCCGCGCTGTAGCCGGGAAGCGACGGGGCGACGTACCTCCCGTCCCTGACACGGACCGGGTCGAGGAAGTGCTCGTGCAGGTGGTCGACGTACTCGCACACGCGGTTCTCCAATGAGGCGCCGACCGCGATGTAGTCGAAGATCGCGAGGTGCTGAACGTACTCGCACAGGCCGACCCCACCTGCGTGCGGGCAGACCGGAATTCCGAACTTGGCGGCCAGGATGAGGACCGCGAGCACCTCGTTGACGCCACCAAGCCGGCAGCTGTCGATCTGGCAGAAGTCGATGGCGCCGGCCTGCATAAACTGCTTGAACATCACGCGGTTCTGGACGTGCTCACCAGTGGCCACTCCGATGGGCGTGATCGCTTCGCGAATGCGGCGGTGCCCAAGCACGTCGTCCGGGCTGGTCGGCTCCTCGATCCACCATGGGTTGACCTCGGCCAGCGCGCGCACGGCGTTGATGGCCTGGCCCACGCTCCACACCTGGTTGGCGTCGAGCATCAGATGGCCCTCTGGCCCTATCGCCTCCCTGAGGGTGCGTGCCCGCCGCAGGTCGGACTTGGGGTCGGCGCCAACCTTGAGCTTCAAGTGGGTGAAGCCGGCGTCCATCGCTGCCCGGGCGAGGGTGACGATCTTCGTGTCCGAGTAGCCGAGCCATCCCGCGGACGTGGTGTAGGCGGGAAACCCATAGCGGACCATCTCAGCCTCGCGCTGTTTACGTGTCGGCGCGTTTCGCCGGAGCAGATCGATAGCCTCGTCCGGTGTGAGCGCGTCGTCGATGTATCGAAAGTCGATGCAGGCGACCAGGTGCTCTGGTGACATGTCGGCGAGCAACTTCCAAAGTGGTTTTCGCTCCACCTTCGCGTACAGATCCCACACCGCGTTTACCAGCGCCGCGGTCGCGAGGTGGACGACTCCTTTCTCCGGGCCAAGCCATCGAAGCTGGCTGTCCGCGACGAGCCCGCGCCAAAAGGCGGCCATGTCGGACGAGATGTCCTCGATGGTTCGTCCAACGACGTGATGCGCCAGCAGGTGCACGGCAGCCACGCACAGCTCCGTACCGCGGCCGATCGTGAAGGTGAGGCCGTGGCCGGCCAGGCCGTTGGGGTCGTCGGTCTCCAGAGCGACGTAGGCGGCCGAGTAGTCGGGGTCGGTGTTCATCGCGTCCGACCCGTCGAGGGTTCGCGAGGTCGGAAAGCGGATGTCGCGCGCGACGGCCCGCAGGATCCTTGTACCCACCTGGGCTCCGAGTTATATGCTAAAGCTCCGATGTTTGTCAACCATGCGAGGGTGGGGTGCGTTGGTTATGGAGTCGGAGCGGCCATAACGTCGGACCTCTTGGCAGCATGCCCTCCATGCCCCACAATCCACTCCCAATGACTGATTCGCGATCGTCGCGCCGCGGGCGGCGGAACCCCAGCGTCACGGACGAGGCGATCGACAAGATCCAGAACCTGATCATCTCGGGCAGCTGGGGGCCGGGCGACCGCCTGCCGAGAGAGAGCGAGCTAGCGGCGCAGCTGGGCCTATCGCGGAACTCGCTGCGAGAAGCGGTCCGGGCGCTGTCGCAGCTGCGCGTGCTTGAGGTTCGGCAGGGCGACGGCACCTATGTCACCAGCCTCGAGCCGGAGCTGCTGCTCGAGAGCACGAGCTTCGTGAGCCACCTGCTGGTCGGCGAGTCGGCGTTGGAGCTGTTCGAGGTGCGGCGGCTGCTCGAGGGTGCGGCCGCGGCCCTGGCCGCGGCGCGCATCGACGAAGCGAGCAAGGAGGCGCTGCGCGGAAAGCTCGAGCGAATGATCGAATCGGAGACGGTCGAGGAGCTTGTCCAGGCCGACGTCGACTTCCACGCTGTGATCGCGCATGCAACTGGCAACACTTTTCTGACGTCGCTGCTCGCGAGCCTGTCGTCGAGGACGATGCGCGCGCGCATGTGGCGAGGCCGCGAGGTGGACAACGCGCTGGATGTCACGCGCGATGAGCACCGCCGGATCTTCGAGGCGATAGTGGGCGGAGATCCCGAGCTGGCGCGCGCGGCGGCGATGGCTCATATTGCGAGCGAATTACACCCCTGGCGGGGGCCCTCCCACTCCCTGTGCGGCCCCTCCCCCCCCGACACACCGTGCCGGCAACACTACGAATTGAAAGTCCCGCCGCCAACCCTGCCTGTGAAGACGATGAAGGTCGGCCTGCACACACGCCTCAAGCCCGGCGTCGAGGAGCGTTACGAGGAGTACCACCGTGCGGTCTGGCCCGAGGTGCTCGAAGGCATGCGCGGGGTCGGCATCACGAAGTACGTCATCTTTCGCGACGGGCTCGATCTCTTCCACTACATCGAGTGCGACGACTACGAGCGCGCTATCGCTGAGCTTGCGCGCACCCCCGTCAATCAGAAATGGGAAGTGGAGATGGCGCCCATGACCACGGTCGCCCACGACTTCAGCGGCAAGGGCAGCGACCGCATGAAGCAAATCTTCGATTTCTAGTCGCGCATAAGGCATTGAATCCGCGCCAACACGTTCGGCTCGGCCGCACCGCCCTGACCGTCACCAAGTTCGGGCTCGGCACCGCGCCGCTCGCGGGTCTTTTCCAAGCGGTCAATGAGGCTCAGGGCGTCCGTGTCATCGAGCGCGCGTGGGAGGCCGGCATCCGCTTCTTCGACACCGCGCCGCTCTACGGCCACGGCCTTGCCGAGATAAGGGTCGGCAAGGCACTCAGACACAAGCCTCGCGACGAGTTCACCCTCGCCACCAAGGTCGGCCGCCTCCTGCGCGCGGACGCCCCGCCCTCAGCCTCGACCGCATCGACATCCTGCACATCCACGACCCCGACGACCACTACAACGAAGCCATCAATGGTGCGTACAGCGCGCTGGATCGCCTGCGCACAGACGGAGTCATCGGCGCCATCAGCGCCGGCATGAACCAGGCGGAGATGCTCACGCGCTTCGCCCGCGAAGGCAACTTCGACTGCTTCCTGCTCGCGGGCCGCTACACGCTGCTCGACCAGGTCGCGCTCAAGGAGCTGCTGCCCGAATGCATCAAGCGCGGCATCGCGATCATGGCCGCCGGGGTTTACAACTCCGGTATCCTCGCCGATCCCAAACCCGGCGCGCACTACAACTATCAGGCCGCTCCGGCCGAGATCCTCGAGCGCGCGCAGCGCATTCGCGACGTCTGCGCCCGCCACGGCGTTCCCATCAAGGCCGCGGCGGTCCAATTTCCGCTCGGGCATCCTGCGGTAACGTGCGTCGTGGTGGGCTGTCGGTCGCAGCAGCAGCTCGACGAGAGCATCGAGATGTTCGAGGTCGATATCCCAGGCGCGCTCTGGAACGACCTCAAGTCGGAACGACTGCTTCCCCCCGAGACTCCCACTCCATAGAGATCCAGTGATAGTCGACGCCCACCACCACTTCTGGGACCCGACCCGGCGGTATTACCCCTGGATGGGCGACGAGCTGGCGGCGATCCGCCGCCCATATAGCCCGGCCGAGCTCGAACCTCTCCTGAAAGCTGAGGGCATCGACAGGTCCGCCCTTGTGCAGACCGTTTCAGACCTGGACGAGACCCGCGAGTTTCTCGACACGGCGGCGGACAACGAGTTCATCGGCGGGGTCGTCGGCTGGGTCGACCTCACCGATCCGCATATCGCGGACACGCTGGCCGAGCTGCGCGCAGGCCCGGGCGGCACATTCCTCGTCGGCATCCGCCATCAGGTCCACGACGAACCCGACCCGCGATGGCTCGTGCGAGACGACGTGCAGCGCGGAATCCAGGCCGTCGGCGACGCCGGTCTCGCCTACGACCTGCTGATCAAGACGCGCGAGCTTCCCGCCGCCGTCGAGACGGCACGCCGCCATCCCGACATGCGTTTCGTCCTTGACCACATCGCCAAGCCGAGGATCGCCGGCGGCCCGCGTGACGAGGAGTGGGAGCGCGCGATGGTCCCGCTCGCCAGCCACCAGAACGTGTTTTGCAAGCTCTCGGGAATGGTTACCGAAGCGCGCTGGGGTGACTGGACGCCCGAAGACCTGCAGCCGTACGTTGCCCGCTCGCTGGACTGGTTCGGTCCGGAACGCTGCATGTTCGGGTCCGACTGGCCGGTGTGCCTGCTGGCCGCCGACTACTCGCGGGTCGTCACGACGATGCGGGCGATCGTCGGCGATAGCGAAGACGTCTTCGGCGCTACGGCGTCACGCGTCTACGGCCTGGCCTAGGCAACGTCGTCGACGAGGGCCGCCCATCGCTCGTCGATGCGGCGGACCTTGTAGATCGCAAACGCTCCCGCCCAAGCGAGCACGAACGCGCCGACTATCACGTAGCCGGCCTTGCCGATCAGGTCAAAGTTCGCGATCGCGTCCCAAACCGCCCCGTGGAAGCCCGCGATGTGGACGACGATCTGTGAAAGCTCGACCACGCCCACGAACAGGGCGACGAAAACGGACAGGGCGGTGACGGTGAGGTTGTAGAACACCTTTCGGATCGGGCTCGCGAACGCCCACGAGTACGCCTTCGACATGAACGCCCCATCGGTCGTATCCATCAGCGACATGCCGGCGGCGAATATCAGCGGCAGTGAGATCACGGCGGTGAAGGGCAGGCCCTGCGCGGCCGCGCCGGCAGATATCGCGAGCAGCGCCACTTCGGATGCGGTGTCAAAGCCCAGCCCGAACAGAAAACCGATCGGATACATCTGCCAACTGTGGCTGACAACTCGGAACATCCGGCCGAAGATCCGCGTCATGAGCCCGCCGGCGACCAGCTCCGTCTCGAGTCCTTCGCGGGTGTACTCGCCGCGGTGCATCTTTCGATACACGCGGACGATGTCCAAAAGGATGACCAGGTTCATGAGCCCGATCAGCACCAGGAAGCCTCCGGACACGAGCGTTCCGACCGCACCCCCGATGCTCCTCAGCTCGCCGTTGCCGCCCACAACGCCCTGCACCAACGACTTGACCGCCAGTCCAAGAGCAACCGCGATGGCGAAAACGACTGTCGAGTGCCCGAGAGAGAAGAAGAAGCCGACCCCCACCGGTTTGTCGCCCTGCTGCAAGAGCTTGCGGGTGGTGTTATCGATGGCCGAGATGTGGTCGGCGTCGAACGCGTGCCTGAGCCCAAACGTGTAGGCCAGACCGCCAAGGGCGAGAAAGCCAGGATGCTGGGCGGCGTAGGCCAGCAGCAGACCCCAGCCGGCGAGGTGCAAAACACCCACCGCACCAAAAAAGCCACCCAGCCGGGCACGCTCGCCTCGGTCGAAGGAGCCCCCGATCAGCGTCCAGGGTGAGGCCACGCGTGCAGCCTAACCGCTATCGCGACTAAGTCGCAAGTGCGTATTCGAATCAAGCCTCAACTGGCTGCGAACTCCTCTCAATTCGCCGGTGCGAGCATCGTCGCGGTACGCTTCGAACGGTGGACTTCGACCGGCTCCCGCCCCAGCTCCAGGCCGTGCTTCGGGCCCTCGCCCACGCGGTCAGGAGTCGCGAGCCGGCCATCCAAGGCACGGTCACTCAGCTACGGGCCCGGCATCCGCACTTCACCAATGACCAACTTGCGCTGGCGCTGATCCGTTCCACTCGGAGGCGCGTTGCCGCTACGGGGGCGCTCAGCGGAGCCACGGCCATCGCGCCAGGGCTCGGCACCATACTTGCGCTCGGCACGATCACGAGCCAGACCCTGTATGCCCTCGAGCAGGAGATCGAGCTCGTGCTTTCGATCGCGATGATCTACGGCCACGAGCTGGGTGGCTCGGACGAGCGGCTGCTGGAAGCACTCGTGGTCGTCGGCATCACGAGCGGCGCCGTGAAACTGCGCGAAGACGTGCTGGTCAGCGGTGGCGAGCGCCTGGCGGTCGGTGCCTTTCGCCGCCTTCCCGGCACATTGCTCGCCCACGGCGGCGGCCGGATCCTGACGAGGATCCTCACGCGCTTCGCCACGAGCGGCGCGGCCAAGGCAGCCGCTCGAGTGGTCCCCATCGGCGTCGGCATCGCAGCCGGCGCGGGCTTCGACTGGCTCGCCGTCACCGGCCTCGGTCGCGCGGCGATGAAGTATTACGGGCCCGGTGGTCCGGGCGCTAAACCGCTGCTACTTGCTCCCGAAAATCCCGCTAACATCGAACTGGGCCGCTGATTCGATCTGGTCGAACTTGCACTTCTTGGCCGGCTTGTCCAGACGCCAGCGAAGAAAGCGGGTGGCGTGGCGGAAACGCTCGCCCGCCTCGAGCTTGTCGTATGCGACTTCGCAAACGAGCTCGGGGCGCACAGTCACCCATTCGGTGTCCTTGTCCTTGCCGCGTGACCATCGGCTGAGCCCGCCGGGCATCCGCCCGGAGCTGTGCGAATCCCATTCGCCCTCAGGCACGTCCACTTCGAGCGGCTTCAGTTTCGCGATCAGCTCCTTCCGCTCCGCAGCGCTGAACGAAGAAGTGTGGCCGACGTAATGCAGCGTGCCCTTCTTGTCGTACAGGCCGAGCAGCAACGAGCCTAAAGACTTGCCGTCGTTGGATTTGCGCCAGCCGATCACGACGCAATCGGCCGTGCGCTGGTGCTTGACCTTCACCCACAAACGCTTCCCGGGCACGTATGCGCCGCTCCATGACTTGGCCATCACGCCATCGAGGCCCGCACCCTCGAACCGCTCGAACCACTGTGCGGCAGTCGCCGGATCTCGCGTGTACGGCGTGAGGAAGATCGGCTGCTTGACGCCCTTGAGGAGGCTCTCCAAACGCTTGCGCCTCTGGCCGAGCGATTCGGCGCGCAGATCGCTGTCACCCTCGGCGAGGATATCGAACGCGACGTACCAGGCCGGCGTGGCCTCGCTGAGCATGCGCACCCTCGACTCTGCGGGGTGAATGCGCTGCTGCAGGGCGCCGAAGTCGAGCCCGTTCTGTCCCACGACCACGAGCTCCCCGTCGAGCACGACCCTGTCGAGGCGCAGCTTACGGAAGGCCGGCAGCATCTCCGGGAAGTACCGCGTCATCGGGCGCGCCCCGCGGCTGATCAGCTCGACTTGGTCCCCGTCCCGGAATACGAGCGTGCGAAATCCGTCCCACTTGGGCTCGTACTCCCAGCTGTCGCCCTTGGGGATCCCCTCCCCAGGCGCCGACAGCATCGGCTCCATGTCCATCGGTATCGGAAGCTTCAATGCAGCCATTTATCCCCAGGTGTCTATATCTTGTGGATGCCTGAACCCTGTGCTACCATATCGCCGGTCGGTAAAGCCGGCTCTGAATTCGACTCCACGCCCCCACCCCAGCCTTGGGAAGCTCGCGCAAGCGGGCTTCCCGCTTTTGAGCCAGGCCCGTGCCAAGTGTCAGGCGCCGAATCGCTGCAGGAGCTCCGCGACTGTCATGTCGCCGTAGTCCTTTCCGAGCACGTTTTCAGCCGTGTGCCAGATCGCCTGCGCCTGGGCCGGACCGCGGTCGGCGAGCGAGGAGAGCTTGATCGCGCCGAAGAGCTGGATCTGCGGAATCTGCTTCAGCTGCTGCGCCAACCAGCGGGCCCACTGTGCCGCGTTGCCCTCACTCGGACTCGCACTGGCGGCTGTAGCTCCCGGCTTGGTTTGGGCGACCTCGGCCCACGGCTGCGCCGCACCAACGACTTTCTCGGCGACACCCGCCACTTTCTGAGCGCCGGCCACCTTCAACGCCCCGGCGACGGCCTTGGCCTTCGCCGCCTCCTCGGCTGCCTTCTCAGCTTCCACAGCGGCTTTCGCCTGTGCCTCGTGTGCCGCCGCCTCTGCCTTCGCGGCCGCCTCGGCCCTTGCCGCCTTGAGCGTGGACAGTCCTTCGCCCGCGATCTCGCTGATCCGGTCCGCTGGGCTCCCCGCCTCGCCGCCCGCGTCGCCGTCACCCGTTCGCAGACGCTCGCCGAAGCCCCGACCGAGCGCGCCGCCGATCAGGTTGGGCACGTCAAGGCCCGTCAGGCCCTTGATGGCGGTGGTCGACTCGACCATGGCGCGGGTGGCGTTGCGGACGATGTCCGAGGCGCCGTCTGCGCTCATCACCGTAAGCGAATCGATATGGCCCATCGGCTCGGCCGCCGCCCGGACAATATCCGGTAATGCCGCCAGCACTGTCTGGATGATGGCCGCCTCATTGAACTGCTTGTAAGCGTCCGCGCGCATCGCGAGCGCCTTGGCCTCCGCCTCGCCTTTGGTGAGGACGATCTGCGCCTCCGCTCCACCTTCGAGCCGCGTGGTTTCGGCGTCGGCTTCGGCGGACGCAATCCGGGCACGCTTGTCGCCCTCGGCTCGTGCGATGACGGCCTGCGCTTCGGCGGCGGCCGGCTTGACCGTGCTCGAGAGAAGCTCCTTCTCCTTGCGGTCGGCCTCGAGCTGCGCGAGCTCGGTCTGTTTGCGGACAACCTCCTGCTGCGCTTCGGCCTGGGCCAGAGGCCCTGCCTGATCGGCGCGCGCCTGGGCCGCGGCGACCTGCATCTTGGTTTCCGCTTCGCGGAGCGACACGTCTCGCCCGGCGTTGATCTTGATCTGCTGCGCCTCGGCCTCTCGAACCGCGGCCTCCTGGTCGGTTGAAGCCTTCATGATGCGGGCGTCACGCGTCACGGTGGAGACGCTTTGCTGACCCAGGAGCTCGATGTAATTCGATTCGTCCGAGAAGCTCTGGATCGTGAACGCGTCGATCTGCAGACCGCTGGTGGCGAGGTCGCCTTTGGCCGCGTCCTGCACCTGCTGCAAGAGCTTCTGGCGGTCACGGATGAGCTCTTCGATGGTCAGGGTGCCAACGATCGATCGCAAGGACCCTTCCAGAACGTTCTTTACGATGGAATCCACCTGCTCAGGCTTGGCGTCGAGGAATCGTTCCGCCGCATTGCGCAGCGATTCCACGTCACGTCCGATCTTGAACGTGGCCACGCCTTGAACCTGCACCTTGATGCCCTGGCTGGTCACCGCGTCGCTCAGCTGTACGTTGATCTGGCGCGCGGTGAGCTTCAGCCGCCCCACCCGGTTGAGCAGCGGCATGACGATCGTCCCGCCTCCGACCACGACCTTCACACCCTTGTCGCCCGGAGTCGACACCGCCTGGCCGCGCTCGTCGCGCACCTTGGAGCCTCTCGACCCAGCGACGATGATGGCCTCGTTCGCGCCCGCCACCTTGTAGCGGCTGGCGACGAAAGCGAGGATGAGGATGAGGATGACGACGATCGCCACCGCGAAGAAAGGCGTAGACGTCACGAAACTAGGCATCGGACCGTGCTCCTTCATTGGTAACTGACGGGGTTGGCGCGACCGCAACCACGAGGTTGCCGCCGGCGACGGATACAACCTTCACCACGCGTCCGGCCGGTATCTCGTAATCGGCGGTCGCGGTCATGTTGTGCGAAGCGCCGGCGAAACTGATGAGTACTGTGCCGAATCGGTTGGCTGGAATCCCGACCGAGACGCGGCCCGTCGAACCGACCATGTCCTCCAGGCTGAAGCTGTCGGTCGACTCGGCCTGCCTCAGGACTTTGAAAGCGACGAACGCCACACTTGCGCCAACCAGGCCGGTCACGGTGGCGACCACCGTGGCGACTCCGACGCTGGCATTGAGGCTATGCAGGCCGAACAGCCCGCCCGCACCGAACATTGCCACGAAGCCAAGTACCAGAGGCGTCGGCGACACTCCCGCGACGTCGAAGCCAAGGTGAAGCGCGCCCAGAATGCCGCCGAATATGTCGTCGACGATCAGGGTGAGCAGAAGGAGGCCACCCCCCACGAGGAGGCAGACTCCGAATACGAGATCGGCCGCGTTCATGCCCTTATCACCGTGTCCGCAGTTTAGGCCGGGAGGCCACAGAACCGCTGCGCGTCCGGTTAGCCTTTTGCGGAATGAGTCGCGCATTTCACATCGGCGGCGAGTCCGCGGAGCACGTGGCGGTCGAGGTGGTCGCCCGTGAGCATCCCGACCAGTCCGATTATTGGGACGGCAACTGGCTGACCGCCTGGATCGATTTGGCCTCTGGGCCGTTTCGGGGCAAATATCGAGCGGCGCTGCGCGCCGAAGAGTTCGTGCATTTTCGCGACCAGCTGCAGACGCTGTTCGAGAGCGGCCGGGCTCAGACCGAGCCCTTCTTCGACAGCCACAACGTGCTCTATTTCGTTCTCGAGCTCGATCAGAGTTTTCTTCCGGACGTCCTGGCAGAGCTCAAGGGCGTCATCCAGGAGTTTCCGGTGGTGGGCTCGCCGCACGACAAAGCCGCGCAATCGAGGTAGCGCCCGGATTCCCGGCTGGCCAACCCAAACCATCGAACCGCCTTGTCGGCAGCTGGAACCTCGTTTCCTGGCAGGTGATTGGCGAAAATCAGGAACCGCTAGACGTCTTTTGGGGCGAACCCTAAGGGCTACCTGATCCTTGCGCCCGAAGGGCGCAGCATGGCGCTGACGACCGGGGAGAATCGTGCTGGCGGAATGGGCGATGCCGAGCGAGCCGCCCTGCACAGGTCGATGCTGGCCTATAGCGGCAAATACCGCGTCGAAGGCAGCGACTTCGTTACGACCGTCGACGTTTCCTGGACTGATTTCCGCCGGCTCGTTTGGGAGCGGGATCAATAGACGCGGCTTCACCCGGAAGTTGAGCGGGCCAGAGCTCGGGCGCGCCGCCCTCGGATCCTGCCCGCGCCGAACTTGATCACCGCAACCAGGAAATAGACGAATCCGGCCACGGGCGATGTGTAGGGTTCTGGCACAACCTGGGCGAGGCCAGCCGATAGCACGCACACGGCAATAACGGCGGCATTGTCAGCGATCGAGACCTTCGTCACGAATCGCTCCCAATTAGAGAGGGCGAGCTGGTCGCGGAGGCGGTACGCGTGCAGATCGAGGACTGCGAGCAGCACATTGACCGCGGCGAAGCCAGCCGCATAGATGAGGAACAGCTCGGGAACCTGCGCCTCACGAATCGTGACCCCGTTGGCGCCGAGAGCGAGACCGAACAAGAACTTGAGCGGATACACATAGAACAGAACTACGAACAGCAGCGTCAGGTTGAGAACGATCGTCAGGCTGTCATTGAGTCCGTATCTGCGGAAGAAGACGTACTGCGAATGCCAGATGGTAGCGATCGAGGCAAACGTGAGCGCGAAGACGGGCAGGCCACGCAATTGTTGGAGCAGCTCATCGAACTGGGTAGGAACTGCGAGTGAGACGACGAGAAGGGTGATCGCAAAACCGAACACGGCGTCGCTGAACCCCTCCAGCCGGGAGACGCTCTCGCCGCGATTTTGGAAGCGCGGCAGCGTATGCCCGGAGGAACTCATCTCCCGGAGATTGTGAGGCCCCGCACCCGGGGTATTGAGCTATGCCGTCGGACCTACCGCCTCGATTCCCGTTCCTGTGAGCGTGCCGGCCCGGCTGAACCCGGTCAATCCCAAGACGCCTTCGGCCGTAAACGTTCCTATCCATCACGAAAGCTGGCACGCGCGCTCTTCCTGCTCCTCAGCCGCCCGGTGGTGGCAGCCGAACCCCATCGGCGGAGGCTAATGGCGTGGTCGCGCGGGCGAGATGTTTCGCGGACTGCGCAACGCTTCGAGGAGCTCGTAGCGGACGGCACGGCGGATGACGAAGTGGTCGTTCGAATGGCGCTTACGCGTCGCGCCGTCGACGACCCACTTCGCTCGATGCACGAAGCGCAGATGCTCCCGCAGGTAGTTGCGAAGCTCAGCGAGGTCGCCGAATGGTACGCGATGCCAGAAACGGCCGGTACGCCTGCGCTTGAACAATCCGTCGCGCACCACGCGCGTGATCGCCCGATCCGACGCTCGGTCGTTCGCGAGCTCCAGCCTGGAGGTCTTCACGACTCCGAAGCGCTGGAATCCCCGCGGCTTCCGGCGCTCCGCGTACGCCAGAACGCGCGAATCAGGCCGGGCGTCGACCAAGGTCCCGCCGGGTGCGAGAACCCTGTGTATCTCGACTAGGGCATCGACCATGCCCTTGCGCACGATTCATCAAAGTGTCCAGGAGAGGATCACCAGGTCGAAGGCCGCATCTGGATACGGGAGATGCTGCGCCGCGCCAGCGGCGAAGTGCACGTTTCGAACACCATCCTTGCGCGCGTTCCTTTTCGCCGCAGCGATGGCCTCCGGGTCGGGATCAATTCCCTCAACCCTTGTGGCGAACGGCGCGACCCCGAGCGCCAAGCGGCCATCTCCGCACCCGAGGTCCAGGACGCGCTTCCCGCGCACGAGCGGCGAGCCGCCCCACTCTCTGAGCTCCTCGTGAGGACGCGGGCGGAGAGACGAAGACAACGCAGGGACGTGCCTGCCGAGGTCGCCGACGGAGTCCTTTGCGACACAGCTCATAGGCATGTGCAGCTTAAACCTGGTCGGGCGGGCGAGATTCGAACTCGCGGTCTCCTGGTCCCAAACCAGGCGCTTTGCCGAGCTAAGCTACCGCCCGCACTGAGCGGGGGCTAATTCTAGATAGACTCGCCCCGTGTCGAAGCGCGCCGCTCCTCTCGACATCGAGGTGCGCCCGATGCGAGAGGCGGACCTCGATGCCGTGCTCGAAATCACCAACGAGGCATTTCGCGGGCTCGTCGAGAAGAACACCGGCCGCAGGCCGAAAGGACCGCTGTTTGCCTCGAGCCTGGGGCGCTACCGGCGGGACGTCGACCCGCACGGATGCCATGTCGCCGTCAGCGGCGACGAAGTTGTCGGTGCCAACTTCTCAGTCCTTCGCGGGACGCTGGGCTGGTTCGGACCGCTCGCGGTCCGGCCCGATGCTCAAGGGCTTGGCATCGCGCAGCGACTCGTGACGGAGTGTCTCCGCGCCGCCGAACAGCGCGGTGTCCGGCTCATGGGCCTGGAGACGCTGGCGAACAGCCCCCAGCACGTGCACCTCTATCTGAAGCTGGGCTTCCGCCCGTCCTGGACGGGGATCAGCTTTCGAGGAGAAGTTCGTGACGGGCAGATGCCGCGTGGCGTCGACGTCGACGGCGCCATTCCGAAACTTGATTACCTCTACCCCGGCTACGACGCGACCAACGATGCGCGCGCGACCCGTGCCGCGAAAGTTGGCGTCACCCTCACCGATGGGGATGGACTCGCCATTTGTCATTACGTCAACACGCTGTGGACCGATACATCGATCGTCTACATGCCGCTGATCGTCGCGCCCGACCGGAAAACATTTGACAGCCTGCTGCGCGCGGTCGAGGCGGTCGCGCGAGAGCAGGGCAAGGGGCACGTTGTCACTCAGGTACCCGGGGCATCATGGACGACCCAGGAGGCTTTGCTGGAGCACGGTTACGAATCGGGCGGCGCCGCGCTGCGAATGAAGAGAGGCGACAATCTCGACTATGACGCCGGGTCCATCTACTACTGCGACGACTGGCACTGAACCGAGCGCTACGGCCGGCTCGGACTCGGTTTCATCACGAGGTCAGGGTCCCATCCGGTGAGCCTGGCCCCCGCCGCGTAGGCGCTCTCGAAGAACCGCAGCATCGCGTCTCGTGGCGACGCGCTCTTGCGGACGTCCTCGTATGGCAGCGCGAATTCGCCCAGCTCCGAGTTCCATCCCGCTGCAGTCGGTTCGATTGGTTGCCGCTCCAGGCCGTTCGGTTTCGGATACGTGTACGCGTAGAAGGCAGGTTCTGGGAAGTGCGCATGACCCGGCCAGAATCCGGCACAGGACTGCTCGGCATCTCCCGACAGGCGTTCGATCAGCCCAGCACCGGCCGGCGGCACGTTCGGCCGACCGGAGTACCGCGTGTAGGCGAGGTCGAAGGTTCCCCAAAAGAAATGGACGGGCGATGACCTTCCCCGAAAATGAGACCGGTGCTCCTTGAGCACCAGGTCAACCTGGGACAGCACCCGCCAGAAGCGCGTCGCCCATTGCGGTTCATAAGCCGAGTGGGTTGTGTCATCGGCAAACGGGATTGGATCGTCGACCTCGCTGGGCACAGGTCGGAACTCGGCTTGGATACCGAGCGCGTTCAGGCTTGACATGACGTCGGCGTAAAAGTCCGCGATCGGGCGAGCGGTCAACGCGACCCGACGCGTGTCACCCCGTGCCGTCTCGATCAACACGTGGTGATCGATCAGGTCGACGTCGATTTGGAAGATCAGGCCTTTGTAAGCCATCGGAGTCGTGGTCAGCCCGCGCGCGGTCAGGTACAGCGGCACATTGGCCCACTCAGGTTCAAACGGTGTGAGTGACAGGCGCACCTTGCCGACGATCTGCACCACCATGTGGAGCGTGTCGAGGGTGTCGTTCCAGGCGCTGTATGGCAGCTCTGGCCAGACCTCGAGACTGGCGATGCGGCTTGGATTGGCCACGAAATTCAGTGTACGAAGCTAGGGAATTACACCGGCAGGTGGTCGAGCGCTCCGGCGGCCAGCATCGCCCTCACCGCTCGGGCTCGATGGCTGTACTGAGCCTTCTCGTCCGCGCTCATCTCGCCAAACGTCGTCCCCGCTTCGGGAACCAGAAAGACCGGGTCATAGCCGAAGCCCGCGTGGCCTCGCCATTCG
>VBHX01000148.1 GCA_005879945.1 Chloroflexota bacterium | reverse complement strand
CTCCACGGCACGCCCAACACCGGCGCGCCTCCGGAACCACTCTTCGGACCCGCCGCCGATCTCGGCATCCGCTGGGTCTCGTATGACCGGCCCGGCTACGGTGGATCGACGCGTCGCCCCGGCCGGGACGTGGCCTCAGCTGCGGGCGACGTGGGCGCGATCGCCGACACTCTCGGCATCGACCGATTCGGCGTCATGGGCCACTCAGGCGGATGCCCGCATGCTCTCGCCTGCGACGCGCTCCTCGGACAACGTGTATCCGGCGCAGTCTGCGTCGCCGCCCTGGCTCCCGTCGACGCTGAGGGACTGGATTGGTCTGCGGGCATGTGGCCGTTCGGCGCTGCGGAGCTGCACGCCTCGATGCAGGGAGCCGCGGCGCTGGAGAGATATTTCGCGTCCAACGAGTGGGATCCGGAACAGTTCACACCGGCGGACCATGCAGCTCTCGAGGGGGAATGGTCATGGCTGGCAAACGTTGCGCGGCTTGGTACCGCAGGCGGCCCGGGCGGAATGATCGACGACAACATCGCCTACGTCGGGCCGTGGGGGTTTGACCTCGAGCAAGTGCGCGGTCCGGTTCTGTTAGTGCATGGCCGACAGGATCGGGTGGCGCCAAGCTCGCACGCCAGGTGGCTGGTGAGTCGATTGCGGTCGGCGGAGCTCTGGCTGAGCCCGGACGACGGTCATATCTCCGTGCTCAGCTCCGCGGCGCAGGCGCTGAGATGGCTCAAAGAGACTTTCAGCGGGCTGCCTGATGGAGGTACTGCCGACACTCCGCGGTCCTGAACAACCTCGTCAACCGGTGTCGGGCAAGCGGAATGACGCGATCGCGCGGTGAGATCCGAAGACGACTTGTCACACGCTCGTAACGTGAGCCTGCCTTGATGCTGGGGTTCAGATCCTAGACCGTCAGGAGGTTCGAAACCGTGAATAGCAGCATTGACCGTCGTGCATTCCTGAAGGCGGCCGGTGCCGGATCGATCGCCCTTGGCTACATGTCCGCCTTCGCGTTGCCGGCATGGGCGGCCGATAAGGAGATCCAGAGCCGCCACGTGAAGCTGTCGCCTGGGGCGGGCGCTGGGAGCGCCACCGGTGAAGCCAGAGTCCAGCTTGACGGCGCCGTGCTGGACGGGTCCGTCCGAGTTAGAGACCTGCCCTCCCAAGCGTTTGGTTCGGGGCGATTCTATGGTGTCTGGTTCGTGCGGACCGACAGGGGCGACAAGGCCTTCCTTGGAGCCCTCGTCGAAGACTCCAGCATCATTTTTTCCGCCCCAGGAGACGGCCACGCCAGGTTTGCGGCGACGAAGTTCACGACCGGACCTCACGCTGGCACGCCGATAAGTCTCGGCGCTGAGGGCACCAATCTCATCATTGTCCTGATCGAGAACAACATCAACGGACTCACTCCGTCTCCGGTTGGCCCCGTGCCCGGGACCGGAGTTGCGGTGTCGGGAACGTTCTAAACCGAGCGAGAGGATTCGTGGCCAGTAGGCCTGGACTTCCATTGTCCCGACCACGCTGCTGGGCCGGTGAGTGCGTCATCGCGCTGTAACAGAGGCCCACCAAGATGGCCCACATGAGACTAATTACATGGATCAGGCGTAACTATTGGCGAGGCAACCTTACGACGGTACTGTTCCTAGCAGCTGCCTGCGGAGGCGCCGGAAGCGCGGCGAGCGCATCGCCGTCATCCACGGCCAGCTCGGATTCTTCAATGCACCACGCAGCGCTGGACGTGCAGAACTCCCGCTTCGGCCAGATCTTGGTCGACGTGCAGGGTCGTGCGCTATATCTCTTCGCTGCGGACAAAACTAAGGACTCGACGTGCTATGACGCCTGCGCGACAGCATGGCCGCCAATGATTGCGGACAAGGCCGCCACAATCGACGCGATGCACGGCGCGATCGCTTCGCTGACGGGAACCACGACGCGTAAAGACGGCGCCGTCCAGGTCACCTACAACGGCCACCCGCTGTATTACTTCGTGGGCGACAAGAAGCCGGGCGAGATCGAGTGCCAGGCCGTGGTCAACTTTGGGGCGGCCTGGTACGTCGTCGACCCCAACGGCAACGCGATCACGAAGAGCTGATTCCAAGGTAACCCCCTCCCATCAACCGGACAGCCGGCCGATGACCGCGCATGAGCGAGCAATCGATATCGCTGATGGGACAGGTCGCCGTAGGTGCAGCCTTCAGGAATGGAGTGCTACGGGAACCTGATCAGGAAGCAGAGCCGAGAGTCGCCTAATCACATCGATAGAGAGGAAGGAATTCCACACCTCTTGCTGAAGGGTCTTCGCCTAGGGCACTTGGATCCGGTTTCGCGCAGACGCAGCCGATCTGCTTGAGCCCGCTGCATCACCTACCATCGCTCAGGTAGTGGACGCCCGGCCGGTGCTCCTGGTGGACGACGATCCGAAGATTGTGGAGCTTGTCCGAGCCTACCTGGATCGCGCCGGCTATGAGGTCATCACCGCAGCTGACGGCGAAGAGGCGCTACGGCGGGTGGACGACGCAAATCCGTGCTTAATCGTCCTTGATGTGATGCTGCCCGGCGTCGACGGGCTTGTGGTGGCGCGACACCTCCGCGACACCAGTCAGAACGTGCCGATCCTGATGATGTCCGCACGTGGCCGAGTTGACGATCGTATCCGCGGACTGGTGGAGGGCGCGGATGACTACCTGGCCAAGCCGTTCAGCCCCGCTGAGCTGGTGGTGCGAGTCAACACACTTCTGCGGCGAAGCCACCCGGCTGCGGTGCCCTCCGCCGCGCTCAAACATGGGCAGCTGACAGTCGATCTCGACAGGCACGAGGTGCGGGTTGAAGGCAAGCTTGTCGGCCTTACGGACGTGGAGTTCCGGATGTTGGTGGCTGTTTTGCAGGCTGGTGGCCGCGTCCTCACGCGCAACCGGCTCATCGACATCATCTACGGCATGGACCGCGACGTCCTGGGACGGACCGTGGACGTCGCGGTGCGCCGGATAAGGGCCAAGCTGGGTGATGACCCGGACTCGCCTCGGTACATCGCCACGGTACGCGGGGTCGGTTATCGGGCGGCTCCCGAGTCGGGGTCGCGGCAGAAATGAGACGCGTCATCCCACAAGGAATCGCGGCGCGAATAGCGCTGGCCTGCTTAGTCGTCGTGGCGCTTGCCGTGGCAATCCTTGGCACGGGCGTGCTGGAAGTCGCACGCATGCAATTCGAGCAGCTAATGATGAAGCACGGGGCGAGCGCGGCCGATGCGAACGCAATGTTCGAGCAGACCGTAAGTGGAATATTCGCTGTTGCCGTGGTGGTCGCGGCAGTACTGAGCGTTGTTGTCGCCGTCCTGCTCGCGCGGAATATCGCGAGGCCACTCGAAGAGGTGAGCAACGCCGCCAATCGCCTAGCTGGCGGCGACTATCGTGCCCGCGCCGCCGAGGTAGGACCGGCCGAGATCCGGTCCCTTGCGACCACGTTCAATGCGATGGCAGACAGCCTCCAGAACCAGGAGAAAGTACGGCGCGACTTTGTCGCCGGAGCCGCGCACGAGCTGCTTACGCCACTTACCAACCTCCAGGGTTACCTCGAGGGATTGCGCGACGGCGTGCTCACCCCAAGTCCATCGGTGTTCGAATCATTGCACGAGGAGAGCGAGAGGCTGGTCCGGCTGTCGCATGCTCTTCTCGCGCTCGCCGAAGCACCCTCGCGAACTGAGGTGGCGGAAGACATCGACCTACGGAAGGTCATCGAATCCACGGTGCAACTGGTCGCACCGGCCATGGATAAGCGGCACATAGGCGTGACGATCGACCTGGCGCCGTCGATTGTGGTCAGGTCCAACCCGGACCACCTGACGCAGGTGCTCTTCAATCTCCTGCAGAATGCCGGTCGCTACGCGCACGAGGGTGGAGGAGTGTCGGTGCGCGCCCAGTCGCTTGGACGCGAGGTTCGCGTCAGCGTTAGCAATACAGGCTCAACGATTCCAGCCGATGAGATTCCTCGGATATTCAACCGGTTCTATCGCGTTGACCAGTCCAGAAATCGGACGAGCGGAGGCTATGGCCTAGGTCTCGCGCTGGTCAAGCAGCTTATAGAGGCTGCTGGCGGCCACGTAGGAGCAGAATCGGCCAACGGTTTGACGACCGTTTGGTTTACCCTCGCGGCCGGTTAACGTCCAAAAGGAACGTGCCAGGGCTCTCGCAAGGCGAGCCTGACTATTAGTCGAGGCTCCGCATACAGCCGCTGAGCCCCCTTATGTGTGGCCGCTCTGTGACGAAGAGCTGTCACCCGACCGGTAGTTGTGTCGCGAGTAGTGGATCCTCCTATGGATGTCAACGTCGCTCCGAGCGGACCATGAGAACGCCGTAGATCTCGCGGGCGACGTAGCGTTTCAGGCACCTGACTACCTCACGCTTCGACTTTCCCTCGGCAAGACGCTTGCGCATGTAGGCCTGCGTCGTCTCATGCCAGCGGAGCCGCACCATCACGATGCGGTGGAGAGCCGAGTTGGCCTGGCGGTCGCCTCCTCGGTTCAGTCGATGCCGCTTCGTCTGGCCGGACGAAGCTGGCACCGGTGATGAGCCGCAAAGCATTGAGAAGGCGGCCTCCGACCGAAGGCGTGCAGGATTGTCGCCGGCAGCTAAGAGCAGAGCGGCGGCCGTATCTGGTCCGACGCCGAACCGGCTCCGCAGCAAAGGATCGGTCGCAGACGTGAGGTCGTCGAGCTGGTCCTCGAGTTCGCGAATCTCCGCGTCCAGCGCGCGATGGCGGACCGCCAACGATTTGAGGCTCGCTTTGACGGCGCTGATGGGGTCGACGATTCGGGACGCGCGGAAACGGGCGCAGGTACCGACCAGCTTGACGCTCGGCAGCTCCCTCAGCTGCTCTCGGACCTCTTCGGGAGCCATGACAACCAGGGCCTTGATGGCGTTGATTGCCTGGGTCTTTGCTTTGGTTGCGGAGCCCCGCGCTATTCGAAGAGCCCGAATCATCTCGACCT
>VBHX01000034.1 GCA_005879945.1 Chloroflexota bacterium | reverse complement strand
CGATGTCGTCCGTGAAGTGGCCCTTGCCGCGCAGCAGCCGATCATCCTCGACCCGCTGCACCCGCTCGCCGAACCAGCGCGTGGTCACGGTTTCGTCAGCTCCGCAGCACGGTGCACAGCTCGGCGGATCGATGCGTACCCCGTGCACCGGCAGAGGTTGCCGGAGATCCCTTCATCCACCTGTTCAGGCGTCGGGCTGGGGTTTTGGCGCAGGAGTCCGACCACCGACATCACGAAACCCGGCGTGCAGAAACCACACTGAAGCCCGTGGCATTCGTGAAATGCCTGCTGCACGGGATGGAGCGCCTCGCCCGGCGCTGCCAGGCCCTCGATGGTCGTGATCTCGTGGCCTTCGGCCTGGACCGCGAGCATCAGGCACACTCGGACCGGCGCGCCGTCGAGAAGGACCGTGCAGCATCCGCACACGCCGTGCTCGCATCCGACGTGCGTGCCGGTGAGGCCGACGTCGTGGCGGATGTGATCCGACAGCAGCCGCCGCGGATCTCCGGGTGCCGGATACGAGGTGCCGTTGATCTTCATTGCGGGAAGACCCGCTCTGTCACCACCTGAACGAGGTGAAGGCGAAACTCCGCAGTCGCCTCGAGGTCGGCGCTGGGCTGCAGTCCTCGCGCGGGGTCCCGCGGATCAGCCAGCACGGGAGTCGGCGCCACGCCGAACAGAGCCAGGCGATCGCCGTAGCGCACGGCGCCGGCGAGGGCAAAATCGCCGTGGCGGCGCGATTCTTCTGCAATCCCGAACCGACCCGTCGATTTCGGGAACCATGCTTCGGTCAGCAGCTCGTCCGAAGCCAGTCTCGTCTGCATCACGCTGGTGAAGAAATCGGCGGCGGGGATGATGCGTGACCCTCGGGCCGAATGAGCCACGACATGCCCGCCGAGGGCCAGCAAGACTGCTGGGAGCTCAGACGCTGGATCGGCGTGGGCCAGGTTGCCGCACACCGTGCCTCGGTTGCGGATCACCCGATGCGCCACCAATCGCGTGGCCGCCGCCAGCAGCGGGCAGACACGCGCGACCAGCTGCGAGTCCTCGACGTCGGCTTGCCGGGCGAGCGCGCCCACCGCGATGCCGCCGTCGCGCTCGTAGATCCGGTCGAAGTTCGCGATGCGGTTGATGTCGACGAGGTGCGCGGGCCGGGCGAGTCGGAAATTCAACAATGGAATCAGCGACTGGCCACCCGCCAACACCTTCGCGTCCTCCAGCGAGCCGATCAGCGAGCACGCCTCGCCGATGGATGCGGGCGCGTGATATTCGAATGGCGCGGGCTTCATTTACTCCACCATGGCGACCGCGCGGCATGGCGCGGCCTCTCCGCCCTGGAACCGCCACGGAAAGCAGCCGAACATGACCTTCTGGTCGAGCACGTCGTCGATCCGCCCGCCCAGATTCTCGATGTGGATCACGTCGTGAGGGAACAGCAGCGTGTGCATGATCTGGTAGTCGGTCTTCGGAAAGATATCGTCGAGGCCGCGTCCGAGCTTTTTCTCGGCCTCCTCCGCCTCATCGGCGCGGATGCGGCGGATCACGGTATTCATCGGGTGATCGGCGCTGCCCGCGTCGACCGCGATCCAGCGCACGCCACGACTGAGAACCCACTCGGCGAACGCGCGCGTCGGCCCGGGGTGGCGGATGAAGTACTTGGTCTCGTCTACGTCCGAGCGGTCGGCCCAGTTCTCGGGATAGTGGCGGTGGTAGCCGGTGTGGATGACGAGGATGTCGCCGCGCTCGATGCGATGACCGGTGTCGTTCTCCCAACGCTCGAAATGCTCGGGTCCGTAGAGGTCGAAATCGCCGAGACCCATCCGCTCGAGGTCGACAACGCATGCGGGACCGATCAGGAAGTCGAGCGGGAGGTCGCCGATGAACTTTCCGCCCGAGTAGAAATGCGCCGGTGCATCGAGGTGGGTGCTGACGTGCAGCGTCATCGTGATCTCCTGGCCGCCCGCCTTGTCGAACGCGAGCCGCTTGATCCAGCGGATGGTCGGGCCCGCATAGCCGGCGAAGGCCGGCGTGTGAAGCGAGAAGTCCTGGGTTAGGTCGATGAATTTCATGAGGTCGCGCGCGTCATGCGCAAACAATGCACATGCGCGCCAGTACCCGCAAGCGCAACGATCAGCTCGGTGCGACGACCTCCGGCGGTTCTGCCTCAGAGTCACGCATGTGGCCCGGCCGCAGAATCTGATACAAGACGATGGCGCCCAATGCGCCCAGCCCCAGGTTGTTGATCTCAAAGGATCCGATCTTGAGATCGGCCCCACCGGCGGCCAAAACCAGCGGGATTGCAGCGACGGCGAGGTTCGCGCGCTTCGAGAAATCGACCCGAGCGTCGACCCAGATCTTCGCGCCGATGACCGCGATCAGCCCAAACAGGTAGAGCTCAATCCCGCCAAGAACGCTTATCGGGATGCTCAGCACGAGGGCTCCGAACTTGGGAATGAAGCCCAGCAGGATGGCGGTGATTGCGGCGACGATGAACACCCAGATCGAGAAGACGCGCGTAATGCCCATGACGCCGATGTTCTCGGCATACGTGGTCTCGCCGGTGCCACCAAAGATGGCACTGACCACGGTGGCCAGGCCATCGCCCATGAACGTGCGGCCCAGGTAGCCGGATAGGTCCCGCTTCATGATTCCACCGATCGCGAAAACGTGACCGGTGTTCTCAGCCACCAGCACTATGGGGATGAACCAGAACAGGCTGAACGCCCGGACGGGATCGCTGAAATCGGGGAAGGAAAACTTCGGGTAGCCGATCCAGTCCGCGCTGCCGATGCCCGACGTGTTGACGTGGCATCCGGACGAGGCCGCGGCACATGCGCCACCCGCGACCTGGTCGAGCCCGGCGACGGCATAGCCGACCACGACGCCGATGAGCACCGGGAGCAAACGTGGAAAGCCCCGTAGATACACCGAGGCGAGTGCCGCGGCGAGAAACGTGATGGTCCCAGTTACCAGCTCCTTCTGGTAGTTGGCTACCGCCACGCTGGCCAGAGCAATGCCGATCACGGCCACCACTGTGCCCGTGACCACAGGCGGCATCAGGAAGCGAATTACGTTGATACCGGCGAAATGGACCACGGCGCCGATCAGGAAGTAGATGACGCCAGCGACGAGAATGCCCGCGAATGCAAGGCCCTGGTGTTGGCCGGGCCCGCCCTGGATCGCGAGCACAGCCCCGATGAATGAGAAGGATGAGCCCAGATAGCTGGGCACCTTGCGGCCGGTGACGATCAAGAAGATGAGGGTCGCGATGCCGCTGAAGAAGATGACCGTGTTCGGGTTGAAGCCCAAGATCAGCGGAACCAACACCGTCGCGCCGAACATCGCCATCACGTGCTGGATGCCCAGGAGGACCGTCTGCGGCCACGGCAGCCGCTCCTCGGGATAGATGATGTCGCGCTCACGCGCACCAGCAGCCACCGACATGGCGCCTACCCCCTTTATCAACGGCAGGGGCCCATCTCTGGCCCCGGTCCCCGCGTTATCGTAGCCGCCCACATCGGCTTTGGCGCTTCTACGATCGAGCCATGAACACGACGACACGCGCCAACGAATTCATCTCCCTCTTGAAGGGCCTCCGCGCTGTTCGCCAGTTCGCGGACAAGCCCCTGCCGGCTGACGCGGTCCGCGACATCTACGACGTGATTCGCTGGTCGGGCAACGCGAGCAACCGCCAGGCATTCCAGGTCCTGTGGGTTGAGGACCGTGCCACCCTGCGGCGGCTGGCCGACCTGAAGGGATATGCGAAACACCTCGCCGGTGCCGCCGCAGGGGCCGTGATCCTGAGCCTCCTGGACAGCGACGAGTTGAACGCCTTCGACGAGGGCCGGATCGCCGAGCGGATCATGCTTGCCGCGCATGTCCACGGCATAGGGTCGAGCATCGGCTGGCTGCGGGACGAGGCACGCCGCGAGGCGGCAAGGATTCTCGGCTTGGGTCCCGAAAGGTTGGTCCGGACCACGGTCTCGCTCGGCTATCCGGCGGAAGGCGCGCTGAGGGGCGGGCGACGCAAGCCGGTCGAGGATCTGGTCAAGCGCTACCGCTGAGGCGGACCTCCCCACCCGGCGCTGCGCGCCACCCTCCCCGCACGGCGGGGAGGTGAATCGGGGTATACAGAGACAATGAAACTTGAAGGCATCCACCACGTCAGCTCGATCACCGGCGACGCCCAGGTGAACGTCGATTTTTACGCCGGGGCCCTGGGCCTGCGAATGGTCAAGAAGACCGTCAACCAGGACGACCCCACCGTCTACCACCTTTTCTATGGCGACGACAACGGCAGCCCGGGTTTCGACCTGACGTTCTTCGAGTACCCCGGGGCGCATCCCGGCCGCGCCGGCCAGGGCATGATCCACCGGATCGTGCTCAGGGTCGCCTCCGAGCCGGCGCTCGACTTCTGGGAGCGGCGGCTTGGCAACGGCCGCAGGTCGCCCGGGTCAATCGAGTTCTCCGACCCCGAAGGTCTCGGCCTCGAGCTTCGCGTAGTCGGCACCACCGACGCGCCGCTCACCGCCTCTCACCCCGAGGTTCCGGCTGAATACGCCATCCGGGGGTTCGAAGAGGTGCGCGCCTACTCGGCAAACCCTGAGCGAAGCCGCGAGCTCTTTGAGAACGCGCTCGGCTTTGCGCCCGAGGGCGCCACGTCGTGGCAGGTTCACGGCGACCAGCGTGGCGGTCGCTACGTCTTCGACCCCGCGCCCGCCGAAGGCCGCGGCATTCCCGGAGCCGGAACCGTGCACCACGTGGCCTGGGCCTCGCTCGATGACGAACAGGTGACGTGGCGCGATCGCGTGATCGAGCGCGGCGCCCAGCCTACGCCGGTCATCGACCGCTTCTGGTTCAAGTCGGTTTATTTCCGCGAGCCGAGCGGGGTGTTGTTCGAGATCGCAACGATGGGTCCGGGCTTCGCCGTCGACGAGGATCCCGAGCACCTGGGCGAGCGCCTGGTGCTGCCGCCGAAGTTCGAGCACCTGCGCGAGCAGCTCGAGGCCACGCTGACCCCGATCCAGGTACCGGCCGCGACTCGGGGCTAGCCTCTCACCAGCTGTCGTGGGGCACGGCGTGAAGCCTCGCGCGGCCCGGGACATGCTTGACCGGGGGCTGCTCTTTGATCACGACCACCGGGATATGCCGGCATGAGTCATCGGCCCGGAGGGCCTGGATGAACGACACGGTGCCGGCGGTCACGAGGTGGATGAATATCACCTGCGGCAGTGTCTGCTTCGCCCGGCTGAGTGCGTCCGCCTGATTATCGACCGCCATGACGCTGTAACCCTCGCCTTCGAGACGTGTCAGCTGAGCTGCGCGCGAGCCCGGCTCATCGTCGACGAGTAGAGCGGTGCGATTCGCGTCTGTGGCGTCCATGCGAACTCCTATCTCCTTCTTTGACAAGAGATCGGCAGGTTCACGGGAGGAAACGCCAGCCTGTCGGGTTAGGCGCAGTCTAGACCGATTACCTGCCCGCCGCGCTCCGCGCCGGCCATCTGCGGCGTCGATTGCGTCCGGCGGTGGGCTTGCCTGAGGCTACCGGCCTTGGGGCGTGTGCGGGTCGGTGCTCCTGGTAGTGCCAGCTGCCCTCGTCCAGGAACCGCTTCGCGTCGAGCTCGCGGATGTCAGGAGCGCCCTGGCGGCTGAGCTTGACCCAGGCCAGCTCGTCCTCGGGCGTGACGAAGGTCAGCGCGCGTCCCGCGACGCCCATGCGCGCGGTGCGGCCGACCCTGTGCGTGAGCCACTGCGCCGAGTCAGGCAGCTCGAAGTTGACGACCAGGCCGACGTTGTCGACATCGATCCCCCGTGCGGCCACGTTGGTGGCGACGAGGACCAGGCTCCTGCCATCGCGAAACGACGCCATCGCCCGGTCGCGGATGGCCTGCGACAGGTTGCCCTGGAGCTCGACGGAGTTGTGGCCGAGCTGGCGCAGGTGGCCGTTGAGCTTCGACACCCCGTGCTTGGTGCGGCCGAACACGATCGCGCTGCCGCCGTGACGGCGCAGAACGCGGCTCAGCGTCTGCAGCTTGTTCTCTCGGGCCACGCGCAGGAGGCCGTGTTCGAGGTCCACCTCTGTCTCTGATTCGACGCGGACCTCTTCGTGGTCGTGCGTGTGCTTTTCGATCATGCGGGTCACCCAGGCCGGCATGGTCGCCGAGGCGAGCACTGTCTGGGGCTCATAGGTCAGCCCGAGCAGCTTCTCGACCGCGGGAGCAAAACCCGCGTCCAGCATCTCGTCGGCCTCATCGAGGACGAGGTACTCGATGCGCGACAGCGAAACCTTGCCTTGCGAAACGAGATCGAGGATGCGGCCGGGCGTGCCGACCACGACATCGACGCCATTCCTCAGCGCCAGGCGCTGGGTGGCATAGCCGACGCCGCCGTAGAGCACGGCCGAGCGGAGGTCGCTCGCAAGCGAGCGAAGCACCTTTTCGACCTGCAGCGCGAGCTCTCGGGTCGGGGTGACAATGAGGGCCCTTGGTCCCGCGCCCCGGCGGGGCAACCGCTCCACCATCGGGATGAGAAACGCGAGGGTTTTGCCGGACCCGGTCGGCGCCTCGATGACGACATCACGGCCCGCCAAGAGCGGAGGAATTGCCTGTGCCTGAACGGGCACGGGCTCGGTGATGCCGAGGGCGGCGAGGGCCGCCAAGGTATGCGGGCGTACGCCCGCGTCTGCGAATGACTGCAACGTGGCTCCTGATCCTCTCCAGGGTCGTATGTGGCGCGGCGATCAGGACACCGTCACACCGACGGGAGAGAGGACCCGAGCGAGCGGGCCGACGAAAATCGGCCGAGGAACTCAGTGTACGGGTTTGGCCAGGCCGCCGTCGGTTTGATGGCTGCGAGTAACCTGGAATCGAAGACAAAGCGACAACATGGAGGTGCGGTGTGAAGATCGCTTGCGTGCTCGGCCCGATGTTCGAAGATTCGGAGTTCAAAGACCCCTACGACGCACTGCGCAGCGCAGGTCATGAGGTCACGATCGTCGGCCTCGAGGCAGGAGCAGTCCTCGAGGGCAGCAAGGGCAAGGTGAAGGCGAAGGCCGACAAGTCATTCAAAGACGTGAAACCGAACGATTTCGACGCCCTCCTGATCCCAGGTGGCTCGAGCCCCGACAAGCTGCGCGCCCACGACGAAGCAGTGCAGTTCGTGAAGGCGTTCATGACCGCGCGCAAGCCGGTGTTCGCGATCTGCCACGGACCCCAGCTCCTGCTCACCGCCGACGAGTACAAGGGGCATCGAATGACCGCATGGAAGACCGTGCTCGGCGACCTTCAGAAGGCCGGTGCCGACGTCGTCGACCAGGAGGTGGTCGTCGATGGCAACCTGGTCACCTCTCGCATGCCGGCGGACATCCCCTCATTCATCAGGGAGTCGCTGAAGGTCCTGGAGCGAGCGCCCGCGAAGCGCTGAGCCGTGCTTAGGTCTGCTCGGCCTCCTCGTCGGCATCCTCTGTGCCGACGACAGAGTGATGGTGCTCGCGCGTGCCGGGGTCCATATGAATGTCGACGCGCGCCTCGGGCAGATGGGCGCAGATCGAATCCTCGACGCGCGTGGCAAGCTCATGGGCCTGCACGAGGCTCGCCTTCGGATCAATGGCGACGTGCATTACCGCCACCAGCTGGCGGCCGACCCACCGGGCACGGACATCGTGCACCCCGAGCACGCCGGGGACCTCGAGGGCAGCATGGGTCAGCTCCTCGGTGAGCTCGGGGTCGACCGCGTCCATCATGCGCAAGAACAGCTCGCGCACGGTGCCGCCCATCACGTAAACGATTGCGACAGTGATCAGGAGACCCGCGATCGGGTCGGCGATTCGTAGGCCCATGCCGGCCAGACCGATGCCCACAAATGCTCCCGCCGACACCAGGGCGTCGATTCGGGAATGGATGCCGTCCGCCTCGAGCGCCGTCGAGTGCAGCCCGCGGCCGACCCTGATCTTGTACACGGACACGCCGAGGTTGGCGACGACGCCAACCGCAGCAGCGGCCAGGCTGAGGGGGATCTGCGAGTAAGTCGGCGGGACCAGCAGCTTCTGGACCGACTCCCATGCCGCCACGCCCGCGGTCACGATGATGACGACCAGAATCAGCAGAGTGGCGACGTCCTCGATGCGCCCGAAGCCCGAGGCGAAGCGCCGTGTCGCCGGGCGACGGGCGAGGCGGAACGAGAACAGGAGGACGAACGTGGTCAGGACGTCGCCCGCGTTGTGCAGTCCGTCGGCGAACACGCTGGCGGATCCGCTCGCCGCTGCGGCGACGAGCTCTGCAAGCGCCGCGATGCCCAGGGCGACCGCGCTGACGATGACCGCCCGGACGGCATCGCGATTGTGGTAGTGCGGAACGCCGTGGGAGTGGCCTACTCCCATCGAGTTGCAGCCTAAGACATCGGCGTCTGGCTTGATCGGTACTGGAGCTTCGGTCCCCAGGTCTTGCCCCGTCCCTTCGGCGCGTCGGCTAGTTTGGACCGACCTGGACTTTCAGTCCGCCTCCGCCGACAAAGGTGTCGATCGCCTTCGAATATTCTTCGTGAGAAAACCGATTCGTGATCATCGCCTCACAGTCGATGACCCCCTTCTCGAGCAGCGCAAGCGCCCGCTCGAAGCTGTGGAGGACCGCCATCGAGCCGATGATCTTGATCTCGTCGTTGTAGACGCGGAAAGGCGAAAAGGTGGCCATCGCGTCGGCGTTGGCCACGCCGAACATGAGGAACGTGCCTCCACGCGAAACTCGGCGCAGGCCGTCTTCGATGGCGCGAACCACGCCGGTGGCGTCGATGACCACGTCCCAGCCCTGCGGCTGGTCGAGCTCATCTGCGGAAACGGCGGTGCGGTCGGCGGCCAGCTTCTTGGCCAGCGGGTGCCGCTTTGGGTTCGTGTCGATGATGTCGACCTGGCTCGCGCCGCTGTCTTTCGCAAGTTGCGCCAGCAGCAGCCCCATCGTGCCGGCTCCGTAGATCAGGTAACTGCCCGCGACCTGAAGATCGACCTGATCCAGCCCGTGGACTGCGCACGAAAGGGGCTCGACCAGTGCTCCCCAGAAACGCGGAATGTCGGTGGGCAGGCGGAACGCGTTGGCCGCGGGTACGGCGACGAGCTCGGCGCAGGCGCCGTTGGCCGAGCCAACCCCGATCGCATTCCAGTTTTCGCAGAGATTGAAGCGGCCGAGCCTGCACTGCCGGCAGTGCCCGCAGTACAAAGAAGGATCGACGGCGACAGCGTCGCCAACCTTCAGGTTGCTCACGTCGGAACCGATGGCCACCACCTCGCCGGAGAATTCGTGGCCGGGGACGATTGGGTAACGCGTGGGTGCGAACTCGCCGCGAATGACGTGAATGTCGGTGCCGCAGATGCCGCAGGCCGCGACTTTGACGACCGCCTCGTTAGCCTTCGGAACCGGGTCGGCAACCTCTTCTACCGAGACCTTCTTCGGCTCTTCGATGACGACGGCTTTCACTTGACCGCGCCCATCGTAAGACCCCTGATCAGCTGCTTCTGCGCGATCCAGCCCGCCAGCAACACCGGGAGGCTGGCCAGAGTCGCGGCGGCGGCCAGCTTGGCGTAGAAGAGTCCGCGCCCGCTGATGAAGCCGACCAGGAAAATCGGCGTCGTTGCCGCGGTTGACGACGTGAAGTTCACCGCGTAGAAGAACTCGTTCCAGCTGAAGATCAGGCAGATCAACGACGTGGCCGCAATTCCAGGCGCTATCAGCGGTACGACAATGCGGCGGAGCTCAGTTGCGAACGACGCGCCGTCCACACGCGCTGCCTCGAACAGCTCGGGTGGGATCTCGAGTAGGAACGAGCGTAGGAGCCAAACGCCGAGCGGCAGGTTGATCGTTGTGTAGATGAGGCCCAGGGCAAAGATGTTGTCCAGCAGTTGCAGGTCACGAGCCAGCAAGTAGAGCGGTACGAGGCTCGCGGCGAAGGGCAGGAATCGAGTCGAGATAAAGAAGAAAAGCACGTCCTGCGTCCGCTTGACCGGCCTGATGGCCAGCGCGTAAGCGGCCGGCAGCCCGAGGACCAAAACCAGGATCGTCGAGCCGATACAGGCGATTGCCGAGTTGATGAAGAACGGTGGGAAGTCACCGGACAGCACCGTCTGGAATTCCTCGAGGGTGGGTAGGAAAAGAATGGTCGGCGGCGAGCTGGCGGCCTGCGGTTCCGTCTTGAGTGATTCCAGCCACATCCACAGGACTGGGAAGAAGAAGATGAACACGACCAGCCAACCAACGATCGACCACGCCACCTTCTTGGTGGGGAACTGGAACCGTCCGCCGGCCACCACCTTGGCGCTCAATGTCGGGCCTCCACGTGAAAAATCGAGAACAGGGTGCGCAGCGCAAAGGTCGCAACGATGGTGGTCAGGATGACCGCGACCACTCCAATCGCCGACGCCTGTCCGATGTTGAAACCCTGAAAAGCAACGAGATAGAGCAAGAACGGAACGTTGGTCGTGTCTTCACCGGGACCGCCATAGGTCAGCATGTAGATCGAGTCAAACGTCTGCACGACGAAAAGCGATCCGAGCAGCGCACCCAACTCCAGGAAGGGCCTAACAAGAGGTAGCGTGATCCGGCGAAAAGCCTGAAACGCGTTCGCTCCGTCGACGCGCGCTGCCTCCAGGACCTCCGGGTTCTGCGACTGGAGACCCGCAAGGATGATCAGCATCATGAAGGGCGTCCAACGCCAGACCTCGACGGCGACGACCGTCGCCATCGGAAAACGGTTCACCCAGTCAACCCGGCCAAGACCGAATGGGCCCAACAGATTGGGCAAGAGCCCGAACAACGGGTTGAGGAGCGTGTCCTTCCAGATCAGGGCGCCGGCCGTCGGCATGATGAGAAACGGCGCGATCATCAGCGTGCGCATCAGGCCCCTGCCGAAGACCTCAGAGTTCAGCAGCGAAGCAACTGACAGGCCGAGGACTACCGAGATCCCGATCACACAGAGCGTCAGAACCACGGTGTTCAGCACCGCGGTCCGGATGCTCTCGTCGGTCAGGAGTCTCGCGTAGTTGTCGGCCCCGGCGAACTTGAAGCTGCCTGGCTTGAGCAGGTTCCACGAAAAGAAGCTGTAGTAGATCGTCAGCGCAAACGGGATCTGGGTCACGAGGACGACGTAGACAAAGGCCGGCACCAGCGGCAGTCGCCGGAGCCAGGCCTCCCGGCGGGCGACGGAGGCGGCGGATTGCACGCCTCCGTTCCCGACTCGGAGGATGGAGCTGTTCACTTGCGGCGATCTCGGTTCGAGATCACGACCTAACTAATGTTGATAGTTTTTGCCGACGGCTGCTGCGAGCGTCTGGGCTTTGGCCAGCGCCTGGTCCACTGTTTGACCTCCGGCGATCACCTTGGCGAACTCCTGCGAAACCTGGTCCCCAAGTTGCTGGAATTCGTCGATGTCGACGTACTGGACTCCAATGTAGGGGACGGGATCCACAGTCGGGTGAGTAACGTCCGCATGCGAGATTGAATCAAGGGTCACCTGCGCGAAAGCGCCGGCCGCCTGCTGGTACTCGGGAATCGAATAGGTCGAGGTACGGGTTCCTGGCGATACGCGGGCCCAACCCAATTTGGTCCCGACCAGCTTTGCGTAGTCCTTGGAAGTGGCCCAGTCCGCGAAGGTCCAGGCCGCGTCCTTCTTCTTGCTGCTGGAAGGCATGCCGAGCGACCACGCCCACAGCCAACCCGACCAGTCCTTGACCTTGGTCGGAGCAAATGCATAGCCCGAGTTCTTGGCCGCGTCGCCAGTGAAGAAGCTCGCTGCCACAGTCGCGTCGTACCACATCGCGACCTTGCCGCTGTTGTAGGCGTTGAGGCACTCGGTGAATCCGGCGTTACCGGCCCCGGGCTCGCCTGCCGACTTGAGTAGGTTCACGTAGAAGGTCACCGCCTGCTTCCACTGCGGGGAGTTCAGCTGAGCGTTCCACTGCGGGTCAAACCAGCGCCCGCCGAACGTGTTGACGACCGTGTCCAGCGGAGCGAGCTGCTCGCCCCAACCGGGAAGGCCGCGCAAGCAGATTCCGTTGACGGTCGAGCTGTTGACTTTCTGGGCGGCGGCCGCCACCTGGTCCCAGGTCGGGTGGTCGGGCATCGTCACGCCCGCGGCCGACAGCATGTCCTTGCGGTACATGAGCATGGAGGACTCGCCGTAGAACGGCACCGCGTAGAGATTGCTGTTGTAGGTGAGGGCTCCCCTGATGCCGGGGATGAGGTCGTCAGGTGCGTAGGACGAATCCTTGGCGATGTATGGACTGAGATTCTCAATCCATCCCTTCTTGGCCCACAGTGGCACCTCATAAGTGCCGATCGTGAACAGGTCGTAGCGGCCGCTGTTCGCCGCCACGTCCTGGGTCACCTGCTGTCGGAGCTGGTCCTCGGGCAGGGTAACGATGTTGACCTGGATGCCCGAGTGGGAGCTCTGGAAATCGCCGACGAGCTTTTTCAGGTCCGCCATCGACGGGTTGTCGACCGCGGCGAGCGTGATCGTGCTCGAGCTACTGCCCCCTCCACCGCCGGCTCCCCCAGAGCAAGCAGCGCCTGCCACGGCAATGAAAAGCCCGAGGATCGGTATGGCCAGTCGCCGGTTCGAGGATCCAAGTTTCCTACCGCTCATACAGAGTCACCCCTTTTTAATAGGTCAGCCTGTGGACGCCCGCGCGTCACTGACAACGTTGTCAGTAGACAACGTTGTCAGGTATAACATGGAGTCGATGAAATTGCAAGATGGCTTCGAAATGCCGCCATCTGGCGCCAATATGGTGGATGCTGTACAACGTTGACAAAGGTTTCGCCATCGGCCGTTCGGAACCGGTCACGCCCCACCATGCGGGAGGTGGCCGCAGCCGCCAGGGTCAGCATCAAGACGGTCTCGCGCGTGGTCAATGGCGAGCCAGGCGTTACTCCTAGGCTCGCCGAGCGAGTCAGTGCGGCGGTCGAGCGGGTCGGGTATCGCCACAACCTGACCGCCAGCAGCCTCCGGCGCACCGACGGCCGGAGCTCCAGCATTGGCGTCGTGCTCGAGGACGTGTCGAACCCATTCTCATCGGCGCTCCACCGAGCCATCGAGGATGTCGCGGTCGAGCGCGGGTTCCTGGTTTTCGCGGGGAGCTGCGATGAGGATGGAAACCGAGAGCGGAGGCTGGTTTCGGCGTTCGCGTCCAGGCGAGTCGACGGCCTGATCGTCCAGCCATCCAGTGAGGACCACAGCTACCTGGTCGCCGAGCGCAAGGCCGGCACGGCGATAGTGTTTGTCGACCGGCCGCCGGCGTTCTTCGACGCGGATACGGTGCTCACCGACAACGCCGCCGGGGTCCGGCTAGGAGTCCAGCATCTGGTTGCCAACGGCCACCGCCGCATCGGGTACCTGGGCGACCTGCGCACCATCGCCACGGCCGCCGAACGATGCCGAGGCTATGTCGAAGAGATGGCCGCGCAACGAATCGACGTCAACCAACGGCTGGTGAGACTTGACCTGCGAGGAATCGAGAAAGCCGAGGCGGCGACAACCGAGCTGCTTGGCTCCGAGGAGCCTCCGACGGCACTCTTCGCCGGCCAGAACATGATCACCATAGGCGCGTTCCGCGTGCTTCGACGGTTGGGTCTGCACCGACGCATTGCTCTGATCGGCTTCGACGACATTCTGCTGGCCGACCTGCTGGAGCCTGGAATCACCGTCATCGCACAAGATCCAGCGCTCATCGGACGCACCGCCGCCGACATGCTCTTCCGCCGTATCGACGGTGATCGGTCGTCATCCGAGCACCTGATCGTCCCGACCCGAATGATCACCAGAGGCTCAGGCGAGATCCCCCCGTGATCGTTGTTTGCGGCGAAGCGTTGATCGACATGATCGACGGCGGGGATGGCACGCAGCGCGCGATGCCGGGTGGCGGACCTTTCAACACCGCGCGATCCTTGGCGCGCCTGGGTGCTCCGACTGCCTTTCTCGGGCGACTCTCCACGGATCTCTTCGGACGCCAGCTCGAGGGCTTGCTGGTCTCCGATGGCGTCAGCCTGGAGCTGGCCAGTACGGGTCCCGAGTCGACAACGATCGCTGTGGTGAGCGTGGATGGCGAAGGGTTCGCCGCATACCAGTTCTTCGTCCACGGAACGTCAGCGCCAAATCTCACTCCAGGAATGATTCCGACGGAGTTCGGGCCTGACGTGACTGCCCTGCATCTCGGCACATTGGGACTGGTGCTCGAACCGATGGCGTCAACCCTCGTCGACCTGGTGGCTCGCGAACGCGGCCGCCGTGTGATCATGCTCGACCCCAACGTCCGGATCGGGCTCGCCCCCGAGGATGAGTACCGCGACCGCCTGCACTCGGTCATCGCGCAGACCACGATCGTCAAGGCCAGTGACGACGATCTGACCTGGCTCTACCCAGGGCTCGCGTACGAGCAGGCTGCGGATCGAATTCTGGGCGAAGGCGTGGCTCTGGTTGTCGTGACACTCGGGGCTCAAGGTGCATACGGCGCGCACAGAGACCATCGCGTACGCGTCAGCGCGCCGCCGGTGGAGGTCGTCGACACCATCGGAGCCGGCGATGCGTTCGGGGCCGGCCTCCTTGCCTGGCTGCATGATCACGACTTGGTACGTACAGACCTGCGCCTCGACAAACAGCAGCTCGAGGCGGCCGTCGGTTATGCCTGTCTGGCCGCGTCCTTGACCTGCACACGCGCCGGGGCCGAACCGCCGTGGAAATCGGAGATGCTGGTTCTAGAGCCTTGAGGTAGAGGTCAGCTCTCGCTCGAGGCCGCCCACAGGTTGATCCCGCTCTCGGTCGCGTGTCGGTCGATCTCCTCGAGCTCGCGGGGCGAGAATTCGAGATTGCTTAGGGCGGCGACATTCTGCTCCAACTGGGCAACGCTGCTCGCCCCCAGCAGGGCTGAGGTCACGACCGGGTCGCGCAGAGTCCAGGCCACCGCCATCTGAGCCAGCGACTGGCCTCGCCGGCCGGCGATCTCATTCAGGGCGCGGATCTTGGCAAGGTTTTCCGGGTTCAGCATGTCCGGCGACATCGTGCCGGGATGGCTGGCGCGCGAGCCTTCGGGCACACCCTTGAGATACCTGTCGGTGAGCAGCCCCTGCGCGAGCGGGGAGAACACGATGCAGCCGATACCTTCTTCTTTGAGCACGCCGAGGAGGTCGGGCTCGATCCATCGGTTGAGCATCGAGTAGGACGGCTGGTGGATGAGGACAGGGGTTCCGAGTTGCTGAAGGATCGCAGCCGCCTCGCGCGTGCGCCGCGCCGAATACGACGAGACGCCGGCGTATAGCGCCTTGCCCGCTCGCACCGCCGAGTCAAGTGCACCCATGGTCTCCTCCAGCGGGGTGTCGGGGTCGAAGCGGTGTGAATAGAAGATGTCGACGTACTCAAGACCCATCCGTTTCAAGCTCTGGTCCAGGCTGGCCAGCACGTACTTGCGAGAGCCCCATTCGCCGTATGGACCAGGCCACATCAGGTAACCGGCCTTGGTTGAGATGACAAGCTCGTCCCGACGGCCGGCCAGGTCGGTGGCAAGGATCTGGCCGAAGTTCTCCTCCGCCGAACCGGGTGGCGGGCCGTAGTTGTTGGCCAGGTCGAAATGCGTGATCCCCAGGTCGAACGCCCGGCGGACGATCGCGCGCTGGCGCTCGAACGGCGCGTCGCCGCCGAAGTTCTGCCACAGACCGAGTGAGATCGCGGGCAGCTTCAGCCCGCTGCGGCCGCAGCGGCGATAAGGCATGTGCTCATAGCGGTCGACGTTCTCGTCCAACATGCCGCTCAGCTCGCGCCCGCCCATGAAGCCGCGCCGGTCATCAGCGCCACGGCCTCGGCCATCGAATGCGTCTTCGGCGTGATCGTCGCCACCCGCCGGCGAGCCACACTATGTGGCCGCGGTCGGCGACCTCGAAAACCTGCGGCATGTTGAGGCTTATCAGCAAGACCGGCACGCCGTGCGCGCGCACCTCCCGGATCAGCTCCAGCACTCGCCCTGACTCCTTGACTCCAAGCGCCTCCGTCGGCTCATCCATTATCACGACGCGGCTGGCGAAAGCCGCGGCGCGCGCCACCGCAACGTTCCAGCTATGAACAGCGGCTGAGCCAAGCCCCGAAGCAGGTGAGTACGCCAGGCTGTATGAGCAGTTCAGATACGCCGGCCGAGGCTGAGCGGGGGCACCCCAAAAGTATCTGGTTAATACGGCGGAATCCTGGGGGACGCTTTGTCACAATTTCCCCACGAAATTGGGACCTGGCGCACTGGGATCGCTTGTTCGATTTGGGCTTCTGGCCCTGGTGCCTGTCGTGGCACTGGGGGCAGTCCTTGCCAATGTCTTGAACGCCGACATTCAGCAGCGATATCTGGAAACAGCCAGAACCAGCGCAAGTCTCATTGCCCAGGTCGGCATCCAGCCTCTCCTCAACACTCAACAGCTGGCCGCCGGCGGGATGAGCCCGGCCGATGTCGCCCAGACCGACGACAGACTGCAAGGCGCCGCCGTCAGCCAGGAGCTCCGGCGCATCAAGGTCTGGAACAGCAGCGGCACGATCGTCTATTCGGACAACCACGCGCTCATCGGCAGGACGTTCCAGATCGATTCGGACCTGGGCCGCGCGCTTGCCGGGCAGTCGAGCGCAAGCGTCACCGACGGCCACGACGAGGAAAACTCCGGCGACAATCTGGTGGGCCCGCTGATCCAGGTTTATGTGCCGCTCGTTTTCAAGGGAACTTCCTCCCCGAGCGGAGCCTTCGAGCTCTATCTCCCCTACGCCCCAGTGCAGACTGCGATCGATAACGAGTCAAACAAGCTGTACGTCTTCCTTGTTGCGGGCCTGGCGCTGTTCTATGCATCTATGTTTCCGGTCGTTCTGCTCGCAGACCGCTGGAGGCGACGCCTCGTACACGAGGCTCAGGAGACCGCGATGGCCAACCTCGCGGTGCTCGAGCGGCTGAACGGGCTCAAGACTCAATTCCTCACGAGGATCAACCATCAGTTCCGTACGGCGCTGGTCGGCATTCAGGGATTCAGCGAGCTGATCCGAGATTCAGACCGACTCGACCTGGACGAGGTACGGGCGGCTGCGAGCGACATCTATAAGGACGCCGAACGACTGGACCAGGCCTTCAATGAGATGCTCGAGCTGGAGCGCATCGAGTCCGGTGGCGCGACTCTCAAAATTGCGCGGTTGGATTTCAACGATCTCATCGCAGGAGTCCTGGATGCAATTCGGAATCAGAATCCAGATCATGTTGTTGTCGCCCGCCTCGACCCATCGGTGCCTGCGGTGTCATGCGATAGGGAAAGAGTTTCGCAAGCACTCGCGACTCTGCTGAATAACGCGATCAAATACTCGCCCGCCGGCAGCGACGTCCTGGTGGCCAGCCGAGCGAATGCCGAATCCGTAGAGGTAACCGTGAACGACCAGGGTCCAGGTATGCCGGTCGACTTTGATAACGGACTGTTTGTTGGATACCGTCGGCCACACGCAAATTCCGCCAATCGTGTGAATCGGGGTATCGGTGCCGGCCTTGGTTTGCCAATCGCCCGCCAGATCGTCGAGATGCATGGCGGCCGGATCTGGTTCGAGAGCGCACCCGGTCAGGGCACAGAGTTCCATTTCACGCTGCCCATTCGAGTCAAGCCATCGCGCGAGCTGAAGCCCGTCGCCCGAAGCGCCTAAACCCCCTTCTCCTCAGGTAATCGTCAAGAGCTACTTCTCGGTATGGGCCGCCTGCCGAACGGATAACCGGGCCTGTCGTCGGTCGATGGCTGTTGATTCTGGGAGTCGCTAGAGCCCAACACGCTGTGGAGGATTCCCTTCGACAAGCGCGCGACTGAGGAGGCGGAAGAGTTCGTCCCGCTGCCGGCTCGTGAGAGGCGCGAACGACGCCTGGAAGACCTGATCGACAGCCTCGTATCCCTTTCGTAGCGTCGCTTCGCCCTTGGGGGTGAGTCGGTGCCGGATCGCCCGCCCAGGTCCCGCGACACGCTCGATCAATCCTCGTTCCACCAGGCGGTTGGCGAGCGCACCGAAGGACTGGTCG
>VBHX01000033.1 GCA_005879945.1 Chloroflexota bacterium | reverse complement strand
GCATCCTCCGTGGCAGGGCAAGCGCTATGCACGCGATTAGGACGCCGGCTGCCGCCAGAGCCGAGAAGACGACTATGTCCGACATCTCAGGCTGTCGCTCCGGCGGTGGAAGGGGACGCATCAAAGATCGCGATCGGCAATGTCTCGCCGCGCTCGGCGAAGTGGTCCATGTGCACCGAGTGGTTGCCAGTCGCTGTGTGGAAGCCCTGGACGTTGCCCTCTTCGTCGACGCCAGTCTGGCGAAACTGGAACAGCTCATGGGTCTGCGTCTCGCCGTTAACGAGTCCCGTCACCTCGCAAACGCTCACGATCTTCCGCGCTCCACCGCGCACGCGCTGGGTCTGGACGATCACGTCGATAGCTGACCCGATCTGCTTATGGACGGCCCGCGATGGGAGGTCCGTGCCGGCCATCAAAACCATGGCCTCGAGGCGGCTGATTGCGTCTTGAGGACTGTTGGCGTGCACTGTGCTCATCGAGCCTTCATGCCCCGTGTTCATTGCCTGAAGCATGTCCAGGGCCTCACCGCCCCGGCATTCGCCCACCACGATCCGATCGGGCCGCATCCGCAGCGCGTTGCGGACAAGGTCTCTGATCTCGATCGCGCCCTTGCCTTCGATGTTGGGCGGCCTGGCCTCGAGGCGGATTACATGCGTCTGTCGCAGCTGAAGCTCGGCTGCGTCTTCGATGGTGACGATCCGTTCGTCGGTGGGAATATACCCCGAGATGATGTTGAGCAATGTCGTCTTGCCTGACGACGTCCCCCCCGACACAAGAATGCTGAGCCGGCTCCGCACAGCCGCCTCGAGGAATTGCATCATGTTGGCCGTGGCGGATCCCATCGCCAGCAGGTCCGAAGGCCGCAGCTTGTCCCTCGAGAACTTCCGGATCGTCATGCAGGGACCTTCGAGGGCGAGTGGCGGCAAGATGACGTTGACTCGCGAGCCGTCGCGCAGGCGCGCATCGCACATGGGCGAACTCTCGTCGACGCGGCGACCGACGGTGCTCACGACACGATCGATCACCTGGCGCAGCTGCACGTCGCTCTCGAAAACCACAGGGCTGAGCATCACGCGTCCGCTGCGCTCGACAAACACCTGGCGCGAGTGGTTGATCATCACTTCCGAGATGGCCGGGTCCTCGAGCAGCGGTTGAAGCGGGCCCAAGCCGAGCACCTCGTCGAGAAGCCCATCGAGCAGGTGCATGTAATCGAGACGCGTGAGCGCGACCGATGCGGTGCGGATGTACTCATCCGTCAGGCTTACGATCAGCTTGCGGACCCCCTTTCTGTCGCCGATGTCTATTTGGTCCGCGTGCCGCTCGACAAGTAGGGCGTGGATGGCCGCCTTCGTAGCGGCAAATGTGTTCGGTGCCCGGACAGGCTTGCTCGACGACTCGTCCGGCGTGGGTGTCGGCAGCGCATCGGCGGCGGGTTGCCACCCGGGTAGTACGCTGAGCCCCTGTTCGGAGGCGCCGAGATCGGTTACCTCAGGGTGCTTGAGAGCATCAAGCCTTTCTTTGAGTGCCATCAGGCCCACTTCCAGTGCGCAGTCATCGCCGGCTGAGCTTGCGTAGAGCGTCGCGCGCGCTGCGCTGTACGCGTGGGTTGCGATCTGTGAGGCACGCCCAGAGCTCCGTGCCGGGCCGATATGCGCGAATCGCGCCGAGCGCTTTGGCGGCCGCCATACGATCCCGCCAGTCCGGATGCTTCAGCGCGAGTGTCAATTCCGGGATGCCGGCCGGGGCGCCAAGCCATCCAAGCGCCCGGCCGCTTGCGGTACGCGACCGCCGCGATCCCCCCCGCAACTGCAAGATCAACGCGGCCGTCGCCGTACGCCGCCCGCGAAGACCGGCGGCCATCGCCACCGCCGGGTAAACCGCCCTCAGTTCAGATCCGCCGAGGATCGCTTCCAGGTAGAGGTCGGGAGCCGCACGCGCGAGCGCCACGATCAGTGATGGCCTTTGCCCAATCCGCTGGATCGCGATCAAGAGTGCATCGGCGCACCGAATACCCCCGATCCTGCCCAGCGCGCGAGCAGCCGAGCCTCGGACCGCAGGCACTGTCGACCGCAAGAGCGGGGTGAGCCACGGGACCACCTCTTCCATTCGCATCGCGCCGGCGATTCGCGCGCTCCTCGCCCTGATGGTCGGTTCATGCGAGGCCAGCCCATCGATCACCGCGTCCGCAACACCGGAGCGCCTCATGGCATGTGCAACCCGCTGAAACGGTTCACTGGCCGGGTCCAGCGGGGCGGCGAACTCGACGAGGAGCGCTGAGCTGTCGACCTCGCCGTCGGTCAGCTCGACCTTCAACACCTCGCTCTTACCCGCCGCCACGATGCGCAGGTGACGGCGCACCAGCGCCCGGCGGATGGCGAGCCGGGCCGGCTCGAGGGGGCGCACGCCAGGAGCGCGTTTCAGCAACTGCTTTCCACCGCCACAGATGCCGGAGCATCGATTTGCAGCGAGCGACGCCGGCTGTTCCCATGCTTGGCCTCGACGATGTCCGCGAGCGCTTGCGCGCCGCGTGTGATCTCGCTGCGAGGATCGGTGAGGCTGAGGATCGTCCCATTCACGGCTGCCTCATCGGGCTTCGCACCATCAAAGCCGACCTCGATGTCGACGCCACGCTTGAGACTTCGCTCGACCGCTGCCTTCATGACTGCAGGTTTAGCGGAACGGTTGTTCAGAACCACCGTCAGCCGGTCGTCTGGCGTGCCCAGCTTCTTCAGGATGTCCACGGCATCGGCGGCGCTCTTGACCGCCGACAGCTCGGGCGCAGCGACAACGATTACGTGTTGACTGAGATCCAGTACAGCCAATGTCGAATCGTCGATTGCGATGCCCAGATCCACGACGACGTACCGAAACGTCTTGCGCAGGATGGTGATGGCTTGGGTGACGAGCTCCGGCGTGACCTCATCGGATTCTTCCGGGCGAAGCGCGCCGGGCAGGATCATCGGCCCCCCAGAGTGATAGAGGATGGTGCTCAAGACGGATTCCTCGAACGTCTCTGCGGGCGATCCCGCCATACGAGCGAGGCAGCTGGTCGGCACCAAACCCGCAAGCAGTGCCGCGTGGCTATATGGAAAATCCAGGTCGAGCAGCACGACCTGACCTGGATGGCGTCGCGAAAGACAGCCGACCAGATTGAGCGCCAAACAGGTCCCACCGGACCCGCCCTTGGGCGAATAAATGCCGACGACCGTTGCTTCGTCGAGAGCCATGCCCCAGGTCGCCTTCACGGCGGTGTCCGCGAATATTCGATATCGCTGGTGCGCCAGCCGGCGCAGCTCGTCAAGGAAACCGGCATCGCGGCCGACGACTGAGGTAAGGCTCTGCCTGTCGAGCGCGATCAACCTGCATTCGGTCTGCGCGATCACCGATGCTTGCTGGTCACGCCCAAGCACGCAGGCGGCCTCGCCGAAGAAGTCGCCCGGGCCGAGAACAGCCACAGTGACTGCGCTGGGCGGGCGCTCGATGATCACTCGGCAGCGCCCGCTCTCTATGAAGAAGATGGTGTCGCCCGGCTCGCCCTGATAGACGATCGCGCCGCCGGCCGCGATCATGACCTGGCGCACGCGACGAGCCAGCTTCCTGATGGCGCTGTCAGGGAGAGTGAAGAAAACAGGAGCCCGCTCGAGGACGTCTGCCCGCAAGAGCATTGAGTGGTTCGGCGGCCAGCTGTTGTGCGCCGGCTGGCGCGTCCCGGTGAACGACCTGGCCTGCCGCTCGCCGTTTAGCGCGGGCGCCGGGTTGTCCGTCCCAAGCACCCGTGAGCCCGTCATCGGGGCGCCAGTCCTCATCGCCTTTCCGGCACCATGTCTACAGGGTCCCTCAGCCCCTCGTGAACGACCACCGCGCATCCACCAAAGCCGGTCCGACTACAGACGGGGCGACGGTTGACGGGCAGGAAGGGTCGGGCGACGGCGGCTTCTGGTCGTAGTCCTTGAAAGCAAGGAGAACGTAAGTCAGCTTGACGTTGTTGACCAACCATTCCAGGTACTGGGCGTCGCACTCGGAGATCACAACCGTGATGCTTGTGGAGACGCCGATTGACTGGCCCTCTTTCGGGATTGCCGACGCTGGGCCGATCCGGATCACGTGCAGGTTGGTGAAGACGGTCTTCGCGACCTGGCGTGGAATTGCCGTGGAGAAGAGCTTCGTGTCGGCGGTCGCAATGATGTTGATGTAATCGCCGGGGGCGATATACCCGGCGACTCCCTGGAGCTCGGCCGAGGGCAACGTCATGGCGACATAGCCCTGGGGGATTGGCAAATAAGCGTTGGCGCCGCCCTGAATCTGGTCGGGGGCGCTGGAGACTACGTTGCTCGTGATCGGCTGGCCCTTGTATATCGCCACCACTGCGGAGTAACCCTTCAGGTCTTCCAGGCGCACAAACGCGTGGGGCGGGAGCGACGACGACGTCACCTGACTGAGCGAGATCATGGCTATGGTGATCGGCTCTCGCGCCTGAATGTCGGCGGCGGCAACGACCACCGGTACCTGCTGGCCAGTCAGTCCGCGGTTCGCGAAGACGATCCCGAAGGCGAACATCGCTATGAACGCAAGCAAAGCCATTCCGACACCGAGCAGGAACAGCGGCGTCCGGACGCCGGCATTGGGCCGAGCTGGCGCCTGTACGGGTAAAGGAAGTGCCATGGCTAAAGCTCCTTAGGCGGAAGCGAGGGAGCGGTGATCCAGCGCCCTCCATCCCAGTACTCGTCCAGATTTACGCTGGCCGCGTTGGGCCACAGGACCATCTCGTGAGCCCGGCGCAGCACGAGCGTCCTGGCAAGCAGGTCGTGAAGCGCCTGCTTGCGCGGCGTAAAGGCCACGATGATCCAACCCACCATCACGCTTAGGCTCGAGAGCAGCTTCAGCCAGTAGCGGGCACTCGCACGCCAGAAACCAATCGGGTCGCCGCTTATGTCCGTCACGTAAAGCCCAAGAGCGTACTTGCCGACGGTCCCCTGCATCGGCGAGCTTTCGAAAAGAGCGAAATAAGCCCATGCCAGGGCCGCCGATACGAGCGCGAAGTTGACCAGCCCGTACAAGATGGCGACGACGTTGATTTCGTGGGGGCCCATCATCATGAGCCCCACTGCCAGAACACCCTCGACGATCGACAGCAGCGTGACGTCAATCAGATATGCGGCGAAACGCAGCCAGAAACCCGCATAGCGCGGCGCGGTCGCCCGACGTCCCGGCGTTTCGATCCGGAGTGCGCCTGTCATGCCGCTTGGGTGCCCTCGGCTCTATCGGCGCCTTCTAAATGGCGTCGCGAAATCGCGTGCTGCGCGCGCGCCTGATCTCCACGAAATTGCCAGGTATTGCCCATCTGCATTGTTTCGCACCCCAGTAGCTCGGATGTCGACCCAACCTAGTTGCCGCCGGGCGCTTCCACAACGCGACAAATGACCCAGTGCGATGCGCGTCGGAAAGGGAGTGGACCTTAAGACCCAGCCGTCAGTGGGTCTGAGGCCCATTCGTGGTTGGGTCGCTCTGACCGCTTTGCGCATGGGATTTGAAGCCTAAACTCCGACAACGCGGCCAGGATCTAGGCGTTGTCCCTCGCCCGAGTGGCCTGTCCCTCGACAGCAGTTCCACCTACACGTAGGCTCGCTGCCACAGTGAACGGAGGGAGTGCGGTGGCTCGGGCGTGCTTGCTGGCGTCGTTCGGACTTGTGGCTTTCGCGTTCGCGCTGGCTCCGACCTCGGTTGCAGCGTCCTCGGTCCCGGCGTGCGGCCACGCGAACGTGAACAATCCCGGCCACCATTACGGCTTGATCAAGAATGGCTGCTTGCCAGGCCTCCCAGTGAAGCCATCGCCATCGCCCGCACCGGCGCCCAAACCACCAGCTGCCCCCGTGGCTAATCCGATTCCCAATATCCCCTCGAGCTCGCAATCCGGCACGAAACCGGTACACGCGCGTGGCATCGCCGTCGAACCTTCACCGACGAGTGCGCTCCAGCCGGCAGGCGCCCTGAGTCCAGTCGCCGCGCCGGCGGGCGACCGCAACCTTTGGGTGGTGACAGGCCTCCTGCCAATCATGCTCGGGCTCTGGCTGTTGCTCGTAGCTGGCGCGAGCGCCAAGGCGCTGCGACGGCATAGGCCAGCGGCACCAGTGGCCTCCTAAGCTGTCCTGTCCCCGAGATCCCGACACAGGAGATGGTTAGCCAGGCCAAGTCGTGAGTACACCTCGGGGGTGCCCTCAGCCTCCAGGATCGCGGTACGCATGGCGTCGTCTCGCTCCGCGATCCGGGCGAGCCCGTCGTAGGCGACCGTCACCGGCCCCACCTTGATCTTGACCTTGCCCTTGAACGTGTGGGGTCCACCTGGTCGACCAGCTCGGCGCCGGGCACGCAGGCGACCACCTGGTTCACGTCGAGCAGGAAGCTGTAGACGAGATCAGGAGACGCGTTGACCTCGAAGGCGTTCTCTATTAGGACAGCTTCAGTTCAGCCGAGTTGAGGCCGGTCGTCATCACCCACCCCGGCGAAAGTTGCTCACTCGATCGGGCGAACGCTTGACGAGGCGCTGGAAGTCCTCCGGTGTGTCGATGTCCGTCGGGTGCTTGTGCGCTCCACCCCCCGGCAGCGTCGCCACCAGCTCGGGCCGCTGCCTGATCAGCGCCCGGCAGCCGACGTCACCTTCGAGGTTCTCGAGGTCGGTCCACAGCTGTCTGGCGAGCACGACCGGTGGATGAAGCAGGCCGCCGAAGCTCAGGGCCGCCGCCGGAAGCGCCGAGCGTTCCTGGAGGTCGAGGAGCTCGTCGAGCAGCGATCCGCTGATGTCGGGTTGGTCGCCAAGTATCACCACGGCGCGATCGACATCGTCACCGAGGGCGGCGATGCCGGCGAGGAGTGACGAGGACATACCGGAGGCGTGGTCGGGATTGACGATGACCCGCGCCCGACCGAAATCCACGACGTCGCTGATCCGCTTCGCCGCGGCTCCAAGCACCACCAGCACCTCGTCCAGTCGCGAGGCGGAGGCCTGGGCCACGACCACCTCGAGCATGGGCCGCCCTCCGACGTCGAGGAGCTGCTTGGGACGCCCCATTCGCCGGGACGACCCGCCGGCCAGGACTATACCGGCGGAGCGCATCACGCTTCGATCGGTCGCAGGTATCGCTCGGGCTCTTTCGAGAATTCCGCTTCGCAGCCGGCAGAACAGAACCAGTAGGTCTGGTCGCGATGCTGCGCCGTGTTTGTCGAGGTCAGCGGGTCGACCGTCATGCCGCACACCTGGTCGGTCGCGAAGACGACCGCCGGAGCAGGCTCAGCCGCATGGGCGTGTCCGCGCTTCCGTCGCGAGGTCACGACTTCGGCCAGCGCCAGGAGGGCGATCTCTTCCTGCGTGGTGCCGCGCACTTTGCCAGACGGAGTGTGGATGCGTGCGACGGTTTTCTCGTCGAGGCCCCGTCGAAGCAATGCCTCACGCACCGCCGACGCGCGCCGCGTGCTGGCAATGAGGCTCACATCCAGGTCGGGATGGCTCAGCGCAGCCTCCAGGGCGTCCTCGTCGTAGTGGCCCATTGTGGCGATCACGGCATAGCCCTCGCCTGGTGGGATCTGGAGCGATCCGATCTCGGGCTGACCCACCGTGCGGGTTCGGAAACCGGTCAGCTCCGCGATCTGGACCATGGTGCCCGCGGCCGGGCTGTCCCCGAACACAACGAGCAGCGGCTTGGGCAGTCGCGGCTCGATGAAGATGTCGAGCGAGCCGCCGCTGGGACAGGTGGTCGCGATCATCAGCTCGCCTTGCTTGCGGGACTGTCCTACTGGGGTCCCCGCGCCGTGGTCGCGGGGTGCTCCCACGATGTGAATAAGCTGCGGCGTGCCCTCGGCCAGCGCACGCAGCGCTTCGCGCCGCACGACGGGCTCGGAGCAGCTGCCGCCGATCCAACCGCGCAGGCGCCCATCGGCCGTGATGATCGCCTTGTCACCGGGGCGCGCTGAAGTTGGCGCTTCGCAGCGCACCACCGTCGCCAGCGCATATGGCGTGCCGTCCGTCTCGTAGTCACGCAGCAGCTCGATTAGGTCCTGTGCTATTCAGTCACCCCTTTCGATCGTAGGGCCGCCCACACCTTGTCCGGACCGACCGGCATGTCGATGTTGGTGATGCCGTACGGCGACAGGGCGTCGATGACTGCGTTGACGTAGGCCGCGGGCGAACCAACCGTGGCTGACTCGCCCACGCCCTTCGCGCCGAGCGGGTGGTGCGGCGATGGAGTCACCGTCTCGCCCATCTCGAACCTCGGCGTCTCCCAGGCGGTCGGCAGGAGGTAGTCCATGAAGTTGGAGCCGATGCAGTTCCCGTCGCTGTCAAAAGTGATGAGCTCCATGAACGCGATCCCGAAGCCCTCGGTCAGGCCACCATGGATCTGGCCCTCCACGATCATCGGGTTGATGCGCACGCCGCAGTCGTCGACGGCAACCATGCGCCTCACCTTCACCTGACCGGTGCCCTTGTCGATGTCCACCACGACTGCATACGTGCCGAAGGGATAGGTCATGTTCGGCGGGTCGTAGTAGTGGACCCCCTCGAGTCCCGCCTCCATGCCCTCGGGCAGGTTGGTGTAGGCGGCGAATGCGATCTCCTGGATCGTCTTCGAGCGATCCGGCGATCCCTTCACGTAGAAACGGCCGACCTCCCACTCGAGGTCCTCCTCGGCCGCCTCGAGCAGGTGCGACGCGATCTTGCGCGCCTTGTCCCTGAGCTTCCGGCTGACCATCGCGGTGGCCGCGCCTGCCACAGGCGTGCTCCGCGACGCGTACGTACCCAGGCCGTACGGTGCGGTGTCGGTGTCGCCTTCCTCTACCGCGATGTCCGCGGCAGGAATGCCGAGCTCCTCGGTGACGATCTGGGCAAAGGTCGTCTCGTGGCCCTGTCCCTGCGACTTCGTGCCCATTCTCAGAAGCGCCTTCCCGGTTGGGTGCACGCGTAACTCGGCGCTGTCGAACATGCGGAGGCCGAGGATGTCGAAGTCCGCTCCGTGCCCCGCGCCAACCACCTCGGTGAAGCTCGCGATGCCGATCCCGGTGACCTCGCCCTGCTTCCGCCGGCGCTCGACGTCGTTGAGCAGCTCGGCGTAGCCAAGTTTCTCGAGCGCGACGTCCATCGCCTTCGGGTAGTCGCCGCTGTCGTACACCCACCCGGTCGCGGACGTGTAAGGGAACTGCTCCGGCTTGATGAAGTTCTGCTTCCGGAACTCGGCCTGGTCGAGACCCAGCTCGATTGCGGCATTAGTGACCAGCCGTTCGATGAGGTAGCTGGCCTCGGTCACCCTGAACGAACAGCGATACGCGACGCCTCCGGGTGCCTTGTTCGTGTAGTAGCCGTCCGCCGTGACGTGCGCCGTCGGGATGTCGTACGAGCCGGTGACGATGTGGAAGAGTCCAGCCTTGAACTTGCTTGGCTGCGCATCGGCGAAGAAGGCGCCGTTGTCGCTGTCCAGGTGCACGCGCAGGGCCAGCATCTTGCCCTTCTCGTCGACCGCCAGATCTCCGGTCATGTGGTAGTCGCGGGCGAAACCGGTGGAGATGAGATTTTCGTTGCGGTCCTCGACCCACTTCACCGGCCGGCCAATCAGCAGGCTCGCAGCCGTCGCAACCACGTACCCCGGATACACAGGAACCTTGTTGCCGAAGCCGCCCCCGATGTCAGGCGAGATGATTCGGATCTGCTGCTCGGGTAGGCCGGTGACAAGCGCGAACACCGTCCGAATCGCGTGGGGCGCCTGACTGGTCATGTAGATCGTGGCCTTGCCGGTCGCGCTGTTCACGTCCGCGATGCAGCCACAGGTTTCCAGGGGAGCCGGGTGGCAGCGCGGATAGAAGGTGTGCAGTCGCACCACCTTGTGGGCTGTGGCGAAGGCCGCCTGGGTCGTGGCCTGGTTGCCCGATTCCCAGTGGTAGATGTGGTTGTCCTTCTGCCCCTCCTTCTCGTCGCGGATCAGCGGCGCGCCGGCGCTCTTCGCGCCGTCAGGGCTGGTGACGGCGGGCAGGACCTCGTAATCGACGATGATCGCGTCGCGAGCATCCTCGGCCTGGTACTTCGTCTCAGCGATGACGGCGGCGACCTCCTGGCCCTGGAAGCGGACCTTGTCCGTGGCCAGCACGGCCTGGGTGTCTCCGCTCAATGTCGGCATCCACGCCAGCTTGTGCTGGGCCATGAGCTCGCCGGTGACGACGGCGATCACGCCTGGCATGGATCCCGCGGCGCTGGTGTCGATGGACTTGATGCGGGCGTGAGCATGCGGGCTCCGAAGGATGGCCATCTGCAGCATGTTGGAAAGCACGAAGTCGTCGAGGTAGTTGCCCTTACCGCGCAGGAACCGCGCGTCCTCCTTGCGCTTGATTGATTCGCCGATGCGACCGTGCATGTGAGTAGCGGTCGACATCTATTCCCCTCCCGCGACGACGACGGCTTCTGGGACTTTGGCCTGCGCCGCAGCCTGAGCCTTCGCGGCGTGCTGGATCGCCTTGACGATGTTCATGTAGCCGGTGCAGCGGCAGATGTTGCCGGAGATCGCCCAGCGGATCTCATCCTCGGTCGGCTCCGGGTTGCGCTCGAGCAGCGCGGTGCCTACGAGCATCATCCCGGGCGTACAGAACCCACACTGCAAGCCATGCTCTTCATGAAAGCCCGCCTGAATCGGTGAGAGCGTCGCCCCGTTGGCAAGGCCCTCAACTGTGGTGATGCTGCGGCCGTCGACCTGAACCGCCAGCAGCGTGCACGACTTGACGGGCTCACCATCGAGGAGCACCGTGCAGGCGCCGCAGCTGCTGGTGTCGCAGCCGATATGTGTACCGGTCTGGGCCAGGTTTGTCCTGAGGAAATCGACGAGCAGGACTCGCGGCTCGACGTCCCCGCTGCGCTCGGCACCGTTGACCTTCATCGAAACCTTCATACCCTCGCCTCCTTGGCTCTCGCAAGGGCGGTCTTCAACCCTCGCTGCACAAACACGCGCACGACATCTCTTTTGAACTCGGCACTGCCACGGACGTCGGTTTTCGGTTCAGCGGCTGCTGCCGCGAGGCGTGCAGCCTCGGCGATAACCGCATCGTTCGGCTCGCGTCCCACCAAAGACTTCTCTGCCTCAGTCGCCTTGATGTTGGTTGCACCAACCGAGGTGAGCCCGATACCAGCCCTCGACACCTTGCCGCCGTCGAGCTCGACCTGCACAGCGACCGCGACGGTGGCGAAGTCTCCCACCTTGCGCTCGAGCTTGTTGTAAGCGCCACCAGCGGGCTTCGATGACGACGCCACGCGGATCTCCGTCAAGATCTCGTCGGGGCCAAGCGCAGTCGTGAACGGGCCCTGGAAGAAATCCGCCGCGTGGATCACACGCTCCCCGTTCGCCGAGCGCGCGACCAGATCGGCGCCGAGCGCGAGCACAACCGAGCCCCAGTCGCCGGAGGGGTCGGCGTGGCAGATCGAGCCGCCAATCGTGCCCTGGTTCCGAACCAGCGGGTCTGCGATCCAGTGCGCAGCCTCGGGAAGCATTGAAAGCTGACCGGGCAGGTCGTAGCTTCGCTCCAGGTCGACGTGCCGCGTGAGGGCGCCGATCGTGATCCAGCCGTCGTTCCGGCTGACCCCGGTCAATCCGCGCATTCGGCCGATGTCGACGACCATGCCCGGCTGGGCGAATCGGAGCTTGAGCAGCGGGATCAGGCTTTGGCCTCCGGCCATCACCTTGGCCGCGTCACCCTGCTGCGCCAGCAGTCCTAGCGCTTCATCGAGTGAGGCGGGCGCTCGGTAGTCAAACGCAGCAGGAAACATAGAGCACCTCCAAGCTGAACCAAACCAGAGCCGGCGACGCCGGTCATCACCCAGGCGGGTGAATCTCAGCCACCCGTTCGGGCGATTGTTGAGTTAGATGAGGCCGGACTTTCCGGCCAGGATCGCCGCCTCGACCCGGTTGCGAACCCCGAGCTTGCGGAAGATCTCCTGGACGTGGGTCTTGACAGTGTTCTCGCTCAGGTGGACGTCGGCCGCGATCTCTCGGTTGGAGTGGCCGCGGCTGATCAGGCGAAGGATCGCGACCTGTGACGCGCTCAGCCCCGCCGGCCGCCGCTCCTCCGGTTCGCCGCTACGAATCCGCTCGATGAGCTGACCGGCAACCTGGGGGGCAAGCACCGCCTCTCCCCGGCTCACCGCGCGGATGCTCTCCTTGAGGCTGAAACGCTCGACGTCCTTGACGACGTACCCGCGGGCGCCGGCCTGAAGGCACTCCCGGACCAGGTCGACGTCGGTGTAGGTCGTCAGGATCACGACCGCGACATCCGGATGCTCGCGGCTCAGGCGGCGGCACACCTCGACGCCGCTGATGTCGGGCAGGCGCGCGTCGAGAAGGACCACATCAGGCCGCGTGCTCTCGACAAGCTCGGCCACCTCCCCTCCATGGCCGGTCTGACCAACCACCTCGAAGTCCGGCTCCGAACGGAGCATCGACATCAGTCCCTCTCGGACCATCTCGTGGTCGTCGACGATGAGGACTCGGATTCTCCCGTTTGGCATCAGGCCCGCACCGGAATCTGAACCCGGATCGCCAGCCCGCTCTCCTCACCGTTACGCACCTCGAACGTGCCGCCCAGGTCCTCGACCTGTCGCCGGCTGCGCTTCATCCCGAAGTGCGTGCCGCTCTCCTGGTAATGGTTCAGGATCTGCTCGGAGGCGCCGGCACCATCGTCCTGGATTACCAGGTCGACATGCTCGTCGGAGTAACGGAGACTGACCAGGACCCGCCGGGCCTGGGCGTGCCGGACCACGTTGGCCAGAGCTTCGCGGGCAAGGATGTAAAGGGTCTGTTCTGACTCCGGGTTCAGCTTGAGCGGGGTTCCGCTCACGACCAGGTCGGCTTCCAGCTCCTCCGACTTGCCCATCTCGCGCACGAGGCGGCGGAGCTCCGCGAGCAGGCCGCTGGCGGCGGGCCGGGGCAACGAGAGCGCGAAGATGGCCTCCCTCACCGCCTCGGAGGTGTGAACAGCCAGCTGCTTGACCTCGCCGAGGCCGCTCGCGATCGGCTCGGTGACGGGCTCCCGCTCCATGATCGCGTTGACCTTGAGGCCCAGCGAGAAAATCGCCTGCTCGATCCGGTCGTGCAGCTCGGCGGCGATCCGCTCGCGCTCCTCGCGAAGCACCTGGTCGCGCTCCGCCTGGCTGAGGTCGCGGTGCAGGTCCTCCAGCTCGGCGATCATCCGACGTTGATCCTCATAGAGCCGCGCATTTTCGATCGCCACCGCCACCTGGTTGGCGAAGGTCGAAAGCAGCCGCTCCTCATCCGCGGTGTAGCCGCTCAGCTTGTTGGCGACCCCGATCATTCCGATCACCTTCTCTCCAACCTGGAGGGGCACGCCCATGAATGTGCGCACCGGGGGATGGCCGGGAGGCTGGCCGACCTGGTCAGGGTCGTGCAGAACGTCGTTGGAGATCTTGGAGCGGCGGTCGGTGATCACGACCCCGAAGACGCTGGGGCGCACAGGTATCAGCCTGAATTTCTCGTAGAAGCGCGGATCGGAAGGCTCGAACCCTTTGATCGCGGCCACGTCCATCTCCTGCGAGCCGTTGAGCAGGCCGATGAACCCGAACGCGGACTGGGTGAGGTCCAGACAGCAGCCCAGGGCTCGATCCAGCACCTGCGGCAGCTCGTGCAGGCGGGAGACCTCGATGGAGATCGAATAGAGCGACTCCAGCTGCTGGCGAAAGGCCGCTGTCCGCGACTTTTCCATCTTCGGAAATCCTACGCGCGCTACCCGATGTCCTTGAAGCACGAGCTCGACGGAGCAGTACGTGACGATGTCCATCGGAGTCACCTGCGACCGCATGCGCGAGGAGATGCTCGGGCACCACGCGAATCCGCAGAGGCCGAGCGGGGCGACCTCGACACACTCTTGAGCCAAAGCCACATCGTGTGCGTCCACACGCCCTTGGACGTCGATACGAAGGCTTTGATCGACGGCCCGCACTCAACAAGGTGAAGCCCGGTTCCATCCTCATCAACGCCGCGCGCGGTCCGATCGTAGACGAGGAGGCTTTGGTCGAGGCTCTGCTGTCGGGCCATCTCGGAGGCGCCGCGCTGGATGGGTATGCGACCGAGCCGCTGCCGGCGGACTCGCCGCTTCGGAAGCTGGAGAATGTAGTCCTTGCACCCCATGCCGGTGGTGCCACTTTCGAGGCCGATGCAAGATTGATTGAGGCGGTTGGCGATAACCTGTTGCGCGTCCTCGACGGACTTCCCCCCTTGAACTTCGTGAACGGTGTGGAATGAACGCCAGGTGACCTCGCTGCGCGGACGCTGGAAGGCAGGCGAAGCAACGTTCGGCGCGTGGTGCACCATCCCGAGTCCGTGGACAGCGGAGGTTGCGGCTCGGTCGGGGCACGACTTCGTGGTCGTCGACACCCAGCACGGTTTGATCGGCTACGACGTGATGCTGCCGATGCTGCAGGCGATCACAGCCGGCGGCTCCCCTTCACTCGTGCGCGTGCCGTGGAACGAACCGAGCGCGATCATGAAGGCCCTCGACGCCGGCGCAGGTGGCGTGATCGTGCCGATGGTGAACTCGGTCAGTGAAGCCGAGGCGGCAGTTGGCGCGTGCCGCTATCCGCCCAATGGCTTCCGGAGCATGGGCGCCACCCGTGGGCGGGTGGTGGACAGCGAGTGGCAGCTCCCGCTCTGCGTGGTGATGATCGAAACCGTCGAAGCCGTGCGCGACATGGACGCGATCCTCGCCACACCACACATCGATGCGGTTTTCGTCGGACCAAACGACCTTGCAGCGTCGGCCGGTTTGGCTTCCAGCTACGAAGGCAAGGATCCTGACCACCGGCGAATGATCGAGGCAATCGCGAAGTCGGCCAGGGCGCATGGAGTCACGGCCGGGATCATGTGCGGCACGCCGGAGGTAGCCGCGCAGTGGCGCGCCACCGGATACCAGATGCTCGCCCTGGAGGCTGACACCAGGCTCCTCGCAAGAGCCTCCGAGCAGATCGCCGAGCGCGCGAAGAAACTGGCCGGAGACCCCAGGGCGGGGTCGGTCAACTCCTGATCCGACCCCCCTCCGGTGCGTGTTCTCAGCCTCTGCCGGCTGCCGCCGCGGCGCGAACCTCGTTGAGGCGTCCGCTTTTCACGTCGTAGACGAAGCCCCGCACGTTTTTCTTGTTGGGTATGAACGGGCTCGCCTCGATGCGAGCGATCGATTGCTTGACATCACCCTCCGGACTCGAGAACGCCTCGAGCGCAAACGCCGGCCGGATACCCACCTCGGACTCGATCTTGCCCTTGACGTCGTCGTCCTTGAAAGTGAGCATGCCGCAGTCGGTGTGGTGGATGAGGATGATCTCCCGCGTGCCGAGAAGCCGCTGTGAGATGACCAGGGACCGGATCGCATCATCGGTGGCGACCCCGCCGGCATTGCGAATGACGTGAGCGTCGCCCTCTTCGAGTCCCAGGATTTTGGCGACATCGAGGCGTGCATCCATACAGGCAAGCACAGCCACCTTCTTGGCGGGCGGCATCGGCAGATTGCCCTTCTTGAACGAACGCACGTAGCTCTCGTTGTTGCGGATCAACTCGTCGGTGACGCTCATTGATATGCACCTCCAAAGAGCAGAGACAGGGTTGACTAGCTGGCGATCGTGATGTCGACGTTTGCGACTGGACTCTGATGCGGCGACGCGCGCCGCTTCGAGACCCAGACGCGAGTGGTCAGAGCGCCGAAGCGCAGCGCCCCAGGTCCACCGCCAGCCGACGGGTAAGCGCGACTACCACGTCCCCACCATCTTAGTCCGACCTGTTTGCGCTAGGTGTTGAGAGAGGCCAGGGCCCTCAGCTCCGGGATGTAGGGCACTGAGCGGTTCTTCGTAATCAAATTGAGGACTACCTGGTCCGCGCCGGCGGCAAACAGATCGTCGATGCGCTGCCGAACAGCCTTGACATCGCCCCAGGCCACGACCGCATCGAAGATTTCGTCCGACCCGGGCGGCTCGAGCTCGTCCGGCTTCCAGCCGAGCCTGAGCAGATGGTTGCGGTAGTTCTCAGTCCTGAGGTACTGGCTCGTGTGCACATCACCGATCGCCCGCGCTTCGGCGCGATCGGTGGCCAGCACGACGGGAAGATCAGCCGCCAGAAATCCGTCCTGGCCGAGCTGCTCCCGAACGAGCCGGATGTGCTTGACGGTCGTGAAGTAGGGATATGCGCCCGCGGTGCGTTCTGCCGCAAGCGCCACCATTCGGGGGCCGAGTGCTGCGAGCACGATTGGTGGCAGCGGGGCCTCCGGACCTCGCCATGTGGCCTGGGCCATCCGGTCCAGGTAGTCCCGCATCGTGGTGACCGGTCGGGCATAGTCGTGTCCTCTCGCGGTGACCGGCTGGGCGTGGCTGACGCCGAGACCCAGGATGAATCGACCCGGCCACGCTTCGGCCAGGGCGCGTCCACCGGCTGCCATGGCCGTTGGATCACGCGCGTAGATGCTGGCGATGCCGCTGGCGACCACCAACCTTGATGTCGCGCTCAAGAAAATCGACCCCTGTGCAAACGCTTCGCGCGCCGCGCTTTCGCCATACCACAGCGTTCCGTAACCGAGGCTCTCCATTTCGGCAGCGACCTCGCGCTGGACAGTGGCCGGCCGGGCTTGAAGTGCGCCCGAAAAGACGCCCAGGCGACCCGGTTTGATGCCGGCAAGCCGACTCAAGCCCATATCAGCAAGAAACGCCATGTGGCCCGCTCTGATTCCCATACGCGCCGATGATCCTTCCCTCGCGCGCGCGTCTACATTTATGTGTGGCCGGCAGATATCCGTGCTTGGCCTGACTCTGGCGCATGGGAGGCCGAATGGGCGTCGTCAAGGCGGAGCTTGACGACAACGAATCCCCGCCCGCGTTCACGTTCGAGCGCGGCGGCGTCTGGCCCATCTGGGCCGGCCTCGATACCAGTGAAAAGAGCTATGGCCGGGTTGGCTGCGAGCATTCGGCGCATGAGCTCGGTGAGCGCCTGCGGTTCACGGACCACTTCAGGAGTCACCACTTTCCAGGCCCCGCGCAAACGAACCCGGATTTGCGGAGTGGTCTCAACGTTCTTCCACCACTTGCCGCCGTCCGGCACCAGCAGCGAGTCCTTCTCCTGCACGTAGCTCACCGGAGTCGTGTAAGGCCGTCCCGTTATGCGCCCATTGAAGCTGATGAGCATCAGACGGCGGCTCATCACCACATGCAGCGGTGTGTTCAGTAAGAACCGGGCTACAGGATTGAAGTAGTGGACCGCGCGCTGCAGAATCTGACTCAGTCTCATTTCGTTTTTCACTCCCATCAACTAGAAGGTTGTGACTCAATCCTTCCGGCGACGTGTGAGCTTCGTGTGAACATCGGGCGTAGGTTGTATGCAGGATTCGGCATGAGCTGACGGCTCTCGAACCAGCAATTGGCGGGGAGGTAGTCCATAGGGACTCCACCGCACATGAAGGCTGACCTCGGGTTTCGGCCGATCTCAGCCCGCGATGAGCCGGTACCGGTGCTCGGGGCGGCCGGGGCTCCCGTAACGCATCGTGAGCTCCGCCTTGCCCAGCTGGCACAGATGATCCAGGTACCGGCGAGCCGTGACTCGGCTCACACCGGCTGCATCCGCTACCGCCGCGGCGGCAAGGCCAGATCGCGACTGGCTCAACGCTTGAGCGATAAGGTCCAGGGTCGTGTCGGACAGTCCCTTGGGAAGCGGCTGGTTGTGTGCGGTCCGCAGGGCTCCGAAGATCCGGTCCACGTCGAGCTGCTCTGCCTGCGCCAGCCGCACCATGCGCTCGCGCGCGCTGGCGTATGACAGCAGCTTCTCCTGGAACGTCGCGAAGAGGAAGGGCTTGATCAGGTAGTGGACGACGCCGCCGCGCATGGCGGTGCGCAGGCTTTCCACCTCGCGTGCGGCCGTAATGGAGATCACGTCGACCGGCCGATCCTCCTCACGCAGGCGCTGCAGAACGTCAAGTCCAGACATGTCAGGCAGATAGATGTCGAGCAGCATCAGGTCCGGCCGCAGCCGTTCGACCGCATCCAGCGCATGCGCTCCGGTATGAGCCCGGCCGGCGACCGCGAATCCCTTCACCTTCTCGACATACGCACAGTGCAGCTCGGCGACGCGGAAGTCGTCGTCGACGACGAGAGTCCTGATCATTGCTGGGCAGCCACACGCAGAGGCAGGCGGACGGTGAAGAGGGCGCCTCCCTCGTTGACGACGGTGACGTCGCCGCCATGCCGGCGCGCGACCTGACGGACCAGGGCGAGACCGAACCCTCGCCGCTTGCGGTCCGGGC
>VBHX01000032.1 GCA_005879945.1 Chloroflexota bacterium | reverse complement strand
AGGATTTCCTGGAGTCGGTGCTGCAGAAGCATCTCGACGGCTACCTGTCGCGCATGGAGGGGACGCTCGACCGCAGGCGCGAGGAGAAGCAGGTGCGCGCGCTGCTCGGCAACTACATCCGTTTTGTCACCGGGATGCAGCCGATCCGCCGCCTGGGCACGCTCGCGCTCGAGCGGCGATTCCATCTTCAGCTCGACGAAGCCGACATCGTCGGCAAGATCGACCGTGTCAACGACGTCGGCGACGGCGAAGTTGAGGTCATCGATTACAAGACCGGCTCTGGCAAGCCGATGCGCTGGGCGTACGAGGCGTACTTCGGCCAGGACCTGTACGACGTCCAGCTCGCCCTTTACTACCTGGCATGCAAGTACGGCTTCGACGACGAGGGCAAACCGCTCGGCTTCCAGCCGCGATTCCTTTCGTTGTGGTACCCGAAGGACTGGGTCTGGGGGTCGATGCGGCAGGACATCTTCACCGTTGGCCGGCCGGCCGGCCTCAAGGAGTACCGCGAGAAGGTGCTGGAGGCCGGCGATCTCGAGCGCAGTCGCGACATCGTGCTGCACGCGATCAATCGGATCAAAGGTGGCCACTTCGAACCGGCCCCGCGCGACCTCGCGGGCACGTGCGTCACACGTTTCGGGTCGTGCCCGCACTCGGCGATCTGCCCGTATGGAGGAGCGCCCCCCGAATGATCGCTGAGCCGACTCGAAGGCTGAGCTCCGAGCAGGCAGCGGCCGCACACGCCGGTCCGGAAGGCGCGTTTCTCATCGCCGCCGGGCCGGGCACGGGCAAGACCGCGACCGCTACCGAGAGGTTCTGCTGGCTCGTCGAGCATCGCGTGCCGGCCGGCCAGATCCTCGCGGTCACCTTCAACGATCGCGCCGCAGACGAGCTCCGATCGCGCATCACCGAGGAGCTGCTTGCCCGCCGTCCCGACCTCGGGCCCGAGGTGCTCGACGGCGCGTGGATCGGGACCTTCCACGGCGTCTGCTCACGCCTGCTCGACGAGTTCGCGTACCTCGTCGGTGCGCCGCGCGAGCTCCGGGTGCTCGACGAGACGGGCCAACGGCTGTTCGAGCAGCGGCTGGTCGCACGACTGCGCAGTGGCGAGGCCGCTCCACTCGACCCCGATTCGTTCACGGCGCTCGGCGTCGACGACCTCGACGACCTGCTGCGCTCCGGGCTGCGCTTCCTCCTCAAGCTCAAGGGCAGGGGCATCACCCCCGAGCGCTTTCACAAGCGCGCCATCGAGCTGCACGCAGAGCATTGGGGCAATCCTTCTGACGCAACGGCGCGCCAGGCGGCACACGCGGAGCTCGAGGCGATCGAGGTTCTGCACCTCGTCTACCGCACCTACGAGGAAGCGCTGACCTCCGAGGGCTTGCGCGATTTCGATGATTTGATCCTCGATGTCATCGACGCGCTGGAGCGCGTGCCGGAGTTCCGCCGCCGGTGTCGCGAGCGGTTCCGGTACCTGCTCGTGGACGAATTTCAGGACACCAACCGCATCCAGCTCGACCTCATCCGGCTGCTGGCGGCGGACGGCTTTGGAAATGTGGCCGTCGTCGGTGACGCCAAGCAGTCGATCTACGGCTGGCGCGACGCGGAGATCGAGAACATTCGCAGCCGGTTCGGCGGCAAGCGCCTTCCGCTCACGCACAACCGGCGGTCGTTCCAGGAAATCCTTGATTGCGCCACGGCGTTCATTCGCCGCGACCCGGACTTTGCCGATGAGCCCGATCTGGTCGCGACCCGGGGCGGCGGCGAGTGGCCCGTGACTGTGGTGATGGCGCCCGACTCACGAACCGAGGCCAGGACTGTGGCCGAAACCATCCGGCGCCTCTATCGAAGCGGCCGGCCTTTCTCCGACATCGCGATTCTCGCCCACTCGATTCGGATGCTCCCGCGCGACTTCGAGGACGAGCTTCGGCGGCAGGGGATTCCTTATCTCACGAGCGGCGGCTCAGGATTTTTCGACCGCCAGGAGATAAAGGATGTGCTGGCGATGCTTCGCCTCACCGAAAACCCAATGGACGATGGGGCGCTGGTGCGCGTGCTGCAGGGTCCGATCGTCCGCCTGCCGGATCGCGGTCTGTACCGGATGGCCGCCAGGCGATTTGGACGCCACGGCATGCGGCTGCGCGACTGTTTGGAGGCAGCGCGGCTCGAGGGCTTTCCCGAGATGGAGCCGAAGGTGGCGGAGCGTGCCGTCGCGATGGTCGACCTCACTGACCGGCTCGGCAATCTTCGCGATGCCCTCACCGTGGCTGACATCCTCAATCGGCTGCTCGAGGAGACCGGCTATCTGCGCTGGGCCGAGCTTCGAGCGCAGCGCGACGCCAGCCCGCGCGCTCTGCTCAACCTGCGCAAGGTCTTCCAGCTGGCGTCGCGCTTCGAGCGCGAGCTGACCCTCGCTGGGATCGGCGACTTCGTGCGGCACCTGGACCAGGTCATCGACGCCGAGCTTCCGGTCGGGGAAGCGGTCGAGGAATCGGCGACGGCGGATGCCGTTTCGCTGCTTACAGTGCATGCGGCGAAGGGACTCGAGTTTCCAATCGTCTTCCTCGTCAACCTGCGCCCGGCGCGAGCCCGCGACACCGAGCGGCTCTTCTTTGACCCCGATGGTCTTGGCTTCGTGATGAAGAACTGGCGGGGCGAGAAGCACCCGCGCTACCAGACGACCTCACCCGGCGAACCTGCGGTGAAGCTCGCGATCGGCGAGCGCAGGCGCATCGTCTATGTGGGCCTGACCCGCACGAAGGACGCGCTCTACGTCACCGCGACACGCGAGGAACAGTCCGCGCGCGACGTGGAGATGGGCGACCAAGACCATTTCGCCGAGATCCTCAGCTGGGCCCTCGCGCATCCCGAGTCGGCGAACGTAGTCGAGGCGGAGCAGCTCGAGCTTCCGGTGCCGCGGGCGGCCAACGGCGCAGGTGCAGGCCAGCCGGACGTGGTCTTGGCAGTCCTCGATCGGATGGAGGCGATCCAACCTGTACGCCCGGCGGCCGTGGAGAAGGCAGCGCCGGAGATCCGCCTCAGCTTCTCGCAGCTGCACGACTTCGAGATCTGTCCTGTCCGCTATCGCTTCGGGCAGGTGTGGCGCGTGCCCGCGCCGCCCGACGACCTGCTGCCGCGCTTCGCGCGCGCCGCCGGCTCAACCGAGCTTGGGGCGGCGGTCCACACGTCACTCGCCGCCTGGCATTCCGGCGGCGGAGACCTGCTCGCGCTGTACGAGGGCCCAGAGGCCGGAAGGGAAATGTTGAGGACCTACCTCGCGCACCCGATAGCTTCGGCGAAAACGCTGGGGGTGGAGGTCGAGTTCAATCTGCGTCTTGGGGCGACCCGGATGCGCGGGATCGTGGACCGGATCTGCGTGCTCGACGGCCGCGCGGTCCTGATTGACTACAAGACCAACTCCACCCTGGACGGGGCACTGATCGAGGCCTACACAACGCAGCTTCGCCTCTACTCGATAGCTGCAGGGCGAGGACTGGTCCCCGGCGGGGCCGCTCCTCGGCTCGTCCTCTTCGACCTCCGGCGGTCCCGTGTCATCGAGGTCGAAGCCGATGATGCGGCGGTCGAGTCACGTGTGTCGGTGGTGTCGCGGCGCATCGTTGAAGGCGACTTTGCGTTGGGGCCGGAGAATGCCCAGCGACCCTGTTCGATGTGCGCCTACAAACCGATTTGCCGCGACGCTCGTCCATAACTTGGAAGTCCGGTACTTCGAGCGGCGACAGATCAAGGGGGCGCTCGCCTTCGCAGAGGCCGGTGGCATCGCTGTTCACCGCAACTTCGATCACTACCACGGCTCGACCATCCGAGGGGTGACGAGGCAGCGTCCGTTCCTCCACGTTATCGGCCTGCGCCCAAATCTCGAGGCGTGGGGACGGCTCCATGGCCTGCGACCGGAGTGGATTCAGCCGGAGAAACGGCGGAAGGTTGCCCATTACGACGTCTTTGGCGCGTTTGCCGAACGCCTCATCGCTGACCTGGCGGACGCTCCTTGACGCGAGTTGACGCGATGCGTTATGCTGCATTGCGTCAATCGACAAGATCAAGGCAGGGAGGCTCAAGACATGAGCACAGACACTTCGACAGTGGAAGAGGTTGCATTCGGCGCCGCCAGGACGGTGGCTGAGGTGGCATCGGACCCGATCGGTTCGGCGCGCAGGCAGGTCAAGGGACTGGAGCGGAAGGGCACGCCGACCGCGCGCAAGGTCAACCGCCAGCTGACCGAGCAGATCAACGCCGCCACCGCGCCCGCCAAGGACGCGGTCAAGGGATTCGCGAAGACGGCGGAGAAGGTCGCCGGCGACCTGCTCCCCGAGCGCGTCGCAATTAAGGGTCTTCAGCTCATCAAGGTTCAGGCTCGCCGCCAGGACTCGGTTGGAATCGTCGCCAAGCGCGCCCTCACGGTCTTTAACGGGTCCTTCAAGACGATCGCGCGGGTTGCCAACCGGCTCGAGCGCGCAAGCGAGCTGCCAGTAAAGCTGGCCGCAGCGCCGAAGAAGTCGCGATCGACCCGCCGCGCCACACGGCGCCCGGCTCCGCGACGCAGCGCCGCCGCGTAAGCAGGTCACAAACTAAAGGAGAGGGGCGCCGAATTGCGGCGCCCCTCTCATCGTTTCATGGCAGCTTCGGTTAGCCTTCAACGGCTGTGAGCGTCGTGTGCACGGGTTCAATTGCCTTCGACTACATCCTCAGCTTCAAGGGGCGGTTCAAAGACCACATCCTCCCCGACAAGACCCACATCCTCAACCTGAGCTTCCTGGTCGACAACCTCAAGAAGCGCCGTGGTGGTGTGGCGGGCAACTATGCATACAACCTCGCGCTGCTCGGCTATCCAAGCGCCGTCCTCGCAACCGCGGGATCCGACGCCGTCGAATATCGCGCCTGGCTCGAGAAGCTAGGAGTCGACTGCCGCGGCCTGCGCCTGCTCGACGATGAGATCTCGGCCACCGGCTTCACAACCACCGACCTCGACGACAACCAGATCACCGGCTATTACGGCGGCGCGATGAACCTCGCCGGCAGCCTCGGGCTGGACGACACAGTCGCGGATCCTGAGGCGGTCATCGTGGGGCCGAACGCGCCCGGGGCGATGCTGAGGCTGGTCCACGAATGCCGAGACCGCGGCGTGCGATGGGTGTTCGACCCCGCGCACCAGCTCCCGCATCTATCAGGCGAGGATCTGATCGATGGGGCCCGCGGCGCGTGGGTGCTCATCGGCAACGACTATGAGCTCGAGCTGATCCAGCAGCGCACCGGCTGCTCGATAGAAGAGTTGAAGAAATTGTCCGAGCGGGTCGTGATCACGCTCGGCCGGCAGGGCTCGCGCATCGAAACTGGTTCGCGGTCACACGCCATCGCGGCCGCGCCGGCACGCGTCGAGTCCGACCCCACTGGTGCCGGTGACGCTTACCGCTCGGGGCTCGTTGCCGGACTGCTTCGCGGCCTGGACATCCCGATCGCCGGCGCGGTCGCCTCGCTGGCCGCGACGTACGCGGTCGAACAGGTGGGGACGATCGAGCATCGGTACTCGCGGGAGGAGTTCTCCGCTAGATTCCGCGCCGCATTCGGCATCGGACTCCCCGATCAATTCTGGCCGCGCGTCAGCTGAACTTTCGGCTTTCTTCCCGCCGGTACGCCCAGACGGCGATCGCGAAGAAGGCCACTCCATACCCGGCCAGATACAACCAGTCGGTCGTGACGTTCTCGCTCGTCGGGGCGCCGATCGCGTCCCATCCAAGCTGGCCGAACCGGTAAAGCGGCAGGTACGGCGAGATGTTCTGGATGATCTGAGGGAGAAGCTGTTTCGGGAAGAACAAGCCCGACGCGAACGCGGTCGGCAGATAGATCAAGTTGATGACGGCGATCGCCGAGTTCGGTCCCGCAAGATAGCCGATCGCAAAACCAAGGGCTATGAATGGAATCGATCCCAGCAGCACTCGATACGCAAGGGTGAACCACTCCAACGCGTCGAGCCTGACCCCGCCGGCGATGTATGCGAACGGAAAGAGCACCACCAAAGTCAGTGCCGCAAAAACGATAGCGGTGACGCACCTCGATAGCAGATACACCAGCGGAGGGAGTGGTGTCGCACGCATCAGGACATCCGTCTTCATGCCTCTTTCATTCGCGACCGAGATACCGAAGCTGAAGATCATCACGTTGGCCACCGAGTAGACGGCCATCGAAGCCAGGAAGTAGGCGCCAAACGTGACATGAGTGCCCTGGAGCCTCTGCGAGGCCTGGCCGATGCCGATGAAAGCGTAGAAAACGAGAGGCAGCAGCAGGCTGGTGGCGCTAAATGCCGGCACTCGCCAGAGCTTCAAGAACTCCGCCTGCGTCTGGCGTATCAGCATCGGCCCAATGGGCGCCCGAGCGATTGTCGTCAACGCTGTGCTCAATGGCTGGTCATCGCGATGAATGCGTCCTCGAGGTCTGCGCCAGACACCTCCAGGTCAGATATCTCGACATTGCGTTGGAAGAGCTGACGCAGCACGAACTCGGGTTGGTTGGTCAGCAGCTGGACGCTGTGGTCCTTGATGGTGACGGCGCTGACAGGTAGGTCCTCCAGATCCTTCTCACCGAGCGCGGGCGCGACAAAGCGCATTCGCTTGCCGGCGACTCTCGATTTGATTTCCGCCGGGGGAGCATCCGCGATGACTACGCCTCGGTCCACCACGATCACCCGCTGTGCCAGCTGGTCTGCTTCTTCCAGGTAGTGGGTGGTGAGGACGACGGTGCGGCCCATATGCGCGAACTCGGCGATTCGCTCGATGAACGAGCGGCGGCCCTCCACGTCCATTCCGACCGTCGGCTCGTCCAGGAACAGCACATCCGGGTTACCGCACACGGCCAGGGCGAAGTACAGACGCTGGCGCTGTCCGCCGGACAGCTCCTTCACCAGGGCGTTGGTCTTCTCCTCGAGCCCGGCCATGGCAATCGCTCGATCGCGCGGCAGCGGCTTCGGGTAGTACGACCTGAACAAATCGACGATTTCCCGTACCTTCAACATCTGCGGAACGCCCGATTCCTGGAGCATCACCCCCACGCGGCTGCGGGCCAGGAGGTTGGTTGGTTCCAGCCCGAAAAGCAAAGCCTTGCCTGAGGTCGGCTTGCGCAAGCCCAGCAGCAGGCTGATCGAGGTGGTTTTGCCGGCTCCGTTGGGTCCAAGCATCGCCACCACTTCTCCAAGCTCGACGCGGATCGTCACGCTCTTGAGGGCTTGGACCTCACCATACTTTTTGGTCGCGTCGATCAATTCCGCTGCCGGCGGCATGTCGGAAAGGCTAGCTATTTAGTCTTAGACACGTGGCGAGCGTCTTCACCCGCATCATCGCCGGCGAGCTGCCCGCGCGGTTTGTGTGGAAGGACGACCAATGCGTGGCATTCCTCTCCAACCGCCCGCTCCGCCCCGGACATGCCTTGGTGGTGCCGCGCGAGGAGATCGACCACTGGCTCGATGTTGACCCTGATCTGCTCGCCCACCTCGCGACCACCGCGCAGACGATCGGCAAGGCGCAGATGGCCGGCTTCAAGCCGGTGCGCATCGGGTTGATGCTGGCGGGGCTCGAGGTTCCCCATGTGCACTTCCACGTCGTGCCGATTCGCGGGCTGCACGACCTGGACTTCGGCAATCAGGATCCCAAACCGGACCCGGCCATGATGGATCGCGCCGCCATCACGATTCGAGAGGAGCTGCGGCGGCTCGGCTTTTCGGGGTTTGTCGCCGAGGATTAGCCGAGCGAGCGCTCGAGCTGGTCGATGTGCTCCTCGAGGTGGTTGATCAGCGGATAGCGCGCAAGGAACTCGGCGCTGACGGCGCCTCCGCCTGCCTCCTTCACTTCGCGTCGCAGTGACGTCGCTTCCACGGTGCGCAGGAGCTTGATCGTGCGGGCGTGGTCGGCCTGAATGGCGCCCAGAAGCTCAGCCGGTTCGATCTGTGCCATCTGCTCGCCCGCGACGTCGCGAAGATTGGTGTTGCTCAGCAGGTCGACCTCGTCGATCTGCCCGCTCGAGATCCGGTGTACGAGGACGCCGTAGAACTTGGAGAGCACGGCGATGTGGGCAAGCACCTCGTGATCGCTCCAGCTGTCAGCGCCGGGGCCGGCCTTGATCTTCGGCGCGATCTTTGCCAGGCGTGCCGACGCGTTCTCCAGCCGATCGGCCATCACCATCCGCTCGCGATCGAGCTGGTGATCGAGGAAGTCGTGCAGGTCGGACTGGGTGAACTCGGTGCTCTCGATCTTCATCGCCGTTCAAATTTAGCGGTGCGTGCGGGAAGCCGCTCGCTAATTCCCAGGACACACCGCTTGTTGGAGAATCGACCTATGTGCTACTCAGACGATGCCCGACCGCCGCTGCCGCCAATCGGGGGCGCCGCCGCCGACCAGGGTGACCTGACTCTCACATCCGCAGACGGCACCAGGTTCATGGCTTACTTCGCGCGCGCATCAAAGCCGTCCGGGGCCGGAATGGTGGTGATGCCCGACGTGCGCGGCCTGCACCAGTTCTTCAAGGAGCTGGCCCGGCGTTTTGCCGAGGCGGGCATCGACGCGGTCGCAATCGATTATTTCGGTCGAACGGCAGGCATCGGCGATCGCAGCGACAGCTTCGAGTTCATGCCTCACGTCGAGAAGACGACGCAGGAAAACATCGCGATGGATGTCGCCGCCGCCATCGCCCATTTGAGGTCCAAAGACGGCGGCGCCGTGAAATCGGCCTTCACGGTTGGATTCTGCTTTGGCGGCTCGGCCTCGTGGAACCAGTCCGCTTTGAATCGGGGCCTCAACGGCTGCATCGGGTTCTACGGTCGTCCGGGGCGAACCGAGCCATATCTCTCGAAGATGAAGGCACCGCTCCTGCTGCTGATCGCAGGCGCTGACGCGGCGACACCTTTAGACGCTTCCAAAGAGTTCGAGCGCAAGCTTGCTGCCGCGAGCGTGCTTCACGAGATGCACACCTACGAAAACGCGCCACACAGCTTCTTCGACCGCCATTTCGCCCAATGGAAAGACGCCTCTGACGACGCCTGGCGACGCATTCTCGCCTTCGTCAAGAAATACAGTTGAGATTCGACCCGATGGCCTAATATCGGCCGCGGTCGTATAGTCGGCTCATGGCCAAAGCCATCGCGAAGGTGGCCCCGAAGTCCAAACCAGCGCCTCAGCTGCCCGCCTCGCTCACGGCTGAACTCGAGCGCCGCCGGGCAGGTCTCGCGCGGCACATGGCCCGGGCCGTCGTGGCCGTCGTGAAGTGGGACGACTCCACAGGCGTACCGCCGCAGCGCGAGGCCATCGCCAAGGCGTGCGAGGCGGGTCTCGATCTCTTTCTCGCGACCGCCCGGGAAGCCAGGCCTGCCACGCCTGAGGAGCTTCGCCGCGTGGCCCAGCTGGGAATCCTGCAGGCGCGCAGCAGCCAGTCGGTCGAGCCTGTGCTGGCCGCGTATCGCATCGCGGCGCGGGTCGCGTGGGACGCCATCCTTCGCGCCTGGCGCGGCCATCCCGAGGCGACGCCTGAGGCGATCATGGTCACAGCCAACTACGTGTTCGCCGCCCTGGACCAGGTCGCGGCGGAGGTCACCAAGACCTACCTGCACGCACGCGAACAGCACATGCAGCGCGGCACGCGTGCGCGCGCTCGGCTGTTCCACGCCCTCATCAGCGACAACTTCGACTCCGAGCTGGAGCTGCAGAAGCAGGCCCTGGCGTTGAACATGCCGATCGCGGCCACCGGCTACATCGCCACCGTGTCGAAGCTCATAGTCGGCAATCGCGAAGGCGACCGGGGTGGCGAGGCCCTCGGAGAGGTGGCCGCCGCCCTGGACGTGCCGAGGGGCGCGATCCATCACGTGACCGACCCGTCAACGCTGGTCACGCTGTGGCCCGCCGAATCCGCGGCCGGGGTCGAGGGCGCGCGCCAGTTCGTCACGCAGCTCGACAAGGAAGCTGTCAACCGCTCCGGTCCCGCCCAGGCACGCGTGCGTGCCGGGATCGGCGGCTATCACCCGGGGCTCCGCGGCATCTCGCGGTCGTACCTGGAGGCCCAGCAGGCGATCGAAGCGGGCCGGAAGCTGCGCCCGGAGGCCGTCGCGCAGAGCCACGACGAGGTCATCCCTCAGCTCGTGCTCGCGCAGAATCCAATTCTCGCCGAGCGGTTTGTAGGCCACAGCCTCGGGCCGCTGCTCAGCCCGCGCACCCGCAATCGCGAGCAGTTGCTGGAGACGCTCGAGGCCTACCTGGCCCGCGGCTCGGTGAAGGACGCCGCCGCGGCGCTCAACCTCCACAGGCACACTGTGCTTTACCGCCTCGACAAGCTCCGCGAGCTCCTGGGCCCCGATCTGGACACCCCGGCCAGCCGCCTCAGGCTGCAATTGGCCCTGGACCTTCGTAAGCTCATCTGAACCCGCTCTGGACACGGTGTCCAAACTCGGGGGTTACTTTTCCCACGCGGTGAGGATGCGACCTCGGACGCGGGGTCCGTATCTTCTGTTACGTGAAGGTCAAATCCAACTCCAACGGTCGACGTGTGGCTGTGACCGGCATGGGCTTCATCACCCCCATCGGCAATGACGTCGAGACCGTCTGGTCGAACATGGTCGAAGGGGTTTCTGGAGTCGGCCGGATAACGCATTTCGACACCACCAACTTCGACACCAAGATCGCCGGCGAGGTCAAGGGCTTCAACGCGGAGGAGTACATGGACCGCAAGACCGCCCGGCACATCGGGCGGTACTGCCAGTTCGCGCTGGCTGCTTCGAAGCAGGCGTTGGCGCAGTCGGGCCTCGAGCCTGGTGAGATGGATCCCGACGACGTAGGCGTGATCGTGAGCTCGGGCATCGGCGGCATGGAGGAGATCGAGAAGAGCCACACGGCTCTCATGGAGCGCGGGCCGAAGCGGATCAGCCCGTTCACCGTGCCGATGATGATCGCGGACATGGCGGCTGGAATCGTCGCCATCCACACGCACGCCGGCGGCCCGAACTACGCGATCGTCAGCGCCTGCGCATCGGGGTCGCACGGCATCGGCGAGGCATCCGAGATCATCAAGCGTGGTGACGCGGTGGCGATGCTGGCCGGCGGCGCAGAGGCCACGATCACGCCCTTGACGATGGGTGCGTTCTGCCAGATCAAGGCCACGAGCGAGCGGAATGACGAACCGGAGAAAGCATGCCGGCCGTTCGACCTCGGCCGCGACGGGTTCGTCATGAGCGAAGGCTCCGTGATGCTGGTGCTCGAGGACCTGGACCACGCCAAAGCGCGGGGTGCTCGCGTCCTGGCGGAGATCTCGGGCTACGGCGCCAGCGCGGACATGTACCACTTCACCGCGCCTCAGCCCGAGGGCAAGGGCGCGATCCGCGCCATGCGGAAAGCGATAGAGAAGAGCGGCGTCGACCTGGCCGATGTCGGTTATGTCAACGCGCATGGCACCTCCACCAAGCTGGGCGACGTCGCCGAGACCAAAGCCATCAAGGCGGTGTTCGGCGACCACGCCTACAAGCTCGCAGTGAGCTCGACGAAGTCGGTTCACGGCCACCTGCTCGGGGCCGCGGGCGCCATCGAGGCGGCGGCCTGCATCCTCGCTCTCGACCGCGGCCTGCTGCCACCGACCATCAACCTCGACGATCCCGATCCGGAATGCGACCTCGACTACGTACCCAACAAAGCGCGCAAGGCGGATCTCAAGGCGGCCCTGTCGAACTCGTTCGGCTTCGGCGGCCATAACGCGAGCCTCGTCATCAAAGCCCCGGAGGCCAAGGGGTCCTCGCGAACTCAAGGCGCAGCCTCTGAGTTCGTGGGGAATTAATTAGGAGGATTGCCGATGGCAACCCAGCTTGACTTCAAAGAACTTCAAGATCTCGCCGCCGAAATCCTGGGTATCGAGCCGGATCAGGTGCAGATGGACAAGAGTTTTCAGCGCGACCTCGCCGCCGACTCGCTCGACCTCGTTGAGCTGATCGCCGCGATCGAGGACAAGTACGACGTCGAGCTTTCCGAGGAAGAGCTCGAGAGGATGAAGGTCATCGGCGACCTCTGGAAATTCCTGGAGCAAAAGACCGCCGAGCGGTTGGAGGCGTAGGCGAGATGGCGATCACGAACGCGTACCGCACGCGATCCGACGCAGTTCCATTGCGCTCGTTCAAGGCCAAGGGCCGGCCGAGCGCTATCGCAGGGGTGGGCGTCTACGCGCCGGACAAGATCATCAACAACTTCGACCTCGAAAAGATGATGGACACCTCCGACAAATGGATCACCGAGCGCACGGGCATCCACCGCCGCCACATCGCCGAGCCGGGCACGACGACGTTCGAGCTGGCGACCAAAGCCGCGCGCGGCGCGCTCGATGCGGCGGGCGTCTCGGCCGAGGAGCTCGACATGATCCTTGTCGGCACCTCATCGCCAGACGGTCCGTTTCCGTCCGTGGCGTGCAGGGTGCAGAACGAGCTCAACGCTCCTGGCTCGGTGGCCTGGGACACGTTGGCCGCGTGCTCGAGCTTCGTTTACGCGCTTTCGATCGCCGACAGCTACATCGCCTCCGAGCGCGCCGACACCGTGCTGGTGATCGGTGCCGAGGTGCTTTCGCGAATGCTCAACTACTCCAACCGCGGCACGGCCGTCATCTTCGGCGACGGCGCGGGCGCCGCGGTGGTTCGCCCGGCTCCCACCGGCGCCGGCTTCAAAAGCTGGTGCCTTGGCTCCGACGGCCGCGGCTACGCGCAGGTCACGTGCGGCAACATCGAAAAGGGCGCGTACGCGGCGAAGGACGCGACGCCCTACATCGACATGGTGGGCCCGGACGTCTTCAAGTTCGCGGTCGACATCTTCATCCGCCAGGCGACCGAGGTGTGCGCCACGGCGGGCATCGCGCTGGAAGACATCGACCTCTGGGTGCCGCACCAGGCCAACTACCGCATCATCGACGCCGCGGCGCGTCGCATCGGGCTTCCGCTCGAGCGCGTCGCGATCAACATCGACGAGTACGGAAACACCTCGAGCGCATCGATCCCGCTCGCGCTGGAGGAAGCAATCCGTATGGGGCGCGTCAAGAGTGGCGACCACGTTCTGCTCGCGGGCTTCGGTTCGGGGCTGACGTGGGGAGCGTGCTTGATGACCTGGGTGTAAGTCGTGGGCAGTAAATCATGATCAGCCTGAACGGACCGATCGCGCTGCTCTTCCCCGGCCAGGGCGTGCAGAAGCCGGGGATGGGACGCAACCTCCACGACCGTTACCCGGCCGCGCGCCGGGTGTTCGAACGCGCCGAGGAGGTCTTGCAGATGCCGGTGCGCCAGCTGTGCTTCGAGGGTCCCGTCGAGGAGCTCAACCGTACCGACGTGATCCAGCCGTGCGTGATGACCGTGTGCTGGGCCGCTTACGAGGTGTGGCGCGAGAGCTACGGATTCGAAAGCGTCAGCGTCACCGCCGGCCACAGCCTGGGTGAGATCGCCTCGCTCGCTGCCGCCGGTGCCATCCCGTGGGAAACGGCGCTCTTATTGGTCAAGGAGCGCGGACGGATCATGGCGCACGCCGCCGACGAGCAGCCCGGCGGAATGATCGCGATCGTAGGTCTCGACGAGGCCCGGGTCGAGCAGATCCGGCAGAAGGCTTCAGCCAGGGGCAGGCTGTGGATCGCCAATCGAAATGCGGACGTGCAGTTCGTGCTTTCTGGCGAGACGGCGGCCGTGGAAGAGGCCGAGCGCCTCGCCCTTGCAGCCGGCGCCCGCCGCGCGCTGATCCTCACGATCCCGCTGCCCGCCCACTCGCCCTTGATGGCCGGCGCCGCTGCGGCATTTCGCAAGGTGGTCGACCGCCTGCAGTTCACCGCGCCGTCCATCCCGGTCCTCGCGAACGCATCGGGCGAGGCGATGCGCACCGTGGCCGCCCTTCAGGAAGAGCTGCGCCAGCAGATGCTGCGCCAGGTCGACTGGGCGCGGACGATGGTGTCGATGCGGGCGATGAAGGTGAAGACGGTCGTCGAGCTCGGCCCGGGTCGAGTGCTCGCGAGCCTGGCGGCGAAGCACATCCCTGGCGTAGACACGTGGAACGCCGAGGAGCTGTTCATAGACTTCGCTGACCAACCCGCCACCGCATGAGCCGCGATTTAGACGGTAAGACCGCCCTGGTCACGGGCGGTGGCAAGGGTATCGGGCGCGCCATCAGCCAGGCCCTGGCCGGAATGGGCGCGAAGGTGGTTGTGAACTACCGCTCGGACAAGGCCGCGGCGGAGGAGACCGCGGCGTCGCTACCCGGCGCGACAGCGCACCAGGCCGACGTCGCTGACCCGGGCCAGGTCGACACGATGGTGAAGGCGATCGGCCGCGTCGACGTGCTGGTCAACAACGCCGGCGCGGTGCGCGACAAGCTGCTGATCCAGATGGCGCCGGCGGATTGGGAAGACCTCATCCGCACGGACCTCCTGTCGGCCTTCGCAACCACGAAAGCGGCCATCATGAGCGGCATGATGCGCGCGCGCTGGGGCCGCATCGTCAACATCTCGTCCATCGTCGGCTTGACCGGCAACGCGGGCCAGACAAACTACGCCGCGGCGAAGGCGGGCCTGATCGGGTTCACCAAGTCTGTCGCACGCGAGTACGGTTCGCGCAACATCACATGCAACGCCGTGGCGCCAGGCTACGTCCGCACCGAGCTCACCACCGGGTCGCTGACCGATGAGATGGTAGGGGAGCTGGTCAAGATGACGCCGATCAAGCGCGAAGCGACCGCCGACGAGGTTGCGGCGGCGGTGGCGTTTCTCTGCTCAGAGAAGGCGGGTTTCATCACGGGCCAGGTCATCGCGGTCGATGGAGGCCTGTCGTTATAGTGTCCGCCCCCGGAAGCTCCTTGCATCTTCGCAGCCTAGGCGGCCGCGGGCCTGCGGCCCCGAAGCCTGCGTCGATTCCTGTGCGCGCTCGGTCGGCAGCCCCGCCACCACGAGGCGGGGACCCCACCAGGTATTGCGCTCCCTCGCCTGCGAGCGTGTCTCCTTGGCTCCAGCCGCCGGTGCCGCGAAATATGCGGCGGAGCTTCGAGGTCGGACACTAAATGGAGCTCGCGAAGACACACTCCGAGGTTCGCATCGCGGGGGCCAAGCTGCCCCCGATCACGCTGCCCACGAACTGTCCAGGCTGCGGTGTCGGACTCGACCCCGAGGTGCTCCGCAAGCACACCTACGTATGTGATTGCGGCCACCATTTCCGGCTTGGCGCGGACGCCTGGATCGCGTTGGTCGCGGATCGCGGATCCTGGAAAGAGCGCTGGGGCGATGTGCGCTCCCACGATCTCCTGAACTGGAAGGTGCCCAAGTCTTACCAGTCGACCATCGACCAGCTGGCCGAGGATGGCCTGAACGAGGCCGTGCGCACAGGCACGTGCACGCTTGGCGGACGCGCGATCTGGCTGGCCGCGTTCGACTTCCGCTTTATTGGCGGCACGCTTTCCATCGTCGCCGGCGAGCGGCTGGCGCGTGGCATGGAGCAGGCCGCTGCGTCGGGCTTGCCGTATCTGCTCGTGTCTGCGTCAGGCGGAGCCAGGATGCAGGAAGGCGTGCTCGCGCTGATGCAGATGGCGAAGGTCAACGCGGCGGTGGGCCGTGTGCATGCCGCCGGCGTCCCGTTCTTCTCCGTCCTCACTGACCCCACTTTCGGCGGCACCGCGGCCTCGCTGGCGCTGCTGGCGGACATCAACATCGCCGAGCCTGGCGCGGCCATCGGATTCACCGGCCCGCGAGTGATCAAGCAGGCGACTTACGCCGACCTGCCGGCTGGTTTTCAGAGCGCGGAGTTCCAGCTCGCGCGCGGCCAGGTCGACATCGTGGTGTCGCGCACGGAGCTTCGACGCCTGCTCGTGCACCTGCTGGAGATGTACCCATGACGAGACACGGCCGGCGGCCAGAGGCGACGACGCTGACGGTGTGGCAGGTTGTCGAGCTCGCCCGTCATGCCAACCGGCCCTACTCGCTCGACTACATCCGGCGTCTCGCGCCGGATTTTATCGAGCTGCACGGCGACCGTCTGTCCGCCGACGATCCAGCCCTCGTCGGCGGGGTCGGGACGTGGCATGGCCGCACGACCGTGTTCCTGGGTCACCAGAAGGGACGGAGCCTGAAGGAAAGGGTCGCCCGGAACTGGGGCATGATGCACCCCGAGGGTTATCGCAAGGCAATACGCCTGGCGAATCACGCGGCCAAGTTCGGGTTCCCGATCATCAGCCTCATCGACACTCCCGGGGCATATCCCGGCGCCGGCGCCGAGGAGCGCGGCATTGCGGCCGCCATCGCGAAGGCGATCATGGACTGGTTTCGCATCCCCGTGCCGATAGTCGCCGCAGTGATCGGCGAGGGCGGGAGCGGCGGTGCGCTTGGGATGGGCGTCGCCGACCGCGTGATCATGCTCGAGAACTCGATCTATTCGGTGGCGTCGCCGGAAGCCGCCGCCTCGATCGTTTGGCGCGACAACTCGCGCAAGGTCGAGGCTGCCGAGCAGCTGCAGCTAACCTCGCGGGACCTGCTGGCGATGGGTGTGGTGGAGGAGGTCGTCACCGAGCCCGAAGGCGGAGCTCACCTCGACTTCGACGCGGCGGCGCGGGCGCTCGACGAAGCGCTGGTGCGCCACCTTCAGCCGCTGCTGGCGCAGCCGGCGCCGGATCTGCTGCAGCACCGCTACGAGCGATTCCGCTACATCGATTCGCTGATTCACGCGGAGCCGCACTTCGGCCCCAAAATCGATTGAGTGTCGTGGCTCCTTGGCTCGGGCCGCCGAGGCCGCGCCTTGTCGGGCTCATTCCCGACCAGACCACTAGTTGAGGATCGTCGCTCAGCGCGTGGCCTCGGGGGCCGTGACCTGGGACGACGCTGGAACCAAACAAGCTGCAACCATCGGCCCCGGATTCGTGTTGTTGGTGGGTGCGGGAGCGGATGACGATGAAACAGCTGTGCGGCGGCTCGCGGACAAGGTCATCGACCTGCGCGTCTTCGCGGACGAAGCAGGCAGGATGAACTTGAGCCTCGAAGACGTCAAGGGTTCGGCGCTGATCGTGTCGCAGTTCACGCTGTTCGCCGATATGAGTCGCGGACGCCGCCCGAGTCTGCTGAAAGCCGGCGACCCAAAGCGCGCGGAGGAGCTGTATCTCGCGTTTGTCCAGCGATTCAACGAGCGCGGAATAGAGACCAAAATCGGGAGCTTTGGAGCAGTCATGCGTGTGAGCATCGAAAACGACGGCCCGGTCACACTCGTGCTCTCGACGGACGACTGGCCCACCCGTGTCTGAACGCCGGCTGCTGCTGCCCTACGTGGCGTTTGCCACGCTTGGCTTGATCTGGGGAGCTTCCTTCCTATTCATCAAGGTCGGCGTGCACGACATGAGCCCGACGGTCCTCGTGCTGATTCGCGCCGGTTCGGGCACGCTCGCTTTGGCCGTGATCATGCGCGCCATGGGCCGGCCACTCGGTGGGGACAGCTGGAAGAAAAGACTGCCGTCGTTCATCTTCATGGCGTTTGCCAACGCGCTCTTCCCATGGGTTGCCATCGCGTGGGGCGAGCAGCACATCTCGAGCGGTCTTGCCAGCATCCTGAACTCGACCACCACCCTATGGGCCGCGATCTTCATCTACTGGGTCATCCCGGCCGAACGGCCGAGCATCCACAACTACGTCGGCGTTCTGCTTGGGATCTTGGGCGTGATCATCCTTGTCTTTCCCGACATCTCGACCCACGGCCTGACGGGCAACGTCCTGGGCGGCTTGGCAGTCCTGGCGGCGGCGATGTCTTATGCGGTCAGCGCCCTCTACCAGCGGACCAAGCTGCGCGGCATGAGCGTGTACGAGCAAAGCCTCGGTCAGCTCGCGCTGACCGCGCTCATCGCCATCCCGTTTGCCGCACCTTCGGTGCCCCAGGTTCATCTCGCTTTCATCTCGATGGCCGCTGTGATTGCTCTGGGGGTGTTCGGCTCCGGGGTCGCGTACTTGCTCTACTACTACACGATGAACACGCTCGGTCCGGTGCGCGCGACCGGGGTCACTTTCGTGGTCCCGATCACGGCGGTGTTCTGGGGCATCGTCCTGCTTCACGAAAGCCTCAGCCTTCCGATTGTCACCGGCATG
>VBHX01000113.1 GCA_005879945.1 Chloroflexota bacterium | reverse complement strand
ACCTCCTCGAAGCTCATGGTGTCGGCCTGGCGGGCAATGAAATAGTCGGTGGCCAGCTCTGAGAAGCCCTGCATAAGCGACACGAAGACGACTGCTGTTTCGGCGGCGGAGGCGACGTCGAGGGTCCCTTCGTCAACGCCCTGCCTGATGACGGAGCTAAGAAGGGGAACCATACGGCTCGAAGTCACGCGGCGGAGCTTCTCTCGGACGATCGCGTTGCCGTCCGAGTTCCAGACCTCGATGATCGCGAGCACGAGCTCCTTCCGCTCGGCTTTGTAGCGCGCAATGCCCGCGAAGACTTTCTCCAGCTTCTGGAGGGCCGGGATGTCCGGATCAGCCAGGACTGGCGCCAGCTGAGCGAGAGCGGCGTCGGCCAAGCGCTCGATGACAGCCTCCAGGAGAGCTTGCTTCGAGTCGAAGTAATGGTAGAAGGCGCCCTTGGACGCCTCGAGCTCGTTCAGCACGTCCTGGACGCTCATGGCCTCGTAACCCTTGGTCTGGATCAGGCGCTGGGCGACGTCGAGGAACGCGTCCCGGCGGACTGAATAAAGGGTTGGATTGACCGTTCTCGCCATGCCCAAGAGTATAACCGACCGACGGTCGGTTTGTTTATGGCCGGGCCTCTACCCTCCGCCATCCCCACGAGCGAGGGAAAGCCATCCGTTCGGCGGTGCGGTCGTACCAATCGATTCGAGCGGCGAGATCAGGTCGGAATCGCGTGAACATCTCGAGCACCTCGGTAATCCCGCCGGAAACCATGATGATTGGGGAGCGTCCGTCTTCGACGGCAATTTTCTTGGCGCCGGTACCGAAAGGCGGAAGCCACGTCTTGATCGACTTGACGCGTGCCAGCGCTACTTCTCCGTGCCCCGATACAGAGCGCCAGCGCAGGATCGAGCCGTCGATGATGCCAACCTCATATGAGACTCGAAACAGGAACCAGTAGACCGCCCCAACGTAGAAAGCGAGCCAGGCAATCTCAAAGAGGCGCAGCGCAGGATCCGGCGGGTTGGCTAGAAGAATATTCAGAACGAGAGCGACGGCAACCACACCGAGTCCGATGACCACGGTCAAGGCGATCGGCCTGTAGATGACCAGGCGATAAGTGATCGTGCTGGCCGGCGTTGGACCGTGGTCGGTCACCCGTTCAACGTCCCCGCCACCGCTTCACCAGGTCCGCGGCAGCACCGGACCAGACTGGAAACTGAAATTCGAACCCTGCCTCGACGAGCCGCCTGGGCACGACGCGCCGGCTCTTGAGGATCAGCTCGGTTTCGGTGCTCAGCAAGAGGGCGCCGATCTCAAGCATCCAATTCGTCGCCGGGAGTCCGATCGCCGCTCCATATGCTCGGCGAAGGGCTGACATGAAGTCGCGATTGATAACGGGATTGGGGGAGGCGATGTTGACGGCCCCGTCGAGATCCTTCCGCTCGATGAGGAACTCGACCGCACGTACAAAGTCCACATCGTGGACCCACGAAACCCACTGCCGGCCGGAGCCGGACGTTCCCCCGAGGCCGACGCGAACGAGATTCATCAATGTGTCGAAGGCGCCTCCTCTGTCTGGGCTCATCGTGATGGCGCTCCGCACCGCGACCTTCCGCGTGCGGGGCGTGTCCACTGAGAAGAATGCGTTCTCCCAGCTGGTCGCCACGTCGTAGCTGAAACGCCAGGTCGACGGGATGCCTAAATCATTGCCCCCGATCACGCCGTCAACGTCATCCATCGGGCGGTCGGTCACGTGGGAGTAGATGGTCGCGGTGCTGGCATTCATCCACAGTCCTGGCGGCCGGGCCGCCGTGGCGATCGCGTCGCCGACCAGCCCCGTGGTGATGATTCGAGACTCCTTGATCTCGCGACGATTGGCCGCGCTGTACCGGCAGTTGACGCTCCGGCCGGCGAGGTTGATGACGACGTCAGCTCCGTCGATCTGCTGAGCCCATTCGCCGGGATGCAGTCCGTCCCACGGGATGGTCGACCACGGCTTGGGCCGGACGTGGCGGGCGATAACGACAACAGCAATGCCTCGCACGTTGAAATGACGCGCGAGAATCTGCCCGATCTGCCCGCTCCCGCCGGTGATAACGATTCGCTTCGGGCTCAGGGCTTGGGCATCGCCCCCGCTGCCATACAGCGCGCCTCATCAAGTGGACGACCCGACTGCGCGAAGAGGTCAGCAGCTTCCCGCAGCAAGGCCGCGGCCTGTGCGCGGTCTCCTTCGGCCTCACGCAGCGCAGCCCGAGCCTCCCACACGGCCGCCTGCCACGGGCCGCCCTGCCACATGCCGGCGATTCGCTCCGCTGTGGCGAGCTCTTGGCGCGACCGCTCCAGCTCGCCCGAGCGGGCGCATGCGATCGCCGCCGCCACGCGAAAACCGATCGAGCAAGGACCGCAGACCTCTTTCGGCCGCAGCATCTCGTCCGCCTCGCCAAGAATTCTGTCCCGCTGGTCCGGCTTGTCCGCCACCTCGATGAGCCCGGCGAAGACGCGCACGTTGAGATGCGATGAGAGTTCTGAACGCTCGGCCAAAATACGTGCTGCGGCGAGATGGCGAGACGCTTCATCGCGTCGATTGCGAGCCAGCGCGACCTCCGCCAGCCGCACCAGGGCAACGGTGCGCCCCGACTCCCAGTTCATGTCGCGATAGATTTCGGATGCGCGCGACAGCCACTCGTCCGACTCGTCAAGCCGGCCCGAAAACAGTTCCGACTCGCCGATGACCAGGCTCATCAATGCCTCGCCTGGTCGTGAGCCGGCGTCGACGGCCAGCGGCAACAGCTCGTGCGCGAGCCTGGTCGTGGGTTCGCTCACAGCCGCCGCGAGAGACGCTTCCACCATGCAAAGGTGCGCGTCCATCACGAAGGACGCTTCGCCGCTCTCGAGTCGCAGAGCCTCGACGAACTCCTGGCGGAACCGAGCCGGCCAGCGACCGCGTGCAAACGCCACCATCCCCAGCAGCGCGCTCGCTTCCCCGAGCTCGCGACCGAGGTGATGCTGCATGGCCAGCTCGCGCGCCTCCTCCGCGATCTGGAGCGCCTCATCCAGGTCGCCTTGATTCCACTGCAGCAGCCCGCGCGCCAGGAGAGCCTGCGCCCGCTCAGCCGGACTCGCCGGCTGCGGTCCGGCGACAGCAACCGTCTCTTCGAACAAGGCGACCGTCGCCGCCTCGGGCGCCACCCCCAGGTCCACTCGAAGGATTTCGCGCAGACGCTGAAACTGGCGGATCGCCGCCTGACGATTGCCCGCCGCAAGGTGAATCCGCATGAGAGCGCGGCAGGCCTGCTCATCCGATGGGTCGAGGTCTAGCACCTGACCCCATCGGCCCGCGGCTCGCAGCACCTCCAGGCGGCGAGCGTGCAATCTCTCGCGATGCAACTCGATCCAGCCGGCGTAACGGTCGGCGGGCAGGAGATCGCCGGTGAAGAGGTCCGCGACCTCGTCGAGGCCGGCGCCTTTGGCCAACGCCTTCACAGCTTGTGCCTCGACTTGCTCGGCGTCGACGCCCAATTGGCCGCCAGGCCACAGAGCGATCACGTCACCCTCAGCGCCGATCGCCTCCTTTCCGCCCAGGCTTTGCCGCGCGTAATGGACGGCTTTGCGCAAGTTGGCTGCCTCCGCTTCCGGCGCGAGGTCTGGCCATAGGGATTCCATCACCTCCTCGCGATGAAGGCGGTGCTGAGGGGCGAGCGCCAGCAGCTTGACCAGGTCGGCTCCTCGCCGGTGACGCCAAGCCTCCGCCGGAATCGGGAGGCCGTCGACCTCGACTTGAAAGCCGCCAAGGAGCCGAACAGTGCAGGCTCGAGGCATCGCCACCCGCACATTAGCGCGGCCAGGAACGTTCGGGGAACGCCGCCTTTTCAGACTCCTGGCAAAACCTCAGGAGGAAGGAACATGGCGATCTCGACCAACCAGCAAGTGCTCGTGGAAACGGAGTGGGTGGAGGCCAACCTCGGCCGCCCAGGAATTCGACTGCTCGATGTCGACGAGGACACCGAAGCCTACGGCCGCGGGCACGTTCCCGGTGCCGCCGGCGTCCACTGGAAGCTCGACCTTCAGGATCCTCTCCGGCGCGACTTCATCGGTCCGGACGCATTCGCCGCGCTCATGGACAGGCTTGGCATCGGCAACGACACGATGGTCGTTCTCTACGGCGGCAACAACAACTGGTTCGCGGCTTATGCCTATTGGTACTTCAAGTACTACGGCCACACCGCCGTTCGGCTCATGGACGGCGGCCGCAAGAAGTGGGAGCTGGAGAAGCGGCCCGTGACCACCGACCCGGCCCCGGTCAAGCCGAGCTCCGGCTACAGGGTGGGAGGGCCCATTCACGATATCCGTGCGCTTCGCAAGTTCGTCGATGAGAAGGTGGTCGGCAATTCCGAGTTCGGCCTCGTCGACGTCCGCTCGCCGGAGGAGTACCGCGGCGAGCTGCTGGCGCCGCCGCACCTGCCTCAGGAGCAGGCGCAGAAACCGGGTCACATCCCGGGCGCGAAGAACATCCCCTGGGCGAAGGCAGTCAACCCGGCGACCGGGGCGTTCCTCACCAAAGAGGAGCTCAAGGCGCTCTACGAAGGCCAGGGCATCACGCCCGATCGCGAGATAGTTGCTTACTGCCGGATAGGTGAGCGCAGCGCGCACACCTGGTTCGTTCTTCACGAACTTCTGTCATACCCGCGTGTGCGCAACTACGACGGCTCGTGGACAGAGTGGGGCTCGCTCGTCGGCGCCCCGATCGAGAGGTGAGAACGATCATGGACAGCTGCTACGCATCCGGAAACTGGGTCGTCCAGCGCGGACAGGAGACGGAGTTTGTGAATCGTTGGACGGCTTTTCTCGAGTGGTCTCGAGCCGCCGTGCGAGGGCTGAGTTCAGCTCAGCTGATTCAGGACTCCGAAGAACCCCGACATTTCGTTTCCTTCGCCAGCTGGGAATCATCCGAGGCGATGTCGGCCTGGCGATCCATGCCCGAATTTGCGACGAAGCTGGGCGCGTGTCGCGAGCTGTGCGACGACTTTCGCGGCTCCAGCTACACCGTGGCTGCATCGGTGTGAGTGCCGTATTGCAGCGCGCCGATCCGCTGAATTGTGAAACGCGTGTCTCAGCGCTGATGGGTGGGACGGTGATGCCGAGCGCGCATTTCTACGTGCGCAACCACTTCGCCGTCCCCAACCTCGACGCCGCTGCCTGGCGGCTCCGGGTCGGGGGACTCGTCAAGCGGCCGCTCGCGCTAGGGCTCGAAGATCTCGTCAACCTTCCGTCTCGGATAGAGACCGTGACGCTCGAGTGCGCGGGCAACGGGCGAGCTTTCTTAATGCCATGGGTTCGGGGCGAGCAATGGGGACTGGGAGCAGTGAGCACGGCCGAATGGACCGGCACTCCGCTGGCCGGCATCCTGGATCGAGCCGGCGTTGCGACGGGTGCTCGCGAGGTGGTCTTCAAGGGTGCCGACGAGGAAGAGGGAAGACGATTTGAGCGCAGCCTCACCATCGAGGACCTGTGCAGCTCCGACGTCATGCTCGCGTACGCGATGAACGGCGAGCTGCTGGCGCCGCACCACGGCTATCCACTGCGGGTCATAGTTCCGGGCTGGTATGGCGTCGCGTCCGTGAAGTGGCTGACTGAGATCGATGTCATCGGCCATTCCTTCAGCGGCTGCTTTCAGACAGAAAAATACGTGTACGAGTTTGAGCGCGACGGCCGGGTTGCGAAAGAGCCGGTGCGCCACCAAAGGGTTCGTGCCCTCATCACCCAACCCGGCCCCGACCA
>VBHX01000031.1 GCA_005879945.1 Chloroflexota bacterium | reverse complement strand
CCCGAACGGCTTGGGGCGCTCGACCTGGCCATCCTCGGCGGCTGACCAGATCCAGCGCCCGCTGCCTTCGTGGGCTCGGCTTGTATTACGATCGGCCGGCCTTCATCCGCTCGAGCAGCTCAGCCAGCCGCTCCATCGACTCGTCGGCCCCCTCCTGCATTCCAGAGGCGACCATTCCGTCGCGGTCCATCACCGACTCGAAGACGAGGTGTGCCACCAGCCTGGTCTTGTTGCCCAGCGCTTCGAAAGTCGCCGTCTGCAAGGCAACGTGTCCGGGCATGCCTTCGTACTCGAGCGTCGCGCAGATGCGCTCCGGCGCGACGACGTCGTGGTTGACGCCACGGAACGCGTGCCGGCTGCCGTCATCGCCGACCTGGACAACCCGCCACGAGCCTCCAGTCCGCGAGTCGAACGTGTCGATCTCGTTCTTGTAGCGGCGCGGCCCCCACCACTGCGCGAACAGCTCGGGGTCTGTGTACGCCTTGAAGACGAGCTCGCGCGGCGCGTCGAACACGATCGTGGATGTGATGTCCTGCTTGCCAGGCTCGATCACGTACTCAGTCTTGGGCACCGTCTTTTCTCCCTTGGTCGCCATTTTCATCCTTCTCCTTTTTGATGAGATCCTGCAAAACATCGTCGAGGCGCTCAAAGCTTTCATCCCAGAAGCGCCTGTATTCCCCCACCCAATCGGACGCCTCCTTGAGGCGACGGACCTCGAGGCGGCACGGCCGCCACTGCGCGTTGCGACCCTGGGTGACCAGGCCGGCGCGCTGCAGCACTTTCAGGTGTTTGGAGACGCCGGGAAGGCTCAGGTCGAACGGTTTGGCCAGTTCCGTGACCGAAGCCTCGCCTTGTGCAAGACGAGCCAGGATTGCCCGCCGGGTGGGATCGGCGAGGGCTGCAAACGTGACGCTCAACTGATCTGCCATTCGTACTTTTCTACCTAGCTAATTAACTACTCGGTAGAATACAGCGCGGGTTACCCAAATGTCAAGCCCGAGGTTCGAGGAAAATCCAGTGAAGATGAAGGCAGAGGAATACCTGGTGGTCGAGCGCGACCAGTTGGCCGATTCAGAGCTCGAGGGCTACCAGTTCGGCGGAGCCAAGGTGTGCCTCATCTTCGTCGACCTGCCGCCAGGCGGCGGTCCGAAGCTTCACCGGCATCCCTACGAGGAGGTCTTCATCGTCCTCGAGGGACAGGCGAAGTTCACGGTCGGTTCGAACACCGTAGAAGCAACGGCTGGACAGGTTTTAATGGTCCGGCCGGGCGTCCCACACAAGTTCTTGAATTCGGGCAGCGGCCGGCTGCGGCAGATCGACATCCACGCCAACGACAGGTTCGTGACCGAATGGCTCGAGGGCTGATGGCCGAAGCTATATAGGCCTCTTTCACTGTGGGGCCCGCAATGGTGGCGCCCGCCGGCAGTCAGACGCGGTATGCGGTACCTGGCCGGGCTGCTGCTCGCCCTTGCCCTATCCGGGGCGATTGTGGCCGCGGGATTCGGCATCTTCAACGTCTACAGACATCGCCGGCGAGCTTCGCTGCTCTGGGCCGTGGCAGCAGTCACGCTATTCGTCGGTCAGTGCGGTTTCGGCCAGCTCACTGCCGCGTCAAAGCCGAGCGCCGGCCAGCAAGTCGCCGTCAAGCCGTCAGCGTCACCCACGCACCCGGCGACCCAGATCAGCTCAGGACCGTCTCCCTCATTCCCGGCTCAACCTGGAGTAACCAGGCTGCCAGTCGCGGGATTCGGACGCATGGTCGTGGATGGGACGACCAGCCACGTCTTCGTCTCCAGTCCCCAAAGCAGCTCAATCGTGGTCCTGGATTTTTCTGGAAACATCGTGAGCACGATCACCGACGAACGCGGTGCCGACGCAATGGTCGTCATCGGCTCCGTCCTCTACGTGACTCTGACAACAGCCGGCGCGATCGATGAGATCGACACGGGCAAGCTCTCCAGAATCCGGACCCTGAGGTCCGGTCTGGTCTCACCCGCCGACCTCGTCGCAGCGGCGGGACGCCTGTGGACGACCACGGGACCGTGCGCCAACTGGTCGACAGAGCTCGTCAGCGTAGATCCCAACAGCGGGACGAGCAAAACGTTCAAGCTGCCCGCCGACTCTTCCCTTTCGTATTGCGCCGCATTCGCGGCCAGCGACCCCACTGCCGACCGCATACTGGCCTGGGACAAGGGGCTCGAGCCGGCGACCGTCAGCGTGATCGACGTGTCAACAGGTACTCCGGTTTTGGCTCAGAGTGCTCGCGAGGATCGGCTGGGCAATCTTAAGGACGTGGCTTTGACTCGGGACGGCACGCGTTTCATCACCGCCTCCGGCGCTCCATACGAGTTCGACGAGTGGCGGATGACCAGCCTCGCCCAGGATGGCGTGATCTATCCCGCGGGACCCTACCCGGTTGCGGTAGCCGTTTCGCATAGCGGCAAGGAGACGATGGCCGGCGGTCTCTGGCAACCCTATGGCCAGGATGTGTATGAGTACGCTGTTGGATGGCCTTCGTCCGCATTGCAAGGAAGTCACACGGGCACAACCAGCAGTCAGGTGTATGACCGCGGTCTGGCCTTCAGCGTGGATGGCTCGAGCATCTTCGTACTGACAGGCGACCAACAGCCTGGCTCGGTCGGTGTGACCTTCAACGTGATCCCAGCGGCGTAAAAAAGAGAGGCCGGGCTCGAACGAACCCGGCCGCGGTTGACCTGCTGGGTCGAGAGCTCTTACTCGTCCTCGATCTGGTTGTACATCAGGCTGTCCTGGATCTCGTACAGGGCATCCATCGCCTCCATCACGGAGGCGGGCTTGGCCGTGGCCAGGACGGTCACCTCGGGCGACTCCTCGATGACCTTGTTGATGGCGACCGAGAGCACCGGCGGCATCTGCCGCTGGTCGGCAAGGTTGAGCATCTCGAGCTCGTTCAGGAGCTTGTCGATCAGGTGCATCTTGTTCCGGCGCGCATATTTGGCGCGCTGGACCCGCCTCTCCTTGGCGGTCATGTGCTCGATGGCCCGACTGGCTTGTTTGATCATCTTCAAAACCTCTCCGGTTTCCAGTTTACGGACGAGCCCGATTTTGTCAAGATTCACCTGTAATAAATAGCCTGGGGCTGTGCTAACATCGCCGGCCAGCGTCCGGATATGCCCACCACCATCGCCGGCCGTTCCACCCGTATGGAAGTCCTGGAGTTGCTCCGGCGTAAGGGCCACGCCAGCGCCGAGACAATTGCCACCGGCCTTGGCGTTACCCCCAACGCGGTCCGCCAGCACCTCACCAACCTCGAGCGCGAAGGCTTCGTGGTCAGCCACCCGGAGCGCCGGCGCCGGGGACGCCCCTCACTCGTCTTCTCGCTCACCGAGCGCGCCGACTCCGTGTTCCCAAAGCGCTACGGCCAGCTCGCCTCGATGGTGCTGCAGGAGGTGCAGGACATGGGCGGCCCGGAGGCGCTCGACGAAGTTTTCGCTCGGATGGCGACACGCCACGCCAAAGCGATCGCACCGACCCTGGAAGGTCTCGGCTTCGACGACAAGCTCCACCGCGTGGTGGCGTGGATCGGCCGGGCTGGAACCCTCGCGGAGCAGACCGAGACATCCGAGGGTGTGAAGGTGACCATCCACAACTGTCCGTTCCGCAACACCGCGCTCAAGTTCCCGCAGGTCTGCACCATCACGCCGCACCTCTTCTCGCAGCTTCTGGGGACCGCAGTCTCGCAATCGGATTCCATCCACCGCCGCGACCCCTACTGCTCCTTTGTCGTCCAGCGACCTACCGACACTTAGTAGCGCCAACGTCAAAGAAGCCGACTCGCTCGCGCACGAGCGGTTCGGCATCGCGGTCGAGTGGTTGATGGAAGCGGCGGGCTGGCAGCTCGCCCGGTTTTGCCAACGCCGCACGGTGGTCGCTTGCGGCGTTGGCAACAACGCAGGTGACGGACTCGCCGCGGCGCGCCACCTGCAACGCTGGGGGCGGCTCGCCTCGGTGGCATGCATAGACGAGCGCCGGCTGCACGGTCCCGCAGAGCGTGAGCTTGACGCGCTCCGCAAGGTCGGCGTCGACGTCACCGGCACGCTGCTGTTTGAAGACGCCGAGATGGTGCTCGACGCCATCTTCGGCACCGGCATCTCGAGAGCTCCCGAGGGCAACTTCGCGGCCTGGATCGAGGCGATCAACGCGTCCGGCGCGCAGGTCGTGTCGGTCGATGTGCCCTCGGGCCTCGACGCCGACTCCGGCGTCGCCTACGCTCCCAGTGTGCAGGCGCACACAACCGTGACCCTTGGGCTTCCCAAAACCGGACTGCTGAAGGCCGACGGACCCCGCCTCGCCGGCGAGGTCTGGGTGGCGGACATCGGGATGCCATTCGAGGTCTACGCGGCAATGGGAATCGAAGTGCCACCAAGACTGTTTTCAGCCGGTGATCGCTTCCGGCTGGCGGACGCGCGCTCGTGACGCGAGAGGTCGTCTGGGACCACGGCATCGCGCTTCCAGAGCATCGCCTGTGGCTCGACCCTCTAGTGGTGCGCTCGTTCGCGTTCATCTCGCACGCGCACACCGACCACGCGAGGCGCCACAAGGAGGCGCTGCTCACGCCGCAGACGCTGGAGTTGATCCCCGAGGCGCGGCGGCCACGCGGATGGCGGATGCTCGGGTTCGACGAGCCCATGCGGCGCGGCCCGGCCACGCTCACGCTGCACCCCGCCGGGCACATGCTCGGGTCCGCGCAGCTTCGCTTCGAACACGACGGAGTCAGCCTTCTCTACACGGGCGACATCAAGCTGCGCCAACCCGGTGACCATCCGACCACCCCCATCCCTCGATCGGACGTGCTCGTGATAGAGAGCACATACGGCCGGCCGCATTTCCGTTTCGGGGATCCTGATTCCACGGTGGAATCGATCGCGCGCTGGTGCCGGCGAGCGCTGGACAGCCGCGTCACGCCGGTGCTGCTCTGCCATGCCCTCGGCAAGACAGAAGAGGTGATGCATGCCCTCTCGCCGTACGGCTTCGAGTTCGCGCTCGAGAGCCGCTGCGTTCCCTGCGCTCGCGCCTATGAGAGCGCAGGCAGCCGTCTGCCGGAATGGATCGAGCTCGACGGCGACATGCCACCGGGCCGCGTCGTGATCGCCCCGCCGGCGGGGAAAGACGAAGTCCGGCGGCTCGGCCGCTACCGGACCGCCCTCGTCTCCGGCTGGGCCAAGGATGCGGAGTTCGCGCGCTTGTTTGGCGCCGACGCCACATTCGACCTTTCAGACCACTGCGACTTCGACGAGCTCATGGAGGTCGTCGAGCGGTCCGGCGCCGACCAGGTCTACACGGTGCACGGCTACACGGAAGACTTCGCGCGCTACCTGCGCAAGCGCGGCGTTCGAGCATCTGCGCTCGAGGCCACGGAGCAGCTGGCCTTGGCGCTTTAGCGGAGCGCCCAGCCGGAGCGAAGCACCGCTCGGCGCAGATCTGCGTCGCCGGCGGCCGCGTCGCTCAGCCGCGTGAGCAGGAGGTCGAGCCAGGCGGTCAGCAGCACGGGCGGGTGGATCTCGAGCTCTTCCTTGTTCCATCTCGCGCGGAACGTGCGTCCGCCGACCTCCACCACCACCTCGCTGATCGGGCCGCGATTCAGATGACCGCGCTTGACCTTGGCGCTGGGGATCCTCTCCACGAGGTAGTCGAGCAGCTCGATCGGCTCGTCCTGGTTGTCGAGGGGCGCATGGCAAAAAACGCAGATGCCATCGAGTGGCAGCGCCGGAGCCGCGCACACCCCGCAGCTCAGGCCGCTCCCGCGCTCGCGAGCGTCCAACGCGCTCAATCCGTGTACCTGGTGATCGTTTGATCCTCGCGCCGCTTCTCGGATTGGTATAACGGGCAATCCTCGAAATTACGCACGCAGATCGGTGGACTGTCGGTCAACGCGTACTTCCGCTTGGACAGGTGGTCGACGTGGCAGTCGAAGCGGTAAACGCGGAGCAGCATTCGCCGATCCTTGACCAGCTCCTCCAGATAGGGGCACCGACGCACCCGACTTACGATAGGCCACCGTACCCAGACATGCTCGATTTCGCGCGCACCGGAGCTGCTGTTGGCGGAACGCCCGCTACCCTCGAGAAAACGCGCCTGCTCGCCGCCTACTTTCGAACACTGAGCGACGACGATCTGCGGCGGGCCGCGGTCTTCATGACCGGCCAGGCATTCGGACCGTCCCGGCGAAGCACGCTCGGTCTCGGTTGGGCCTCTTTGAGCAAAGCGATCAGCGAGATCTCAGGCCGCGACGACGACGAGCTCCAGAGCATCTTCCGGAAGCACTCGGACCTGGGCGACTGGGCTGGCGAGGCGCTGGAAGGTCGCACCCAGAACGAGGACGTCTCGCTGGAGGAGGTCGAGAAGACGCTCGAGGAGATCCGAACGGCGCGCGGCGCGGCCAAGAAGGCGGTGCCGCTCGAAAAGCTTCTGCGGCGACTCCACGCCGAGGGAGTGCGATTCTTCGTCAAGGTCATCTCGCGCGAGATGCGGATCGGTCTTAGCGTCGGCCTTGTCGAAGCCGCGATCGCGGAAGCGTTCGGGGTGCCAGTCACGCAGGTCAAGCGGGTCCACCTCATCACCGGGGACATTGCCGAGACCGCGGTGCGGATCAAGCACGGCCAGGTCGAAACGAGCAACGTGACGCTCTTTCGACCGGTGCGCTTCATGCTTGCGAGCCCTGTCGAGACCGCGAAGGAAGCCTTCCAGCGCATGGCGGCGGAGAAGGTGTGGACGGAGGAGAAGTACGACGGAGTCCGCTGCCAGCTGCACCATGCAGACGGTCGGGTGGAGCTGTTCTCACGCGACCTCAAGGAAACCACCGGCGCATTTCCGGAGCTCGCCGAGGGCGCGCCGCGGATCGGACACGCCGTGCTCTTCGATGGCGAGGTCCTGGCGCACCGGGAGGGACGCGTGCTGCGATTCTTCGAGCTCCAGCGCCGCCTGGGTCGCAAGAAGGTCACGGACGACCTCCGCAGCGAGGTGCCGGTTGTGCTCGTGATCTTCGACCTGCTCTACCTCGACGGTCGCTCGCTTCTGGACGAGCCGCTCGAGGAGCGTCGCCGCCTGCTCGAAGGATTGGGCCTCGAGCATCCTTTCCTCCTCGCCCGTCTTGAAGAGGCAACCAGCCCCGACGACCTCGACCGCATCTTCGCCGACACCCGCGAGCGGGGCCATGAAGGACTGATGGCCAAGGACCCGAAGACTCCATACACACCTGGCCGACGCGGCCTCGCGTGGTTGAAGCTCAAGCGACCGCTGGCGACTCTCGACGTCGTCGTGACCGCGGTCGAGTGGGGCCACGGCAAGCGCAAAGGCGTGCTGTCCGACTACACGTTCGCGGTCAAGGACACCGCGTCCGGCCGCCTGGTCAACGTGGGCAAGGCGTACACGGGGCTCACGGATGCGGAGATCGCCGAGATGACGAAGCGCTTCCTCGAGACGACCATCGAGGACCGCGGGTGGGCGCGCGTGGTCAGACCGGAGGTCGTGCTCGAGGTCGCGTTCGACTCGATCCAGCATTCAGGGCGTCACGCCAGCGGCTACGCGCTGCGCTTTCCGCGCATCGTGCGGATTCGCGACGACAAGCCCGCCCAGGAGATCGACACCTTGCAGCGTGTGACTGAGCTGTACGAGCGCTACTTCGGCACACGCACCCAGGAGAAACTCACCGAGGTTGCCGAGACATGAAAGTCACGTTCATGGGCACGGCCGGCGCGCGGTTCATGGTCGCCAAGCAGCTCGCGGCGTCGGGCGGCCTCTACATAGAGGAAGGCAACGCACGACTGAGCCTCGATCCCGGGCCGGGCGCCATCGTCCAGTACGCCAAGCGCAAGGTCGACCTCACGAAGCTCGATGCCATCGTGATCAGCCACCGCCATCTCGACCACTGCGGGGACGTCAACGTGATGGTCGAGGGGATGACCGAGGGCGGCTTTCGCCATCGCGGACGCCTCTTCTGTCCATCAGACGCGCTGGACGACGACCCCGTCGTGCTCAAGTACCTGCGGCATTTTCCCGAGGAGGTCGTGCGGCTGCAGCCCGAGACCGCGTACAACGTCAACGGGCTCGAGTTCACCACCAGCCCGGTCCACATCCATCAGGTGGAGACGTTTGGATTTCGGTTCGGGGACAGGCTCGGCTGGATTACCGACTCCGAGTACTACGACGGCATCGCGGAGCAGCACAGGGCCGAGGTCATGATCATCCACGTCGTCCTCATGCAGTGTCGCGCGGGTCTGCCCCACCTGTGCCTCGAGGACGCTGAGCGAATCATCCGCGACGCCAAGCCGCGCCTTGCAGTTCTCACCCACTACGGGATGACCGTGTGGCGCGCGCACCCCTGGGAGCTGGCCGCCGACCTCACGCAGCGTCTCGGCACCGAGGTCAAAGCGGCGCGGGACGGCATGGCCCTCGAGATCTAGTCGAGTGACACCCCAGCAGCGCTTCCTGCTGCTGCTCATCCTGGTCGGCGCGCTGGCCACCGTGCTGGGTCTTGTCTCGAGGCGGGCGCGGATGCTGCCGTACCCGGTCGTGCTCGCGGCGGCCGGCGTGGTTGTCGGGCTGCTTCCCGGCGAGCAGCTGCCGCACGTCGGCGCGGACGTGATCCTTCTGGCTTTCGTGCCCGGGCTTGTGTTCGAGGCCGCCCTGACTCTCGACCTTCCGGAGCTGCGACGCCGCCTGCTGCCGGTCAGCCTCCTCGCGACGGTCGGCGTCGCCCTGACAGTCCTCTTGATCGGGACCCTGACCCATCTTGCGCTGGGCTTCAGCTGGGCGAGCGGAATGCTGCTCGGCGCAATCCTTGCCGCCACCGACCCCATTGCCGTGGTCACGCTCCTACGCCAGCTCAAAGCCCCGGCCGGGCTGGCCGCCATCCTCGAGGGCGAGAGCCTCTTCAACGACGGCACCGGCGTGGCGGTTTTCAGCGCAGTGCTGGCGACCATAGTGGCCGGCCATCCTTCGTTTGGCGACGCGACGATCCGTTTCGTCGAGATCACCATTGGCGGCGCGTTGATCGGGGTCGCCGTCGGCTTTCTCGGTGTGGCCCTGATGCGCGTCGCCGAGGATGCGCCTCTCGAGATCCTGGCCACGCTCGTCATCGCCTACGGCAGCTACCTCGCAGCCGACCTCATCCACGCATCAGGAATCGTGGCCGTGGTCGCCGCCGGCGTCGTGATCGCGCGGTATGGATCTTCGACCGGCAAGCTTCACGGCACTCAGCTGCTTGGCTTCTGGAACCTGCTTGCATTCGTCCTCAACGCCATCCTTTTCATCCTCGTCGGGGCCGCGCTGCCCGCATCGAAGCTGCTTCCCGTGGCGGGCCTCGTCGTGGTCGCATTCGTGGTCATGCTGATCACCCGCGCGGTGCCCGTCTACGCGTTGCTCGGCGGGGTCGACTGGCGGGCGAATGCGATCCCCTGGCGCTGGCGCCACTTCACGTTCTGGGGCGGGCTCCGGGGAGCGCTTTCGGTGGCGCTGGCGCTCTCCGTCGCCGACATAGCGCAGGTCGACAGCCGCGTTTCGGTTGTCGCCTACGGAGTGGTGCTTCTTTCGCTTCTCATCCAGGGGGGATTGATCGCGCCGGTAGCCCGGACGTTGCGGATCGAAACCGCAACGTGAGCGCGCACCGGTGGAGATGGCGCGCCTCGGTGGCGATGGTCGGTGTCGCGCTCGGAATCGTCATATACCCATGCATCGAGACGCCCAACGACATCATCAACTCCGACTGGACTGCGTTCGCCACCGGAGCTCAGCTTGTCGTCCACGACCCCAGCCGTCTATACGACCTCGACGCACAGCGTGCGGTCGAGTTCCAGGTGACCGGCGGCCGCACGCTCATCACGCTCGGCATCAAAGGCGTCCTTCCCTTCCTGGCGCCGGCGTGGGTCGCGGTCATCGCGGTTCCGTTCGACCTATTCGGCACCAACGTCGGCGGCCGGCTGTGGATCCTGTTCGGGCTCGCGTGTCTTGCCCTCGGCGCCTACCTGGCTGTCCGGCCCCGGCCGCCGTCAGAGATGTTGCCGGTATTCGCCTCGGTCCCGACGGCGCTGATGATGCTCAATGCGCAGCTGGACGGGATGGTCGCGCTCGGCATCGGCGCCGCGATCGCGTTGTGGTCTCGCCCTTACTTCGCGGGCATCGCCCTCGGCCTCACCCTCATGAAGCCGCAGCTGGTGCTTCCCCTGGGGGTCGCGCTTCTCATCTCTCGGCAGTGGAGCGTCCTAGCGGGCTGGGCCACCGCCGGCGTGTTGCTGTGGGCGTCCGTGGCGGTGCTGAACCCGCGATGGGTGCTCGAGTGGCTCGCGCCGACCGGGTCCACCGTCACCTCCGGCAGCCGCGAGGTCGACCTGCCCCACCTGGGCACGCTGCTGCCAGCGTCGTTGCAGCTCTACGCGGTAGCGGCGCTCACGCTGCTGACGGTCGCAGGCGTGGTGATCGTGGCGCGGCGGTGCAGAAACGGACTAAAAGGCCAGGCGGCGATCCTGGTCGCCGGGGGCGTCCTCGCCGCGCCTCATGCGCTGCCCGCCGACCTCGTGCTCGTGGGCCTGGCGCTTGCGGTCTGGGGCAAAGCCCGCTGGCACGACTGGGTCCTGCTCTCGGTCGGCGCAGCTGTCGCCGCTTTCGTTCCGGCGCCATGGCCGGCACTCGCCGGCGTCCTATTGGTCGGGTGGCTGATTGTCCGAATCAGCGGGTGGCTGCCAGCACAGGCACCGGCGTCTGCTGGATGAGCCCGTCGATCAACCCATAGTCGACCGCCTCCTCGGGGGTGAGGAAGAAGTCGCGGTCGGTGTCGCGCTCGACTCGTTCGAGCGGCTGGCCAGTGTGCTTGGCAATGAGCTCATTGAGGACGCCTCGGATCCGCACGATCTCGCGCGCGTGGATGTCGAGGTCGCTGGCCTGACCCTGCAAGCCCTTGCCGCCGATCAGCGGCTGATGCATGTGGATGGTCGCGCTGGGCAGAGAAAACCGCTTCCCTTTCGCACCCGCCATCAGCACGACGGTGCCAAAGCTGGCCGCGCGCCCGATGCATACGGTCGATATAGGCGCCTGGACGTACTGCATCGTGTCGTAGATCGCAAAGCCCGCGCTGACCGCGCCGCCGGGAGAGTTGACGTAGATCTGGATGTCCTTCTCAGGGTCGTCCGCGGCAAGGTAGATGAGCTGCGCCACGACCAGGTTCGCCACCACGTCGTCGATGGGGCGGCCGATGAGGATGATGCGGTCCTTGAGCAGGCGCGAGTAGATGTCGAAGGAGCGCTCGCGGTTGCCGCCCTCGTTCTCGGTGACGGTCGGGATGAAAGCCACGATCGAAACTGTACGAGATATATTCGAGCCGTTGGCACGGGCTGCCGCGATGGCGCCATCGGACTTCTTCTCCGGGCTGCGCAGGGGCGTCAAGGCGAAGCTGCCGCCGGAGCTGCGGAAATTCGAAGTCGGCCGCGGCCACGGACGCCTCACAAAGCTCTACTACGCCCATGCCGAGTTCCACTACGAGGTCTGGCACCACACCGGAGAGGGCCGGCTGGAGATCGGCCTGCACTTCGAAGGCTCCACCGACGCCAACCAGCGCGCGTTCAACTATTTCCGGGATCGCATGGTCGAGGTCAAGGCGCACCTTCCGCGAGCCGAGCTCGAGCCATGGGACCGCGGGTGGTCCCGGCTCTATGAAACGCTCCCGGCGCCCCAGCTGGACGAACAGGTCCTGGCGGGCGCCATTCTGCGTCTGGACGAATACATCACGACGCTCCAGCCGATGCTATTAGTCTTCTTGGCATGAACACGGTTCAGGTCACCGATGAGGTGCAGGAGTACCTGGACAGCCTCCTTCCGCCGCGCGATCCGGTGCTCGCGCGCATAGAGGAGGAAGCGCACCGCGAGAACATCCCCATCATCGACGGCCACGAAGGCGCGTTTCTCAGCCTGCTCGTTCGCATCGCGGGCGCGAAACGAGTGCTCGAGCTCGGCACCGCAATCGGCTACAGCGGAATCTGGCTGTTGCGCGCGACATCAGTCGGCACGCTGACTACATTCGAGACCAATCACGAACGGGCGCTGCGCGCGCGAGCCAACTTTGCGGAGGCAGGCCTGGGCGAGAAGGCGCTCGTACTGGAACAGGACGCTGTCAGCGGTCTCGAGAAGCTGAACGCCAAGTTCGACGTGTGCTTCATCGACCTGCTCAACTCGTTCCCGTCTGAGGACGTCACGCGAAAGGTGTTCGACCTCTGCATGCAGCACCTCGACGGAGGCGGGCTGCTCATGGCCGACAACGCGCTGCGCCAGGGCGACGTGGTCAAGCCCAAAACACAGCAGGGGCGCAACGTTGCCTTCTACAACCAGCTGGTTGCGAAGGACGTGCGGCTGGAGAGCGTCGTGGTTCCGATTCGGGACGGGGTGTCGGTCGCGAGGGTGAAGAACTAACCCTTTCACCTCCCCGCTATGCGGGGAGGTCGGGCCCGCGCGCTCAGCGCGCGCGCCCGGGTGGGGAGCCCGGTTTTGATTCGTCGCCTTCGATCCAGTACGTCCCGTCCCTCGCGTGCTCCTTCTTCCAGATCGGCACCGATTCCTTGAGGCGATCTATGCCCCACCTGCACGCGTCGATCGCTTCGGCGCGATGCGGGCACGAAACCGAGACCACCACCGACGCCTCGCCGATCTCGAGTCGCCCGGTGCGGTGGGCCATAGCCACGCGCGCTTCGGGCCATTTTTCCGCGATCTCGCTTGCGATCTTGCGCATCTCCGCGGTCGCCATCTCGCCGTACGCCTCGTATTCCAGGTGTGTGACTGAGCGGCCACGCGAGGTGCCGCGCACGACGCCGATGAAGGTGCAGATGGCGCCGGCGCCCTTGTGGGCAACTGCCGCTTCGAGGCGGCGCGGATCGAGGGGATCGGTGGTCAGCTCGAACAGGACGCCGACCGCGTGGGCTCCGCCGCTCACTGGCGGGATGAAGGCCACCTCGTCCCCGTCCGCGACGACCGCATCCCAATCAGCAAATACCTGGTTGACCGCCGCCCGCACGGACTCGCGGTTTACCTCCAGGCCCGGATGTGATTTGCGCAATGCCTCGTACACATCGGCCACGGTCGAGCCGGCGCGGAGCTCGACGCTCTCGGCATCGGTACCGGCCAGCTCGCGCAGGCGCGCGAACAGCCGGGTGCGCACCGCAATCGCGACTGCCATCACCGCATCTTAGGTGGGCCGCTGACGAACACGTGGACCTCCTTGCCCGAGTCGAGCGCGCGGTCGACCGTGGCGCGGGTGCCCTTGGACGCCCCATCCCAGAACGCGACGAGCACGTCACACGCGTCGACCAGGCGCTGGTTGCGTGCCGCTGACTTGGAAGCGTCGGCCAGTTCGTCGAACGACGCGGGCAGGACCTGGAGGGGAATGCCTTTGGCGCGCGCGGCTCTGGTGGCCGCGGCGTCAACACCGCTCGCGCTCCCGGTGATGATCGACGCCCCGCGGGTCAAAGAGCTCACGTACTCGGTCACGCGCTCGGGCTGCGAGAAGTGCCTGCTCCCAACGATGGCGACCCTCACGGCTAAGAGTTAGCCGGCGGTGGAGGCGTTCTTGCCGATGGCGTGAATGTTTTCCTCGAAGAGCCGCCGCAGCTTGAGAGCCTGGCGATCGTAAGCGTCGGGATCCGACCAGCTTCCACGCGGATCGAGCACCTCCGACGGGACACCGGGCACCTGATCGGGTATGTGCAGTCCGAAAATCGATTCGACATGGGTTGGCATATCGCGGAGCCTTCCTTCGACCACCGCGCTCACGATCGCGCGCGTATGTGCGATCGACATCCGCTGGCCCACGCCATAAGGCCCACCGACCCAACCGGTGTTCAGCATCCACACCTGCGCGTGGTGACGGTTGACACGATCGATGAGCATGTCGGCGTAAGTCTCCGGGGGCAGGACGAGGAACGGCGCGGCGAAGCAGGTGCTGAAGATGGGCTCCGGCTCGGTCACGCCACGCTCGGTACCGGCGACCTTCGCGGTATAGCCGGAGAGGAAGTAATGGCGGATCTGGTCCTCGTCGAGGCGGGCCACTGGCGGCAGCACCCCGTAGGCGTCTGCGGACAGGAAGATCACGTTGCGAGGATGGCCGCCGACTCCTGAGAGCACCGCATTCGGGATCAGGTCGACCGGATAGGCAGCGCGGGTATTCTCGGTCTTCTCGTCGGAGTCGTAATCGGGGATGCGCGTCCGGGGGTCGTAGACGACGTTTTCCAGGATCGTGCCGAAGCTCTCGACCGCGGCGTAGATCTCGGGCTCGGATTCCTTGTGGATGCGGATCGTCTTGGCGTAGCAGCCACCCTCGAAGTTGAAGACGCCGACGTCGCTCCACCCGTGCTCGTCGTCGCCGATGAGCCTGCGGCTCGGGTCCGCCGAAAGTGTCGTCTTGCCGGTTCCGCTGAGGCCGAAGAACAGGGCGACGTTGCCGCCATCCTCGTCGACGTTCGCGGAGCAGTGCATCGGGAAGACGCCCTTGGCCGGGAGCAGATAGTTCAACGCGGTGAAGATCGACTTTTTGATCTCACCCGCGTATTCGGTGCCGCCGATGAGGACCGTGTGTCGCCCGAGGTTGACGAAGATGAAGGTCTCGCTGTGGGTTCCGTCGACAGCCGGGTCGGCCTTGACCGATGGCAGGGCGATGACGGTAAAGTCGGGCTCGAATCCCATCAGTTCGTCGGCGTTGGGGCGGATAAACAGGTTGCGCGCGAACAGGCTGTGCCACGCGAACTCGGAGATCACGCGGACGCGCAGGCGGTGACGAGGGTCGGCGCAGGCCGTGACGTCCTGCGTGTACACCTCGTGGGACGTGGCGTAGTCCTGCATGCGCGCCAGCAGCGCCTCGAAGCTTACCGAGGAGATTGGCTGGTTGCCGGGATGCCACCAGATGGCGTCTCGGCTCGTGGGCTCCTTGACGAAGAACTTATCCTTGGGCGAGCGGCCGGTGTGCTTGCCGGTCTCGGCCGTCAGGGCTCCCGTGGAGACGATGGCCGCCTCGTCGCGCCGGATGGCGTGCTCGTAGAGGGCGGCTGGGCTTAGGTTCCGCCGGTCTGGTGAACCTGAGGGAGCCCCTCCCAAGTCTGGGCGCTTCGGGGCGGCTTTCAAGTGGTTCTCTGCCTGGCGGGCATGCTCCCGATCATAAGCATCGGGCCCGCCCGGTCGCCTGGTCCAAGTGAACTACTTGCTAGGCAATTCGGGACCGACGGCTGCTTGCCCGCCGACGCTGCTTCCCGCTCACGTAGTCGACCAGGATGTACTCGCCCAGCCGGTCCGGCGAGACGAAAAACGCCCGTCCCTTGTTGATCCGGGTCATCTGGTTGATGAACTCGGTCAGGTAGGGCCCGCGCTCGAGCATGAAGGTGTTGATGACGATCCGGTCGCGCGTGCAGCGCCGGACCTCACGGAGGGTTTGCTGGATGGTCTTGAAGGTGGGTGGATACGCGAAGTACGCGCGCCCGTTGTCCTCGTCAATATGGGCGGTCGGCTCGCCGTCGGTGATCATGATGATCTGGCGATTCCCGCGGTGCTTCGCGAGCAGTGACCGCGCGAGCTGGAACCCGTGCTGCATGTTCGTCCCATACACGTAGTCGTTGAGGGCGAGCTGCGGCAGGGTGTGTGGCTTGAGCTCGACCGCGTAATTGGAGAATCCCACCACGTACAGAGAGTCGCGCGGGTACTGGCTGCGGATGAGCGAGTCGAGGGCGATTGCGACCTTCTTGGCGGCAAGGAAGCAGCCGCGCAGGAACATCGATCGGCTCATGTCAATCATCAGCACCGTCGAGGCCTGGGTCACGTGCTCGGTGCGGTGGACGACAAAGTCCTTGGCATCGAGCCGGACGGGCACCTTCGGACCCTCGCGCACGAGCGAGTTGAAGAGTGTCTCCTTCAGATCGAGCAGGAACGGATCGCCGTACTCGTAGTCCTTCAACTCGTCGGAAGCGTCGTTGCCGATCCCGCCGCGAAACAGCTGGTGCTGTCCCATGCGGGTCTTCTTGAGCTGGTCGAAGATGTCGCGCAGGGCCGACTGGCCGATGCGCCGCATGCCTCGCGGCGTCAGCTCCATGCGGCGGCCCTTGCGCTCCACGTAGCCGGCCTTCTCGAGGACCTCGGTGAGCTTGCGCAGCTGGTCGAGCGCCTGCCTAGATTCGTCACCAAGCAGCTCCTGCGCGAGCGAGCGGTCGACGTCGTCGGGTCGGAAGCTGCCGCGCTCGAGCTGTGACTCGAGCCGGTCCATCTGCTGCAGGCGCTCCATGAGGCCCATGGCCTCGCCCATCGATAGCGGGTCGTCGCCGAAGAACGGGTAGCGCTCGGCCATCTCCGAGGGCGGCATCATCGCTTGCATGAACCCGGACAGGCGTGCCAGCTCGAGGCGCAATGAATCGTCCTGCAGCAGCGCATCCATCATCTGGCGCAGCTCCTCGCGCGCCTCCGGGCTCAGGCTCTGGAGCAGCGACTGCATCTGCGCCATCTGACGCTGCAGGTGCTCCAGCAGCTCATCCAGGCTGTTGATGCCCGGCGGGAACATGTCGCCGTAGCGCTCCATGAACCCGTTGAAGTCGGGCGTCCGGCCTTCCATCCGGTCCTCGAGCATCTTGTTCAGCTCGCGCACCATGTCGCGCACGCGCGACAGGTCCTGGCCCTGCATCTGCTGGATCGAACCCTTCAGGCCCTGGAACATCTGGTCGACCATCTGCTTCTGCAGTTGCTGCATCAGCTCTTCGAACTTCTGACGCGCCTGGTCATCGACGAACTCGTAGTCGCGCAGTGACTTGACCCGGCCGCCGAGGTCGTCAGGCAGGCGGTCCAGCTGCTCACGGCGCTGCCGGGCGATCCGTTCCATCAGCTTCTTGGCCTCGGGAGTCGCGGCCTCATTGACGCGCCGGTCGATGCCTCCGCGCTCGGTGTCGATCACGTCCTGCACATCCTGGCGCAGCTGTTCGACCGTCGAGTCGAGGTTGTAGCGGCCGAGCTCGCGCTCGCGCGCCTCACGCAGCTGCTTGAGCAGCTGCTCGAGGCCGGGCATGTTGGGCGAGCCCCATCGCAGCAAGCGCTGGAGCGCGGCGTTCAGGTCGCCATAGTTCATAAGATCGTCGGACAGGGCGTCGAGGACGTCCCCGGCGTCGAGGTCGTCGAGGCGCTGGGTCCCGTCCCACCGTGAGTAGCGGAACTTCACGTCGACCACGCTAGCAGGGCCGCGGCCCCGCGGCTCGCGTTAGACGGTGTCGCCCGGCTTGATGTCGAGCACCTCGACCCCGGACCCAACCAGCTCCTGCAGCATGCTCGGCCGGCCGGCGAGGATCGGGAAGGTTCCGAAGTGCATCGGCACGACGGTCTTGATCCCGAGAAGGGAAACCGCCTTCGCGGCCCGCTCCGGACCCATCGTGTAGAAGCCGCCGATGGGCAAGAAGGCGACGTCGAAGTGGCTGAGCTCCGCGATCAACGCCATGTCGCCGAACACGTCGGTGTCGCCGGCGAAATAGACGGTAAAGCCGTTCTCGAACTCGAGCACCAGGCCACATGCCGTGCCGCCGTAGATGATCTGGTCACCGTCCGAAATTCCGCACGAGTGCTCGGCGTG
>VBHX01000119.1 GCA_005879945.1 Chloroflexota bacterium | reverse complement strand
CTGACCCTCAATGGCGGCTCCCGGCGAATGCAGCTCGCCTCGACGTCACAGCCGCGCACGGTCACGCAGGCGGGGATGACTCCAGTTGATGTCGCGTGCCTGCACGTCCAGGCCTTCGACCGCGTTCAGAATGCCAGCCCAGACAAGGTCGCGTGTTCGAAGGCGCGCGGCACGCCGCCGATGCCATCGTGGGACCTAGCGGTTCGGGTCGCGGCCAACCCGGCTCGAATCGGTCTTGTCGGACTTGATTCGTGGTTCTGGCTGGATCCATCGCCACGCTCCGTCACGGTTCACGAGACTGAGGCAGGAGTCGACTACGCGATCACGGCGACTCCAATGTCAGCGGATTGGGATTTCGGCGATGGCGCCCGCACCATGCTCGCTGGGCCGGCGGGATACGGGCAGCGATACCCGCAGCCATCGTCGGTGACCCATGTGTACGAGGCGCACACCCAGGCCGGATACGCGGTGCGCGCGTGGGTGCGATACGTCGTGACATGGACCGCTTCCATCGCCGGACAGACTGTAGGGCCCTACCCGATGGACCCCATCACGCAGGCAGAGATTCCGCTGAACTATCCAGTCGAGCAGGCGCAGCCGGAGCTGCTGCGCATCTGAGGCACCAGCTGTCAAGTTGCCGACCAGCCGCTCAGCTTTTCGACCGCGACGGCCACGACCGGTCCGCCTGGGGGCAAAGACCGGTAATGCTCATACCTCGCGCGCAACAAGGCGATCGCCTGGTCGCGGCGCTCGCCAGCGTTCACGATGCGCGCCTGCCCATCCACGCGCACCCACCACAACTTGCTCCAGTCGTTCTCATAGTGATCCACAAGCACCGAGACCGCCGGGTTGGCTTCGATGTTGCGCAGGCGCTGGAGGTTGAACGTCCTCTTGGGCTTGTGGTCGACGGCGAAGTAGAGCTCGTCATCGCCGAAGGCAAAGGTGATGGGAACGATGTGCGGCCGGCCGTCGCGTCCGATCGTGGCCAGCCGAGCCACCGTCGCATTCGATACCCGACGCCGCATCTCTACCGCGTCCATGCCGCAAGTCTGCTGCTATATCGTTGACCAGTGCAGAGGCTCCGGACGTACACCGTCGAAGAGGCGAACAACGAGCTGCCGCGCGTGAAGAGAATCGTCGCCCAGATCGCGGAGCTGTCGGCACTCCTACCCGAGCTCGAGGATCAGGCGCGTATCGCCGAGTACGAATCGAAGCGTGCGGGCGCCGGCGCCGACGATCGCGATCGGCATCAGCAGGCGCGCGATGCGGTTGGCGGCGCCGAGCTCGAGCTCCTCAAGGCGGTCGCAAGCCTGAACGGGATGGGCATCCAGCTCAAGGGTCCGCTCGAGGGACTCATCGATTTTCCGTCCTATCGCGATGGCGAGCTTGTCGAGCTCTGCTGGAAGCTGGGCGAGGAACGGGTCGAGCACTGGCACCGCGTCGGCGAAGGCTTCGCCGGCCGCAAGAAGCTATAGAGCTCCGAAGCCCTAGGAATCGCTCCCGGTCGTCTCGCTGGGGACCGTGCCCTTGATCGCGCTGAACGTAGCCTGCGCGATGCCGGCGGCGTCCAATCCGTGCTCCTTGAGGATCTCCGCGGCCTTCCCGTGCGGGAGAAACTGGTCCGGCAGCGCGATCGGGCGAACCCTGCCCGCCAGTCCGTGCGGGGCGAGCGCCTCGAGCACCGCGCCGCCGAAGCCACCGCTGCCGACGTTGTCCTCGACGGTCATCAGGATCGGATGTCGCCGTGCCCAATCGACGATGCGTGGGTCCATCGGCTTCACCCATCGCGCGTTCACCACAGTGCATTCGACGCCCTGAATGGCCAGCCGCTCGGCAGCCTCCTTCGCGACCTCGACCATCCGGCCGACAGCGAAGATTGCGGCGTCAGAACCTTTTCGCAGCTCCTCCCAGCGGCCCACCGGAAGCGGCTCGACCGGCAGGTCGGGAGTGGAAGGAACAGGTCCTCTTGGATAGCGGATGGCGACCGGGCCATCCGACGCCAGCGCTGTCTCCAGCAGCGCGCAAAGCTCTGTGGCGTCAGCGGGCGCGGCGACCTTGAGGTTGGGGATCATCCGGAGGTACGAAAGATCGAACACCCCGTGATGCGATGAGCCGTCGGGACCGGTGACGCCCGCACGGTCGATCACGAACACAACCGGAAGCTTGTGCAGCGCCACGTCCATGATCGTCTGGTCGAAAGCGCGCGCCAGGAATGTCGAGTAGATGCACACGACCGGGCGCATGCCAGACATCGCCAGTCCCGCGGCGAACGTCACCGCGTGCTGCTCGCAGATGCCGACGTCGAAGAATCGGTCGGGAAACTCCTTGGCGAAGTTGAGCAGCCCGGTTGACGAGCCCATCGCTGCTGTGATCGCGCAAACCTCAGGTCGGCGCGTGGCGGCGGTCATGAGCGCCTCGCCGAAGACGTCCGTGTACGTGAGGTCCGTCGACCGCGGCCGGCCCGTCAGCGGATCGAAGGCGCTGACACCGTGCAGCTTGTCGATCTCGTCTTCGACCGCCGGACCATATCCGTGTCCTTTCTCCGTGACCACGTGCACGACCACGGGCGCGTGCAGCTTTTTCGCCCGCGAGAGCACGGCCTCGAGGTCGGCCTCGTCGTGGCCGTCGACCACGCCGGCGTACTTTATGCCGAGACTCTCGAAGACGGTTGAAGGTTGGAGCAGCTGCTTGAGACCTTCCTTGACTCGATATGCCGCCTGGTCGGCGGTCGATCCGACCAATGGCAGGTCGCGCAGGAGGCGAGAGATCTCGAGCTTGATACGTTCATACCGCGGGTCCACGCGCAATTGAGAAAGGTGGCGCGCAAGACCTCCGACGGTCGGTGCGTAAGAGCGACCGTTGTCGTTGATGACGATGATCAGGTTCGGCGGCTGCAGATGCGCGATCTGGTTGAGGGCCTCGTACGCCATACCCCCTGTGAGCGCGCCATCGCCGATAACCGCGACCACGTATCCATTCGTCCCTTTGCGCAAGCGCGCCTCCGCGATGCCGAGCGCGTAGCTCAGCGAGGTAGAGGCGTGGCTGTTCTCGACCAGGTCGTGCTCGGATTCCTTCCTCGACGGATACCCCGACATGCCACCCGGCTGTCGCAGGCGGGCGAACTCACCAGCGCGACCGGTGACGATCTTGTGCACATACGCCTGATGGCCGGTGTCCCACACGATCGCGTCTTTTGGGCTGTCGAACTGGCGGTGAAGCGCGAACGTCAGCTCGACGACGCCGAGGTTGGGGGAGAGGTGGCCGCCAGTCTTCGATGTCTGCTCGACGAGGAATGCGCGAACCTCGTCTGCAAGCTGCGCGAGCTGGGGTTGATCGAGGCGGCGGAGGTCGGCGGGCGTGCTGATCGTCTCGAGAATGGCCATCCAGGTCTTAACGCGCGGGCCTTGCCATGAGTTTCTCCACTAGCGTAGGGCAGCAACCTCGCAAGACCAGGCCTCTAAGCCAGATGCTCCGCCACGAGCTCGAGCACGTGCGCCACGCGGAGGTCCATGCCTCGCCTCCTCGCCGCCGCCTCGATGTGCATCAAGCAGCCTGGATTGTCTGACGCGACCACCGTGCAGCCGGTTTTGGCGATCGCATCCAGCTTCCAATCTGCCAGCCGCGCCGCCACTCGCGGCCACTCGAGACTGAACGTGCCCCCGAAGCCGCAGCAGTTCGCGATGTCGGGGATGCTCTCCACCTCGTAGCCCGCCAGGTCGAGAAGCTGCCGAGGTTCGCTTTTCAGGCCCAGCTGGCGGAGAGTCTGGCAGGAGTCGTGGTAAGCGATCTTGAGACTCATCTGATCGGTGCGTACGAGCTCGGGCCGGCCGGCGAGCAACGCGAGAACGAAGCGTGTCGAGTCGCGGAACCGAGCCTGAAGCTTCGCATCGGGCTTGCCGCCCCAATCAGCGGCGTCGATCGTGAAGGCGCCGAAGCACGACGCGGAAGGCGTAACGATCAGACCCTTGGAATCCCGAAGGCTCTCCGTGAGGCGTGTATTCAATTCGTCGGCGGCATGAAAGTCCCCGGCATTGGCCGATATCAGCCCGCAGCACCACTGCCCCTTCGGAAAACCGACCTTGTACCCGGCGGCCTCCGCGATTCGCTGCAGCGCGACCGCCGACTCGGGCAGGACGCGGTCGACCATGCACGACGCGAAGATCGTGAGCGGCTGGCCGTCGCCATGCCCGCGTTCGGGTGCCCGGTCCCGATACGGCACGCGGGCCAGGTGCGGCGTCCCGGGTACAAGCCCGCTGAATGGAGCACCCGCACGCAGCAGGCGGTCGGCGAGCTCCGGGCGCTTCCAGACTCCGAGCACCGCCTTCTTCCGGAGCGACTTCCGGCCCTTGCGCCGATGCTCGAGGATCTGGCGGGGGAGAGGAATGTCGACAGGGCAGATCTCCTGACAGGCGTTGCACTGCGTGCACAGCGCGTTGGGCAGATCAGCCTCGTCGAGACCGTGGTGAAACGGCGTCAGCACGAGCCCGATCGGACCGTTGTAGATGTGTCCGAACTGGTGGCCGCCCACCGCCATGAACGCTGGACATGCGTTGGAGCACGCGCCGCACCTGATGCAGGTGAGGGCGTCGGTGAACACAGGATCCGCACGCATGTCCTCGCGACCGTTGTCGAGGATCACGCAGTGCATCTCCCGCGGTCCGTGAACCCCGATCGTGAGTGACTGCTCGATGTCCGCCGAGCGCGACGGGCCCGTGATCCAGTTGACGTAGCTGGTCATGATCTGGCCCGTACCGCTGCGCGGCAGCATGCGCAGCATCGCGACCGCGTCGTCCAGCGAAGCCACGACCTTGTCGATCCCGAAGAGCGCGATGTGCACGGGAGGAAGCGTGGTGGTGAGGTCGGCGTTGCCCTCGTTGGTGACGATGACAACCGTCCCGGTCTCCGCGATCGCCATGTTGGCTCCACTGATGCCGACGGCGGCCGAGATGAACTTCTGCCGCAGGGAGTCGCGCGCGTGGGCCTGGATCGCTTCCACAGTTGGCTCGGTCCCGAACACGCGGGCTGCGTCTTCCTTGGTGAGATGGATGGCCGGCGCGATGAGGTGGGAGGGATGCGTGTGGGTGAGCTGCACCATGCGCTCGCCGAGGTCGGTCTCGACGACCTCCATCCCGAGCGACTCCAGGTAAGGGTTGAGCTCGATCTCCTCGCTCGCCATCGACTTGACCTTGGTCACGATTGGATGGCGCTGACCGCCGGCGGCGTTCCAGCAAATCTGCCCGATGATGTCGCGCGCGGCGGCGGCGTCCTTGGCGAAATGGACCTTTCCGCCCACCGCCTCGAGCCGCTCGGTGAATTGCTCGATCAGCTCCGGCAGGCGTGTGAGGTTCGCCTGGCGGCGGGCCTTGAGGTCTGCGCGTCCGGTTTCGAAGTCGAAGCTCTTGAAGCCCGCCTCGCGCCTCGCGCGCAGGCCCGTCATCGCCTGCGTGAGCGCGTTCTGCAGCTTGGGGTCGTCGAGTGCCTTGTTGACGCGCCGCGAAAAGTGGCGCCGGGACTCAGGCACGCGTTTGGCGTGCTGCCTGAATTGCCTCGCCGATCGCGGCTGGTGTCGACACCGGGGCCAAGCATATGGTCCCTACGCACACGACGGCGCGATCATCGCTGTTGGGGTCGACGACGGTGTACGGATGCGCGAGTACGGCGGCGCGCCCCAGCTCGGGGTTGCCGGTGCTGACCTTAATGCTGTGATTGAGCCGGTCCAGGGCGCGGGCGAAAACCGCCGCCATCAGGCCGTACTGATGCGGCAGGGCGGCGACCGACCCGAGGGTGCGCCGCGCTCGAGCCAGGTATGGCCGCTCGGGATCACCCACCAGCTCGTCGAGCTCCGTCAGCGCCATGGCCGCGATCGAGTTCTCGGCCAGCCTCGAGATGCTGGGCGAGATCACGGGCCTGCTCGAGCCATTCGCCGCCGAGGCCCGATTCATAGGCTCGCACCGCTGCCCACAATCCCCACGACTGGTCGGGCAGTTGTCCCGCGACACCCTCCGAGTGCGCCAATCCGGCGCCGGGGGTGTATCGCTCTCCGAACAAGCTGCTCAGCAGCGCGGCCGCGTGTTCGCGCAGCGCCGGCCGGTCGCAGCGGATGGCCGCGTCGAGATAGGAGATCGCCAGCGCCGCGTTCCACGACGTGTAGACGCGATGGTCGACGTACGGCGCGGTCGCGCGAGCGCGGCCCTCGGCGTCGAGGGAGTAGTAGTCCTCGTCCGCGTCCTGGCTCCCTGCGTACAGACCCGTGGCCGGGTCACGTAGGACGTGGTCGAGGTAACCGGTGGTGGCATCGAGCTGGTCACGCATGCCGGCAAGCGCCAGGCCGCCGACCAGGCCCGCATGGTCCTCGAGCATCTTCTCGAAATGAGGCACGCTCCAGTCCTGCGTGGTTGAGTAGCGGAAGAAGCCACCCTCGACGTGGTCGTACGTTCCGCCGCCGGCCATTTGCTCCAGCGTGTGCACGGCCATCGACCTCAGCTCTGGGTCGGACCGAAGCTGCGATTGCTCGAGCAGCAGGAGGATCGCGTCCGTCTGCGGAAACTTCGGCGCGCCGCCAAAGCCCCCGTACTCCGCGTCGTAGGAATTCTTGACCGCGTCGAGAACCTCGTCGACGATGCGGTCGTCGAGTGAGCCTGCGGCGCGGGTCACCGCGGATCCGGATCGCTTCTTTCCTTCCAGCACGCGGCTCGCGATCTCCGGCCGGTGCGTGCGGTAGTAGGTCGCGATTTTTGAAAGCGCGTCCGCCATCTGATCGGCGGGCAGATAGGTGGCGCCGGTGAGAATCTCGCCCGACGACGTGAGGAACGCGGTCGTCGGCCAGCCGCCCATGTTGTAGCGCTGGTTGATGTCGGGCCGCAGGTCGTTGTCGACGCGGATCGGCAGGTACTCGCGATTGATCAGGTCGATGACGCCCTGATTCGAGTAGGTCGTCTCATCCATGACGTGACACCAGTGGCACCAAACCGCCGATATCGACAGGAGGATCGGCTTGTCGAGCTTTCCGGCTTCGTCGAAGGCGCCCTCCGACCATTCGTGCCACTTGATCTCGTGAGCACGGTTCGTGCGAGGGGAGAAGTGGAACTGCCCTTCGCTCATGGACTCCTAGGTTACGTAACAATTGACCCGTGATCTCAACCAGCGCCGTCGACGCGTACATCGAGAAGAACTCCCGACGCTTCATCGAGGAGCTCGAAGAGCTGTGCGCCTTCCCGAGCATCTCCAATCACGGCCTGGACGCGGTAGGCCCCGCGCGGGACTGGATCGCCGGCCGCTTGGGCCGGTTCACCGACCGAGTTGAGACCTTCGACGAGGGCGGGATGCCGGCGCTCTATGCGGAGGTGCCGGGCGCCGGCCGGCGAACGCTGCTCCTTTACCAGCACTACGACGTGCAGCCGGTCGACCCGATCGACCTGTGGGACTCGGACCCTTTCAAGCCGGTCGAAAAAGACGGCCGCATCATCGCGCGGGGAGTCGCTGACGACAAGGCTGACGTCATGGCGCGCATCAACGCGCTCGAGACGCTCAAGGGACTTGGCGAGATCCCGGTCACGCTGCGGTTTCTCGTCGAGGGCGAGGAGGAGATCGGCTCCAAGACCTTCGAGACCATCGCGCACAAGCACGCGGACAAGCTCCGCGCCGACGGATGCCTGTGGGAGTCGGGCGCGTCCTTCGACGATAAGGGCCGGCCGACGCTGCAGTTTGGGTGTCGCGGCCTCCTCTACGTTCAGCTGCGCGTGACGATGCTCGACTTCGACCAGCACTCCGGCTTCGCATCGATCTATCCGTCCGCGTCGATGTACCTCGTCGAGGCGCTGTCCAGCCTGCGCGACCAGGACATGAACATCCGCATCGACGGGTTCTACGAGCGCGTGGTCGAGCCCAACGATGCGGACCGCGCAATGATGGCCAAAATCGACCCCGAGATCGGGCAGCGGAGAAAGCTGGTCGGTTTCGATCGCCTGATCCGCGATCCGATGGCCGAGCACGTGATCGAGCAGCTCCTGTTCACGCCCACCTGCAACATTGCCGGGATCACGACCGGCTACCAAGGCAAGGGATCGAAGACGGTGCTGCCCGCCGAGGCGACCGCAAAGCTGGACTTCCGACTCATTCCCGACCAGGACCCCGATGACATCCTCGCCCGGCTGCGCACGCATTTCGACTCCCACGGTTTCGAGAAGGTCGAAATCGTGTGGCACGACGGTGAGAAGCCTGCCCGCTCAGACCCACGCTCCGAGATCGCGAAAAGCGTCATCGGCTCCGTACAGGAGCTTCACGGCGAGCCGATCCTGTGGCCGTTCATGCCGGCGACCGGTCCCATGCACCCGGTGGTGTCCGACCTGGGCGTGCCGACGGTGCTGCCGGTGGGCGTCGGCCGGCCCGACAACCGAATTCACGCGCCCAACGAGAACATCCACGCCGCCGACTACATCAACACCATCCGGTTGATGTGCCGGGTCTGGGAGCGCTTCGGCGCCACTTAAACTGGGGAGGCGCCATGCAGAAGCTGACCGAGAAGCTGTTCACCGTCAGGTACAAAGAGGACACCGGCAAGCCGCATATCGAGATCATCAACCAGGCGGTTTGCGCCAACGACTGCAAGGGCAAGTACTGCACGCACTTCTGCCCGGCGGGGGTCTATGAGTGGAGCGAGGAGCAGAAGAAGACCCTGGTCAGCTTTGGCAACTGCATCGAGTGCGGCGCCTGCTCCATCGGCTGCCCGTTCGACAACATCGCTTGCCACAGCCCCCGTGGAGGCTTCGGCGCCCAATTCAAGTTTGGCTAGGCCGGGCCTGAGGAATACCGACAGCCCCTGCCGCACTTGAACTTAATGCAATGAGCAATTACGACGTGGTCATCGTCGGCGGTGGCCCGGCTGGGCTTGCCGCGGGCCTCTACACGGCCAGGATGAACCTCAAGACCCTCCTACTGGACCGAGGCCCCCTCGGCGGCCAGCTGCTGAACACGGAGCTGGTCGAGGACTACCCCGGCTTCGAGTCCATCCTGGGCACCGAGCTGGCCACCAAGATGGGCGACCACGCCCGCCGCTTTGGGCTCGAGGTCCGCGAGTTCGAGCCGGTCAAGGAGATCGACAAGGACGGCAGCGCAAAGATCGTCCGGATGGAGTCGGGCGACGAGTTTCGGGCGCCGGCTCTGATCATGGCCGCCGGCGGCCTGCCCCGCTACCTGGGGGTCACCGGCGAGAAGGAGTACTGTGGCCGGGGCGTCAGCTACTGCGCGGTCTGCGACGGCGCCTTCTTCAAGGGCGAGGAGCTGGCCGTGGTCGGTGGCGGCGACGCGGCGGTCGAGGAGGGCGAGTTCCTCACGCGGTACGCCAGCAAGGTCTACATCTTGCACCGCCGCAACCAGCTGAGGGCCCAGCCGATCCTCATCGATCGCGCGGAGGCGAACCCAAAGATCGAGTTCATCTTCGATGCCGGTGTCAAGGAGATCGTCGGCAACGGCAAGGTTCAGTCGTTGAAGTACGAGCAGCACGGCGCGACCAAGGAGCTTTCGGTCGGCGGCGTGTTCATCTTCATCGGCTTCGTGCCCAACTCCGGCCTGTTCAAGTTCCACGTCGACCATGACGAGGGCGGGTACCTCCTCACCGACCGCAACATGCAGACCTCGGAGCCGGGGATCTGGGGGGTGGGCGATGCGGGCTTAACTTAGGTCGGTCTCCCCACCCACCGCTGCCCTGCCAGCGGCGGTGACCTGGCGGCGTGGCGGGGAGGAGGCTAGGCGGTTACGTCGATCCAGACCAGGCCCGGCGGCAGCGTCAGGACCTGGCCGCCATCGAGGGTGAGCGTGAGCGGCCCATGGCCGTCCGGCGCGCTCCAACTTCCGCCATAGCCGAGTCCCTTGTAGTAGACCTGCACGCGGCCGCCGGAGTCGAGGTCGAAGTCGTGGACGTGGGCGCCGTGGCCGTCGCCGACGTTGACGAGCCGCTCGGCTGTATGGAGGACGATCAGCATCTCGATCCGGAGCGGCTGGTTCAGGCTGGCGTCGCGATAGGCGTGGCCTTCCTCTGACTTCTGGTACGTGCCCATGGTCCCGTCGTAGCTGTAGGCGGAGTAGTGCTCTTCCACCGTGACGGCGTTCGCCGCAGAGCCACCTGCAAGCTCGGGTCGCGCCTTGGGTACGGTGAAGGTGGCGATGCCTGAGAAGTAGTTGTTCTCGGCCGCATTTACCGCCGGGCCTTTGATCATCAGGTTGTCCGGCGCATAGCGCGACGGCGTACGAAACGTGTAGCCGACGGTGTCGAAGAACTGCGGCACCGGATCGGAGGCGGCGCGAGCCCGCGTGGCGGCCGACTCGCCCGACTGGAACAGCAGGCCCTTGTAGTGCCGCGCGATCTTCAACGAGATGAAGCGGCTGGAACGCATTGGGCCGATGAGGTCGGGCGCGTTCTGAAAGATCGCGGTGCAGCGCGTGATGCCGCCCTCGGCGAGATACTCGAAGACCATGTCCGCCGCCTGCAGTCCGTTCTGGTCGCGCGCAAACGAATCGTTCGGCACCTGGATCAGCGCGGGGTACCTGAGCGCCGTCGTGTGCTCGCGATCGTGGTAGTACATGCCGGTCTTCAGCGTGAATGTGCCGGCGACGCCGTGACCGGTCTGGTCACGGCCGCCAGGGCCCATCGAAAGAACGAGCGGTCCTGAAGGCATCCCCGCGGTGGAGATCGTGGCGCTGCGGAAATCGGCCGCCCACTTGAGGTCAACCTGTTGCGCGCCGATCGTGACCTTGATGGTGATCGGCTCCATCGCGTCGTTGAAGTTGACCGTCAGCGGCGTGCCGGGGTCGATCTCGACGCCATCGCTGATGGCCGTGTCGCCGGCGCCGGTCACCGACATGATCCGCGGCACGATGTTGGTGGTGAACACCCATCGTCCGCCCGCAATGCGGTGGTGGCTGAGGTCGTCTAGTGGGCTGAGCGTCACGGTGTAGACCGTGAGATCGGCGAGG
>VBHX01000030.1 GCA_005879945.1 Chloroflexota bacterium | reverse complement strand
CATAACCCGCCGCCTCTGGCGGCACCTCGTACGGCCTCGGCCTAGCGGGCGCGGCCGATCGACCTCTGGACCGGGCCCCGGAGGGTCGCGCCGGCCGCGTCGTCGATGGCATGAAGGGCACGACGAACGTCGCGGACAGGCATCCAGAACGCGGGCTCGAAATCCAGCAACGCCTCGTAGCCAGGCCACGCTCGCCCTATGGAACTGGCGGAGACCAGCGGCCGTCAAACGGGCATGAACGCGCGTCCGTCGCTCGCATCGCGGTGACGCACGGACATCGCGCACTGGTCCCGGACGCACGGACTGACGGGCGTCACCCTGTGGCGGGGCGGCGGCTCTCCTCGGACTCGAAGATCTCCTCGATGCGGCGCTTGAACGTCCGCGCAAGCGAGAACGCCAGCGGCAGGCTCGGGTCGTACTTGCCGGTCTCGATCGCGTTCACGGTCTGGCGCGAGACCCCGAGGCGCTCCGCAAGCTCAGCCTGAGACCAGTTGAGCTCCGCCCGCAGGACGCGGAGCCGATTCTTCACCGGTATCGCAGCGCGAAGATCGCCGTCCCCACTCCCCACAGGATCGCCATGATCGGCAGCACGAACGTCCAGCTGATGTGCGGCATGCCGACGCCCTCGAGGAATCCATATCCAAACGTGAGCAAAGCCGTCGCACCGAGTGAAAAGCCAAAGGCTTGCATCTGGATGCGCTTCTGAAGTTCGTCCAGCCGCGCAAGAGCGCGGATGAAGATCACCAGCACCAGCGCCGCGGGAGCAACAGGCAGCACGGCCACGACGTAACGCCACGACGCATCCGGGTTCGACTGCAGCACCGTGATCGATCCCACCAGCACCATGAGGTAGGCGAGCATCGCCAGCCCGAACTCGATCTGCGTGCGGTACGTATGCCAGGTCGACGGGGTGGCCGGCAGCGCATGCATGCTGACGGGCTCCGGCGCTTCCGTGCGCACGAACGGCGACGCGGGGTGCGTGTAGAGGGGCTCGGCGGGCGACTCGGTCTGATTGGGATCGGGTGGTTGCTCGCTCATCGAGGGGCAGTGTAAAGCCAGCTTTGCAATATGTCAAGCGTGCTTGTCTTTCCAATGGCCTGGGCGTGGCTAGTATTTCGGAGCACGTGGCCAGGATGAGCAGCAGCGCAATGCCCAAGATGCCCAAGCCGACCGAGGACGCCAAGGCGGCCTTCAGCAAGCTCGTGCCTGCGGAGCCGGCGGTGACCATGCGGCCGATGTTCGGCAACCTCGCCGCATTCGTGAACGGCAACATGTTCGCCGGGCTGTTCGGCGAGGACCTGTTCGTGCGCCTGCCGGATGACCAGAGCGCTTCGATCCGCAAGCAGGGCGGCCGTGACTTCGAGCCGATGCCCGGACGCGCGATGAGTGGTTACGTGACCGTGCCGACCACCTGGCGCTCCAAGCCCGCCGCGACCCGGGCGTGGGTTGCGGTCGCCCTTGCATTTGCGCGCGGCCTGCCGCCAAAGGTTCCGAGTGCTAAGAAGGCGGGGACCAAGAAACCCGCCGCCACCAAGAAGGCGGCGGGACGGCGCTGAGCGCTATCGGCGCTTGGGCTTGCCCTTGGGCGGAACCGTCTTGCCCTTGCCATCCTTGCTCGCCGGTCGAGCCGGCGGCACCGCGACACGAGTGGCTGGAAGCCGGGTGATCGAGGGCTTGCCCGGGGCAGGCTTCGCGACAGGAGGCGGAACGACAGTGGGTTCGGCGACCCGCGCGGGTGCCTCGAACACGGCCTCAACCACGGCCTGAACCTCAGGCTTTGGGGGTGCAACGGGCGCCGACGGCGCCTCTGGCGCCTTCACCGGCTTGTCGGCACCAGCTCCCATGGAAACCTTGCCGCTGAAACTCGCCCCGTCCTGAATCACAAGCCGCGCCACACGTACGTCGCCGATCAACGATCCGGAGCGCCCAACGATGAGCCGCTTGCGCGCGACGACGGCTCCGTTCACGTGACCGTGGATGCTCACGTCCCGCCCGGCCAGTGAGGCCTTGACGTTCGCCATGTCGTCGATCTCGACGTCGCCCGTTGCCTCGACTTCGCCCTCGATAACGCCCCCGACTCGAAGATCGCCTTCGATATACAGCTGTCCGATCAGCCGGTCACGTGGCCCGAGCTGGACAGAATTGGGTTGGTTCGGGGTCGGCGACGATTCGCGCGGCGGCTCGTCCGCCGCCGGGGGAGTCGGACGCCTAGCTGCCGGCCTGCTGCTCAAAGTCGCCCATTCGGACGTAGCCGTTCAGCGTCGCGCCGTCCTCGATCTGCAGCCGCTTGACCTGGACGTCTCCGTTCAGCTTCGCCGACTTGCCAAGGGTGAGCTTGTCACGAGCCGTGAGCTTCCCCTCGACCTCGCCCTTGATGGTGACATTGGAAGCTTCGAGCAAGGCCTTCACGACCGTTCCGTTCCCGATCTCGATGTTGCCGCCGATGCGAAATTCGCCTTCGGCGTGGCCCCCGTCGACGGTCATGCTGCCGCCGTAGGTCAACTTGCCCTCGAGGCTGTCATTGGGGCCGAGCGTGAACTTCTTGGTTCCATCACGCTTGGCGTCGGTCTGGCCGTCAGTCTCCACTGGCGCGCTTTCCATTACAGCCTCTTGTGTTTCCATGAACGTGCATCTCCCAGCCTAGGTATTAGTAGTGACATCGATTTCTCTCCGAAAGCCGGGTCACAGAATACTTCAGGCCTCGACTCATTCGTACTCGCGATTCTTCATTTGTTGCCAGGCAACGCGGGGTAGCTATTTACTCATCGTCATGACCGACTTAAGCGCATGTCCGAAATCCCTGTGCGCTCTATCGACTATCTCGTCATTTGCGTTCGCAGCGGTAAAGAACCATCTTGGCATTTCAAAGACTTCCACCAATCGATCATGTGCTCCTGTCTTCGATCTCCCACGCGTGATCGAGAAGATGCCACGCCATGCGGCGGGCGACGTAACGCGGCGGCCAGCGCTTCTCGCCAGTCTGCGGAGCTCCCGCGGACGCTTGAATCGTTTCGACGATCACGTTCCGCCATGCCTGCACCCCCACCGCGTCGTCTCGACGGGGCGGCTTCATCCGAATCCCGATCTTGGGGGTGTAGGCAGACTCTGCATCGATGATGTGGTCCGCGATCTTGTCGCGGTCCCGCCCGCCTCCCCGCGGGCCCTTGCGCAGCTCAGCCGGCGCCTTCGCGACGACTGAATCGAACACCTTCCATGACGCGCTGAGCAGCGCGTTGATTCGCTGCGCCTCTTGCTTCGAAAGCGGCTTGACGTCGCCGGTGGCGTGGATGGCCGGAGCGCCGAAATCGGTGGTCGCGTTGCCTTTGACGCGCTCGACGACCTTGAACCGCGGCTCGCCGGCAGGAAACGCGATGCGCGCGGCTTTCGGCACCGCTGCGTACCGAGTGGCATAGGCGGCCAGCTTCTCCAGGGCCGCCTTCTCGTCCTCGCCGGATCGCGTCCACCCCGGCCATTCGAGTGCTGACACGAAGACTCGCTTCTCGCCGGTCTCGACGTAGACGTCAACCGTCTTGTCGCTCGGGCTCACCGGCGCATTTTCCCGCGTCGGGTTAAAGTACGCCGAGTTTTCATTGGTCATCTAAGGAGGGGTCAGGGTGAATATCTTCCGTAAGGCTTATTCCGTCGCGGGCGCGGTGCTGATGCTGCAGTTCGCTCTCCAGCTCTACTTCATCGCTGCGGCCGCCCTCGGCATCTTCAACGCCAACGACAACGCCAAGGACGTCTATTCGGCGTTTAAGAACGTCGACGTATTCGCCAGCCTGCACCGGTTGAACGGAGACCTGGCCGCATTGACCATCCTCATCATGGTCGGCCTGTCGTTTGGGTCGCGCTATCCCTGGAGGACGACCATCCTGACCGCGCTTCTATTTGTTCTGCTCTTCATTCAGGCATTGCTGGCCAGCCTGGGTGGGACACCAGTGCTGGCGGGACTCCACGGCATCAACGCATTGATCCTGGTCGGCCTGGGCGGATTCCTGACGGGCCGCAACTGGGCCTTCGGCCGCCGGGCGGAGAGCGCCACGCCGACGCATTAGGCGCGGTGCTCGGCCCTGTACTCCTCGATCAGCAATGCCAGCCGCGGGCACGTGGCCACCGCGCGGCGGGGGTGCTGGACGAGTCGCTAGTCGTCGACCGCCCGCGTCTCGACGATCGGGTACCCCCAATCGTCCATCGAGATCAACTCGGGCACGATCTCGGCGCAATCGCCCACCCCCTCGCATAGCGTCGGATGACGCGGAGCCTTCGCTGCACGTTTTCGCTCATCGCCAATCGCGTCCCGGAGCCGGCGGCCGCGGAAACCCGGCCGCGCTCAGCCCATAACAGCGCCGCCCCGCGATATGCGTGCCTAACTCGCGAAACGGCAGCAGGACCGAGAGCTTGCTATCGGAATGGAGCGGGCGATGGGAATCGAACCCACGTAACCAGCTTGGAAGGCTGGCGCACTACCATTGTGCTACGCCCGCTTTTGGCGCTTCGCCTGGTGGCCCGTAGGGGCTTCGAACCCCTGATCTCCGGCTTGAAAGGCCGGCGTCCTAGTCCACTAGACGAACGGGCCAGGCGCCACCGATTGTGCCGGAAACCGACGCGCGCAGTACCGGCCGCACACTCCTGCAGGTGATTGGTGGGCGGCGAGGGTTTCGAACCCCCGACCTCCAGCATGTCAAGCTGGCGCTCTCCCAGCTGAGCTAGCCGCCCGCGGCGGAATGGGCACGGAGTGGACGCTTATTCTAGGCTCCGTGGCCCAATACATCGGTCGGCGCGCGTCTCGCGTCGAGGAGTGATTCCGACTCACCCAGTTGATTGGCGACGGAACCTCGTCGCCCTGTGGTTCGCAGAGTTCACCGCGATCTTCGGATTCAGCTTCGCCTTTCCATTCCTGTCGATCTTCATCTCGCAAGACCTCGGCGTCCATCCCGGCCGCGACCTCGACCTGTGGACCGCCGCCGCCGGCAGCGTGTCCGGCCTCGCGATGGCGGTCGCCAGCCCGATCTGGGGCATCCTCGGCGATCGCTTCGGCCGCAAACCGATGCTCCTCCGCTCGATGATCGGAGGCGCGATCACGGTCGGTCTCATCTTCTTCGTGCAGACCCCGCCGCAGCTGGTGATTCTTCGCTTTCTGCAGGGGGCGACGAGCGGAACGGTCGCAGCGGCAACCGCGCTGGTAGCGGTCGAAACTCCACGGCAGCGCGTCGGCTGGGCGCTTGGCGTGGTGACGTCGGCGGTCGCGCTCGGCAGCGCAATCGGACCGGTTGTCGGAGGCCTCGCGGCCACGGCATTCGGACTGCGCCTCGTCTTTCTCGGCGGCGGCATCCTGTTGTTGATCTCGACGATCCCGGTGCTCGCCATCGTGCGCGAGAGCCCGCTCAAGCCCAGGGATCGGACCCGGCCCGGAACGCTCGCGTTGATCAAGCAGCGGCCGGGGGCAGTCCGCGCGCTCGTGGTGCTGATCGGCGCGCAGGGCCTAATCACGGTTGTGAACACCGCCACGCAGCAGCTCGTCGTCCTCCGGCTCATCGAGATGCTGGGCCGGGCGGCGTCGTCGCTCACAGGAATAGCGTTCGGCGCCGCCGGCCTGAGCAGCAGCGGCTCCGCGATCGGCTACACGACCGTCACCCGGCGCATCGGTTATGTGCGCACACTCACCCTTGCTTCGATGCTTCTGGCGGCCACCATCGGTGTGCTGGTGGTCGCGCCCAACGCGGTCGTAGTGGTGGTTGCGGTTGGGGTTTCGGGGCTGCTCTACGGCGCCATCATGCCCGCGACCGCGAGCATGATCGGCCTCGAAACGCCGATCGAGGCCCAGAGCACTGTCTTCGGCTTCAACGCGAGCGCGGTCGCCTTTGGATTCTTCGTCGGCCCGCTCATCGGGGGCGGGATCGCCGCCACGAGCAGCGTCCCCAACGCGCTGGCGGTGACAGCCGGACTTGCCCTGCTCCTGGCCCTCGTGGTGGCGATCGGAACGCGTGAACCGTCACGATGAGCTGGTGCGACGCATCATCATCGCGGGTATCGCGCTGATCTCGATCTGCGCTTGCGCAGACTCTGGCACGCCGACTTCGGACGCCCAGGGCTGCCAAAATGACATCGTCACCTGCATGGATCAGCGAACCACGCCCCCGCCCACTGTCATCGACTCGAGCAAGAAGTACACCGCGACGGTGCACACGTCGCGAGGCGACTTCACGATCACGTTCGTCGATGCGAGTGTTGCACCGCAGACGGTCAACAACTTCGTCTACTTGTCGCAGAACCACTACTACGACGGCCTCACGTTTCACCGGGTCGTGCCCGGATTCGTCGTTCAGGGCGGCGATCCCCTCGGCAACGGCACCGGCGGCCCCGCTTACAAGCTCCCGAACGAGACCAATCCCTCCAGGTGGCCGCGCGCTACGGTCGGGATGGCCTCGAGCTCGGCCGGCGTGAGCGGCTCGCAGTTCTTCATCACCACCGGCGACGCGCCGTCCCTTGCCACGAGCGGGGTCTACAACCATTTCGGCCAGGTCACATCGGGCATGGATGTCATCGATTCGATCCAGGTCGGCGATCGCATGACCTCGATCGACATCAAGTCCTCGTGAGGCGGGCGCCCCTAGCCGCTTTCATGCTGGCCGGCGCGTTCGCGCTGGCAGCCTGTGGCTACGCCGATCCGTATGCGACGTCCGGGCAGGTCGCCAACGAAAGCCCGGCCCTCAACGTGAGTCCCTCGCCCGGGACGGACGACTTCAACGCGGGCAACGGCCTGCCGGTTGTCACCTACCCGAACGGCCTGAAGTACATCGACGTCAAGGTCGGCACAGGGGACGTTGCTCTCAGCACCGACACCGTGACCGTTCAGTACACGGGTTGGCTCAGCGACGGCACGAAGTTCGACTCGAGCCGCGATCGCAACCAACCATTCCCCGTCACCCTCGGTCAGGGCGCGGTCATCGCCGGCTGGGACCAGGGCATTCCGGGGATGAAGGTGGGCGGCAAGCGCAAGCTCATCATCCCGGGTGCGCTCGCATACGGCTCGGCAGGGAAGCAGGATCCGAACTCGGGCGCTTACGTCATCCCGCCCAACGCGACGCTGGTGTTCGAAGTCGAGCTGATCAGCCGCAAGCCGGGACCGAGCCCGTCGCCGATTCCCACGCCGACCCCATCGCCTTCGCCCAGCCCGACGCCTACGTAACGGTCAGGGTCCCTTTCATGCCCGAGCTCTCATGTCCGGGCTGGTCGCAGAAGAACGCATAAGTGCCGGCCGGGATGTTCGAGACGGTGAACACGAATGAGTCGCCCGCGGACACGAGCTCACTCGCGGCGCCAGAGACGCGATTGCCGGAGCTGTCGCGAATGATCATGTCGTGCGACACCGTGCCCGTGTTGACCAGGAAAAAGACGACCTTGCCCGATGGCGCGCTGATCGTCGATGGGTCGAACTTGAACTCGGTCATCGTGACTTTGATGGAGCCGCTCGGCTGAGAGGGGGCGCTTCCACCGCAACCAGCGAGGAGCACGACCGCGGTCAGTGCGAGCCCGGCCGCCAGCAGTCTCATCTAAAGAGTGTGACCCCCAGGTAGAGAATTCCGAACAGGAAGATCCACACGACGTCGACGAAGTGCCAGTAGAGCGTTACCGCCGCCACTCCGACGTGGTTCTGCGGCGAGAACTGACCCCTGGTCGCCCGGTACAGGATTATCGCCAGCAAGATGAGTCCTCCGAGCACGTGCGCACCGTGGAAGCCGGTCATCACGAAGAAAGCGCTGGCGAAGGTGTTGGCCGTGAGCGTCATGCCGCGCGTGAAGGCCGCGATGAACTCGTACAGCTGGCCGCCCTCGAATGCGAGGCCCAGCAAGATCGTAATGATCCAGAGAATGAAGAACCTGCGGCGGTTTCCGTGCGCCAGCGAGTCGCTGGCGAAGTGGCACGTGACACCGCTGGACAGCAGGATGACCGTGTTGATTGTCGGGATCGGCCACCAGTTGACGTAGAACTCGGGCGTGCTCGAGGGCGGCGGCGGCGGCCAGACGATGTGCGACCCATACAGGTAGAAGTAGGTTGCGAAGAGGCTTCCGAAGAACATCACCTCGGACGCGAGGAAGATGTACATCCCCATCATCCCGGGCTTGATCGCTGGGTACTGGGGACCAGCCTGTCGCTGCAGGGTCGCTACTGCCATCAGTGATGCACCTCGCCCGAAGCCGATTCCGACGGGTACATCTTCACGTCCTCGACCAGCACCCAGCCGACCACGCCGATGAGGAAGACGAGCCCGCCGATGATGGCGAGCCCGATGCGGACCGCGGGCGAGAACGGGATCGCCGCAATGCCCAGGAAAAACGCCCCGGCGCAGATGACGAACGGCCACCTGCTCGGCGGCGGCATGTGAATCCCCAGCTCGTGGGCCTTGGCGTCGAAGTCGACAACCAGCTCCACCTTCTGGGGGATCACCATGTCGTAACGCGAGGCCGCGGCCCGAGCCGGATCGGCCGCCCGCCATGCCTTGAAGGCGGCGGACGCCGCATAGCTCGAAGGCCACAGCTTGTAGGCGTCGTTGCGGCAAAGATCCAGAAACCTCGGCGTGCGCAGCCCGCAGCGCGGGCAGTCGACGGCGAGGGATGGGTTGGATATGTCGACGTATCGGGGCTGCTTGGGTGCCGCCACGTTCAGTTTCGGATTCTAGTCGACGCAGGTACTCGGGCGGGCCGAAGGAGAATCACAGCCACCGATATACTGGGCGCCGTGAGGGCTGGCTCACTCTGGCGGCTGTGGCCACCGGCCATTCTGCCCGCGACCTTTCTGCTCAGCTCCTGCGAGGCGCCCGGCGGTGTCTCGCCCATCTTCCCCAACCCGGTGTCGCCGAACGGCCAGGACATCTACAACACCTACATAGGGATCTCGATCCCGGCCATCCTGGTCTTCGTCGCCGTCGAGCTGGCCCTGCTCTGGGTCGTGATCAAGTACCGGCGGTCGAAGCAGCCCGCGGGCTACATCCCGCCGCAGATCCACGGCAATCACACCCTCGAGATCGCGTGGACGCTTGCCCCGCTGATCATCGTCCTGGCAATTGCCGGCTACAGCTTCGCCGAGCTGCAGAAGGACTTTCAGCCGGTCAGCAACTACGACTTCGAGGTGGTGGTATCCGGCCACCAGTTCGGGTGGAACTACACGTATCCCGAGGGCTTCACCGTTCACCAGGAAGGCACGCTTGCCGGCGACGTGACGCCATTCGTCGTACCTGTGGACAAGCTCATCCGCCTGCGCATGCAGGGCACCGACGTCATCCACTCGTGGTGGGTGCCGGCCATCTCCGGCAAGACGGACGCCGTGCCCGGCTACGACAACTTCACGTGGCTGAAGGTGAGCCAGGTGGGCACGTGGCGCGGGGAGTGTGCGGAGCTATGCGGTGCGGGGCACAGCACGATGCAGATCATCGTCCAGTCGATGAACCAGTACGACTATGACCGGTGGGTCCGGCAGCAGCTGGCGAGCGCCTCGCCGAAGCCGAGTTAGGATGAAGACGTAATGGCCACGACGGTTCAGGTACTTCCCAAGCCGAAGGCTTACGACGACACGTTCTGGAAGCCGATCACCCTGTGGCTGACCACGACCGACCACAAGCTGATCGGGATCATGTACATGGTCACGGGCCTGCTGAGCTTCATCATCGGCGGAATCTTCGCGCTGATCATCCGGCTGCAGCTCGCGCAGCCGAACCTGTCGGTGGTCGACCACGAGACCTACAACCAGCTCATCTCGGCGCACGGCGTGACGATGATCTTCTTCTTTGTCACCATCTTCCTGACCGGGATCGCCAACTACATGGTCCCGATCATGATCGGCGCGCGCGACATGGCCTTCCCTCGCGTGAACCTGCTCGGGTTCTGGCTGGTCCCGGTGTCGATCCTTCTCTACTACGGCGGATTCTTCACCGGCGGAGCGCTCGACGCCGGCTGGACCGGCTACGCCCCGCTGACTGAGAAGGCGTACCAGGGCCACAGCCTCGGGGTCGACTTCTGGGCCCTGAGCATCATCGTCTGGGCGATCTCGGGGATCATGGCATCGACCAACTTCCTGACCACGATCGTCGCGCTGCGAGCGCCGGGCATGAAACTGACCCGCCTACCGCTTTTCGTGTGGGCGCAGATCTCGACTTCGATCCTGCTGCTGGTTGTCGGCGCGCCGCTGGCTGCGGCGATGATCCTGGTCGAGTTCGACCGCCAGCTGGGGACGCAGTTCTTCACCACGCAGGGACGGCCGGTGCTGTACCAGCACCTGTTCTGGTTCTTCGGTCATCCCGAGGTCTACATCATGATTCTGCCGGGCTTCGGCATGATCTCGGAGATCATCCCGGTATTCGCGCGCAAGCCGATCTTCGGCTACATGTCGATGGTTGCGGCGCTATTCGGAATCGTCTTCCTCTCGATGACCGTGTGGGCACACCACATGTTCACGGTCGGCATGAACACATGGGTTGAAGGCTTTTTCATGCTCATGACGATGCTCATCGCGGTCCCGACCGGGATCAAGTTCTTCAACTGGATCGCAACCGCGTGGTGGGGCTCGATTGAATTCACTGTGCCTATGAAGTTCGTTTTCGGGTTCCTGGCCACTTTCCTCATCGGCGGCATCACGGGCATCTATCTGGCCTCGGTGCCGGTCGACACCCAGCTGCACCAGTCCTACTACGTAGTCGCCCACCTCCACTACGTTCTGTTCGGAGGCAGCGTGTTCACGATCTTCGCCGGGCTGTACTACTGGTTCCCGAAGATCACTGGGCGGATGCTCAATCGCACGCTCGGAGAGTGGAACTTCTGGACGCTTTTCATCGGATTCAACGGCACGTTCCTGATCATGCACACGCTCGGATTGGAGGGAATGCCGCGGCGCATCGCAACCTACGCCAACCCCGCGTGGGCCACGACCAACGCCATCATCACGGTGTCTTCGTTCCTCATCGCGTTCTCGGTGCTGCTCTTCTTCATCAATGTCATCCGCAGCTGGTACGGCGGCGAGATCGCGGGCGACGACCCATGGAAGGGCAACACGCTCGAGTGGGCAACGACGTCGCCTCCACCCCCGTACAACTTCGCCAAGGTTCCGGCCGTACGCAGCTTCATGCCGCTGCGCGACCTGCGAGAAGTAGGCGAGGTTCCGGTCGAACCTGAACCGGTGCCGGCCCGGGTTTAGCTCGATGCTGCTCTCCGGTGAATGGGTCACGGCCTGGCTTGCAATGAGCATCACCTTCCTGGTAGCGGCGGGAGGCGTGGTCGGATTGGGTTGGTGGGTGCTCCGCGGCGATGCGCGCAACCGAGCTTCTGAGGAGATCGGCGAAGCCGAACCGCACGATCTCCACCACTAGCGCTAATCGGGTAGGCGTAAGCCCAGGCTGGTTACCCTAAAGATCTGAACCCAATCGACCTCGTGATCGCGGCCGCCACCGTGGTCGGCATGGTGAACGGCTACCGGCGAGGCTTCTGGCTCTCCCTGACTCAGTACGTCGGCCTACTCGTCGGCGTAGTGCTTGGCGCGGCCGCCGCCGGTCCGCTGCTGGACTACATCGGCATTCACAACCCGGTGGCGCGCCCGCTCGGGGCGGTGCTCGTACTCGTCATCGGCGGCAGCCTGGGCTCGAGCATCGGCTTCGCCGCGGGTGAGCCGATCCGTCGCCAGATCCTGCGGCGCGGCGTCCACACCAAGCCCGACTCGATCGGCGGCGCGGTCCTATCGACTGTCGCCGTGCTCCTCATGTGCTGGTTCCTGGGTCTGAGCTTTTCCCGCGGCCCAAGCCAGGAGGTCGCGCAGCTGATCCAGAAGTCGACCGTGCTGCGCACGCTGGACTCGGTGGCCCCTCGGCCGCCCGCATTTCTCGCCCGGGTCGAAGGCATCCTCTCCGGTGTCTCCTTCCCGCCGGTGTTCGCCGGCCTCGAGCCCGCGCTGCCCGCCCCACTCCCCATCCCTGCATCGGTCGACACGGTGGGTGTGAAACACGCGGCTCATCTGACAGTGAAGGTGACAGGCACCGGCTGTGGCGGCCTGGTGACCGGCAGCGGCTTTCCGATCGGCAACGGCTACGTCGTCACCAACGCGCATGTGGTGTCAGGCACGGGCAGCCACCGGGTAGAGACGGCCGACGGAATAGTCCTCCATGCCGAGGTCGTCTACTTCGACCCGGATCGCGACATCGCGCTGCTGTACGTCCCCGACTACACGAACGGCGCGCTCGACCTGGGTCCCGCGGAGCGGGGCACACAGGGAGCGGTGATCGGCTATCCCGGCGGGCAAGGTGAATCCGTGCAGCCAGCCGTCGTCGACGGCGCGGTCGAGGCAGTGGGGCGCGACATCTACAACCAGAAGCAGGTCACCCGCGAGATCTACGTGATCCAGGGGAGGGTTCGGCCTGGGAACTCAGGAGGTCCACTCGTCGATCTTCAGGGCCACGTGCTTGGGATAGTGTTCGCGACCTCCGCCAGCGAGCCCGATCAGGCTTACGCGCTGACCGACGGCGAGATCACTATCGCGCTGCAGCACACACACAGCCCGCAGTCGAGCGTCGACACGAGCCACATGAGCTGCGCCGCCTAGGCGGGGGCGGAACCCTCCGGCTTCCCCTCTTCGATCAGCAGCACCGGGATGCCGTCGACGATCGGGTAGAGAACTTTGCAGTGCGGGCAGCGGAGTTGGTCGGGTTCCTTGAGCTCCAGCTTGGTGTGGCACTTGGGGCAAGCAAGAATCTCGAGCAACTCTTGAGAGATCACTCGCGCATGGTAGTACGGGCGACAATGTCTGGAGTGGACCACCCCCAAGCCCACACCCACAAAATCCTGACCACCACCCGCGCGGTGCGCAAACGGCTCGACTTCGACCGGCCGGTTTCGCGCGAGCTGATCATGGAGTGCCTCGAGGTCGCGATCCAGGCGCCGACCGGCAGCAACACGCAGGGCTGGCAGTGGGTGATCGTGACCGACCCGGACAAGAAACGTGCCATCGGCGAGCTGTACCGCACGTCGTGGTACGCGTATGCCAAAAGCAGCCGGCACAGATATGAGCCAGACGACCTGCGCCGAAAGCAGCTGCCGCGCGTGGCCTCGTCGGCGCAGTACCTGGCCGACCGCATGCACGAAGTGCCCGTGATGGTGATCCCATGCATCGAAGGACGTGTGGACCGCCCTGGGGTGAGCAACCTGGAGATCGCCGGACTCTACGGCTCGATCCTCCCGGCCGCGTGGAATTTCATGCTCGCGGCCCGCGCCCGCGGCCTCGGCACCGCGTGGACAACGCTGCACCTTCGCTACGAGCGTGAGGTCGCCGAGGTGCTGGGTATCCCGTATGAGCAATTCACGCAGGCCGCGCTCATCACGGTCGGCTTCCACGATGAGGGCGAGTTCAAGCCGGCCAAGCGGATCCCGCTCGAGCCGATCGTGCACTTGGATGCCTGGTGACAGACACGTCGGTCGCTGTCCTCGACCTCGTCGACTGGCGCCGCCGGGTCGGTGACCTCTACCGCTCGTCCGGGCCCGACGCGCTCGAAAAATTCAGAGCAGGCAAGGACGCCCTTTTCAAGTCTCATCCACAATCGCCGATCGAGCGCGAGGAACGCGACGCCTTCACCGGCCTCCGATATTTCCCAGCCGATCCCTCGTTCCGCCTTACTGCACTGATGCAGCCTGGCGACGGGTCTGAGCTGCTGATCGACACAGGTGGCGAGGACGGTGCAATTCGCTACCGGCGCTCAGGCGTGCTCCAGTTTCGACTCGCCGGCGAACCGTGCCGGTTGACGGTGCTGAGCCTGGTGCAGTACGCCGGTGGGCTCTTCGTGCCCTTCAAGGACCCCACCGCGCCGCGGCAAACCTACGGCGCCGGCCGGTACCTGTTCGACACCGCCAAGGACACCGACGGCTTGGTCCTCGAGATCACTGTGGGCTCTCCCCAGGTCGTCATCGATTTCAACTACGCGTACAACGCGTCGTGCGCTTACAGCCCGCGATGGGCCTGCCCGCTCGCGCCGCCCGAGAACTTCCTGCGCGTGCCAGTGACAGCTGGCGAGAAGACCTACAAGAGCTAGGCTCGGCCGGAAACCCTCGGCGAGAGATCGGCGATCCAGGGGCCCCTCCCGCGCTGCGCGCGGGGACCCCAGATGAAACGAGCAGCGGAGCGAGCGCATCGCGTAGATGCGCGCGCGAGCAGCGCAGGAGCTGAGCCCGAAGATGGGCCGCATGGGCGCCGAAGATCCGTCGAGGGCTTTTCCGGCCGAGCCTTACGCCGCGACCGCGCTGCCTCGCACGACTTCGATCAGCTCGCCGGCGAGCGCGATCGACTCCGTCGTCTGGAGGACATTGTTGTTGAACGTGAAGCCTCCGAATCCAGCGTCCGTGTATTCGCGGACCACCTCCGCTGCCTGAGCAACGGTTGCTGTCCTCGCCATGGCGCGCCGCTCGGGGGTGAGTCCATCCATGAGAGCCTTCGCGTCCTTTTCATTTTCGGCGAGCACCAGGGTGAGACCGACGGTCAGCAGGACCTCAGACGGGTCCCGATTCACCGCGGCGCAGTGCTCCTCGAAAACCTTCTTCTTCCGCTTGAGGTCCTCGAGGTTGCCGCCAAACCAGTGGCCGATGTCGCCGTGTTCCGCGAGAAGCCGAAGCGTCCGCCGCTCGCCGCCGCCGCCGACAAGGATCTTCGGACCTCCTGGCTGCACGGGACGCGGAACGTTCAGCGCGCGATTGATCCGGTAGTACTTGCCTTCGAATGACGGCCGGTCCTGCGTGAACATCAGCTTGGCGATCGTCAGCGCTTCCCCGAGGCGGTCCATCCGCTCTTTGATGGGTGGAAACTCGAAACCGTAGCCGATGTGCTCGTCTTCATTCCAGGCGGCCCCGATGCCCAGGATGGCGCGCCCCTTCGAGATGACGTCGAGGGTCGTGACCATCTTGGCGAGCAGCGCGGGGTTGCGATAGGTGACGCCGGTCACGAGCGTTCCGAGCTTGATGCGCGACGTTTGCGTCGCCAGCGCTGACAGCGTCGTGTAGGCCTCCATCATCGGCTCGGTCTCGGGACCGATCCCTCGTATCTGATAGAAGTGGTCCATCACCGTGACCAGGTCGAAGCCGGCGTTCTCCGCCGCCTTCGCGTTCTCGGCCACACGATCGAACAAGCGGTCGTTGGGAACACGGGAAAAAGTGAACGTCGGCATGTGAAAACCGAAAAAAGCAGCCATATCTAGAAGAATCCGAGGGCCCCGTCTACCATTCCCGTTGAGATGAACCTGAAGTCGCTGGGATTGGTGGCGATCGCCTTTGCCGTGCTCGCGTACGGGACGGTTCTGGTTTTCATGGCGTTCGACCGCGATTCGCACTCGGCGAGCGACACCATCCGGCCGTTCATCATCACGATGGGTCCGGTATGGGCGCTGGCGATCTGGTCAGGAGTTTCGCTTCTCCGGCGCCATAGATAGAATTTGTGGCCAGGGCCGTGGCCATAGAGGAATCACGTAACGGCAAGGTCAACTCGCTTCAGCTGGTCCAGGTGGAAGGCTTCCTGGAGGTGGCGCGCCGGGGCAGCGTGAGCCGCGCCGCCGAGGCACTCTTCATCACCCAGCCGACCCTCACCGCACGCCTCCACGGCCTCGAACGCGAGCTCGGCACCCCCCTCTTCCTGCGGACGCCGCACGGGATGCGGCTGACGGATGCCGGCAAAGCCTGGGTGCCCTTTGCCGAGCGAGCCCTTCGGGCGCTGGCTGAGGGTCGCGATGCCCTGGAGCAGGTGAAGTCCGCGTCGGCCGGGCACCTGATGATCGCGGCGGCTCCGGCGGTCAGCACCTACGTGCTGCCCCAGCTGCTTGAGAAGTTCGTAGCCAAACACCCGCGGGTCGAGGTGTCCGTGCGCACCGGGCACTCGGAGGACGTGGTCGAGCTCGTTCTGCGCGACGAGGTGCAACTCGGGCTTGGCCGCGCCATCCGCCACCCCGACCTCGAGCTGACGCCGTTTCACACCGAAGAGCTGGTCCTCGTCTGTGCACCTGACCACGCATTCACCAAGAGGCGCACGGTGACGATGGCGGAGGTCGCTGCTCAGAAGCTGATCATGTTCGACCGCACGTCGAGCTACTACGAGATCACCCAGGCTGCGTTTCTCTCGTCGGGCGCGATGCTGCGCGGAATGATGGAGCTGGACTCGATCGAGGCGGCCAAGAAGATGGTCGAGCGGGGCTTGGGCGTCGCGCTGCTGCCGCGTACAGCCGTGGCCCGCGAGGTCGAGGGCCGGACGCTGCGGCTGGTGAAGATGAAGGACTCGCCGCCGATGCACAACTCGATCGTCGCCTACCGCCGCCTGGATGCCGGCAAGCCTGAGGGCATCGTGGCCGCGTTCCTGGGGCTCCTGAATACGATCGAGTAGGTTCGCCCAGATATCGGTTTTATTGATCATGACGATCAAATCAATCAATTGGACTTATACCGAGCCGATTGATAACTTGTGGGCCATGGACACTTCCGAGCGACCACAGGAACTCGAAACGGCGGCTCAGCCCTCGCATCACGAGTGCGAATGCCCCGAGCCCTGCAACTGCGACCACGAGAACGAGTAGGCAGATGGAACTTGTCTCCACGCCCCTCCTTCCGGAGGGCTTCAAAGTCCCTGCATCACGCAACGAGGATCCCAGCCGGCGGCTTCGACGCCTGCTGGCGACTCGGCCGTATGTCTTCGGGCCCGGGGTGTACGACCCCATGGGCGCGGAGCTCGTCATGTATCACGGGTTCGATGCCGTTTACTTCAGCGGCTACTCGTTCGCGATCGGCCACCTCGGCACGACCGACATGGACCTCTACTCCTCCGTCGAGATCGCAGACGGCGCGCGCCGCACGGTCGGCGCGCTACGCAAGTTTCAGCTGACGATGGCGATGGGCGACCCCGAGAAGGGCGCCGCCCCGATCCATCTCGAGATCCCGCCGGTCGTCGTCGACATGGATGCCGGTTACGGAAACCTGTTCAACGTCCAGCGCACGGTCGACCTGTACGTGAGGGCAGGCGTCGCGGCCGCCCATCTCGAGGACCAGGTCATGCCCAAGCGCTGCGGTCACATCGCCGGCAAGGCGCTGATCTCAGCCGATGAGTTCGTCGGCAAGCTCAAGATGATGCGCAGCGCGGCCGACGACCTCGGCCACAAGGACTTCGTAATCATCGCGCGCACCGACGGCGTGTCCGCCACCGAGGCGCCCGAGAGCAAGCGCGGGATCCAGCTCGCGATCGACCGCGGGTTGCGCTACCTCGACAGCGGCGTGCCGGACCTTCTGTGGTGTGAGTTCCCGACCGCTGAGCGAGAGCCGACAGAGCAGTTCTGCTCCGAGATCCGCAAGCGATTTCCGGGAGCGCGGTTCGCGTTCAACTACTCGTCTTCATTCAAGTGGCACAACGAGAAGAACCCGATCACGTGGGATGAGCTCGCCGAGCTGGGCGTGGGCTTCATCTTCATCACCCTCGCCCTGCAGCACGCGGCCGGATACGGCATGTCGGTGCTGCTCGATGACCTGAAGAACCAGAAGGAACAGGGCTACATGGCGCTGCAGCGCAAAGAGTGGGCGGAGGACTCCGACATCCCCACGCGAAGCCACCACCTTTTCACCGGAGTGCCCTATCACCAGCATGTCGGCCAGGTCTACGGCGCGACGCGCCTAAGCGAGGAGATGGACGAGCACCTCGAGATGTCCAAGGTGGTCTGAGCCGGCTCTTACCCCTGAGCCGGCTACGACCCCCTCGCTAAGTAAGCTTCTATCAGAGGGGCTCGGGGTTGATCTTCTTTCCGTTCCGATACGTCTGGTGGCTGCTGTCGAGCCTGCTGCGCTCGTTCGGCAAGGCGCCTGACTACGTCATCTTTGTGCTCGACGCCAACCTGCCCACCCTGCCCGATCCGCCGGGTGCGTTCTGGCAGCGGTTCATATCCCAACCGCGCCTCAGCGTGAAGGAGCTCGGCGAGCGTTTCGACACCATCGGCCGTGATCCGCGGATCAGGGGCGTGGTGCTCCACCTGCGGCCCGTGCCCATGCCGATGGCGACCCTGCAGGACCTGCGTGAGCTCATCGCGAGGCTGCGCTCGAGCGGCAAACGCGTCATCGCCTGGGCGCCCTTCTATACGACCGGCACCTACTACCTCGCCTCCGCCTGCGACGAGATCCTCCTGATGCCCTCGGGCCTCATCAGTCCGCTCGGATTCGCATCGACGGGCGTGTTCCTCGCAGACGCGCTGGCCCGGGTCGGCATCAAGGCTGACTTCATCCAGGTGTCGCCATACAAGTCGGCGGCAGACCCGCTGACCAAGTCGCGGATGTCGCCGGAGGTGCGACAGCAGCTGACGTGGCTGCTCGACTCCAACCACGAGGAGCTCGTAGCCGCGGTCGCCCAGAGCCGCCACATCGACCTGGGTGCGGCGGCCACGCTCATCGACAGCTCTCCCTACTCCGACGATGTCGCCCTCGCGCAGCACGTAGTGGACGGGTTGTTGCCCGAGGAAGAGCTGCCCAGCCGCCTGAGCCCCGCGGGCGAGCCCGCTCGGATCGCGACATGGGACCAGGCCCGCCGCAGGCTTCGTGTTCGCCCACCATCGACCGGCCGCGGCCGGTACGTCGCCATCATGCGCGTGGAGGGAACGATCATCGA
>VBHX01000118.1 GCA_005879945.1 Chloroflexota bacterium | reverse complement strand
ACCAACCTCGAGGGCACCGTGCAGTTCCTGCGCCCGCCGATCGAGGTCGACCCGCCGATGAAGGAGGCGTGGGAGGTGCTCACCGAGCTGGGCCTTGCGCTGGGCATGAAGCTCGACTACCCCGGTGTCTTCGCGATTCAGCGCGATGCCGCGGCCGCCTTCCCGACGCTGGCCGGGCTTGCGCAGCCGCCGTCGGCCGAGCCCGAACCTGAGCCCGTTCTCATCGGACCGGCCCATCCGTGAACGACCTCTACAACAACGCGATCGGGCACTGGGTGATCGTCACAATCGCGATCACTGCGCTTCTCTTCGTCGTCCTCACCGCCACCGCCTACACGGTTTGGTTCGAGCGTGTCGCCCTGGGCCGCATCCAGCGGCGCCCCGGGCCGAACCGAGTCGGGCCTTACGGCCTGCTGCAGCTCGCGGCCGACGGCATCAAGCTCGCCTTCAAAGAGAGCTTCGTCCCCGCGACGACCGATCGCATCCTCTACGTGCTCGCGCCGTGCATCGCGGTCGGGGCCGCGTTCCTGGCCTGGGCCGTGATCCCGATCGGGCTCTGGGATAACCCCAAAGTCACCTACTGGATCGCCGACGTCAACATCGGCGTCCTGCTGGTCTTCGCGTTCAGCTCGCTCAACGTCTACGCGATCGTCATCGGCGGCTACGCCTCGAACAACAAGTACTCACTGCTCGGCGGGCTGCGAGCTGCAGCCCAGCTTATCAGCTACGAGGTGGCGCTGGGGCTCTCGCTGGTGCCGACCTTCATGATCGTCGGCTCGCTGCGCCTGCGCGACATCGTCGACTACACGGTCACGTGGGGTCCGTACCACGGGCCGATCCCGCTCATCCTCCTCACCCCGATCGGATTCATCATCTACATCATCGCGGCGGTCGCCGAGACCAACCGGGCGCCGTTCGACCTCCCCGAGGCGGAGCAGGAGCTGATCGGCGGATTCCTCACCGAGTACTCAGGCCTCAAGTTCGTCATGTACTACCTGGCCGAGTACGTGAACATGATCACGGTCTCAGCGCTGGCGACCCTCCTGTTCTTCGGCGGCTGGTACCTCTGGTTCGTGCCGCCATTCCTCGCCTTCCTGATCAAGGTCGTGCTTCTGCTCTTCCTATACATTTGGCTCCGAGGCACGTTCCCCAGGCTGCGCTACGACATGCTCATGCGCCTGGGCTGGAAGGTGCTGCTGCCGCTGGGGATCGTGAACGTCATCGTCACCGGGATCATCCTGTTGGCGGTACAGGGGTAGTTGATGGCAGGCGATGAGAACGGCGTGAACGACGACAAGCCGGAGCACCCGACGCCACTGCGCGGCCCCGACGAAGGCCTGCCGCCGAAGCCGGAAGGCAAGCGGCCGGGCGTGGCCGCCGACATCGGCGCGCTGGCCACCGGCTTGAAAACGACTCTCAGAGAGTTCTTCTCACCGGTGGTCACGACGATGTACCCGGAGGAAAAGACCCCGCGGTCGGAGCGTTACCGAGGTCGCCACTACCTGCGCCGGTACGAGAACGGGCTCGAGCGCTGCATCGGCTGCGAGCTTTGCGCGGCCGCCTGCCCGGTGGGCTGCATCCTGGTCATCGCCGCGGAGAACACGGACGAGAACCGCGTGTCGCCCGGTGAGCGCTACGCCAAGACGTACGAGATCAACATGCTGCGCTGCATCTTCTGCGGCTACTGCGAGGACGCATGCCCGGTGCAGGCCATCGTGCTGGGGCCGGAGTACGAGCTGTCGGACACGAGTCGAGAGAAGTTCATCTACACCAAGGAGAAGCTGCTGGAGCCGCTCCCGCCGGATGTTGAGGCGCGGTTGAAGGCTGCACCTCCCCATCCCACGGCTTCGTCGGGTACTTCCCCGCCAGCGGGGAAGTGACTACCTAACTCTTGGCGATCGCGATCTTCTTTATTGCCGCCGCCATGGCCGTGGCGGGAGGCATCGGCGTGATCAGCTTCCGGCAGCCGATCCGGAGCGTCCTCAGCCTCGTGGTGGTGATGATCGCGCTGTCGATCCTGTTCCTTTTGCTTAGCGCCCAGTTCATATTCGTCGCGCAGGTCATCGTCTACGCGGGCGCAGTCATGGTTCTGTTCCTGTTCGTGATCGCCCTGCTGGGACCCGCCAAAGAGATGGCGCGCGGCCGCCTCCGCTTCCAGACCTGGCTCTCCGCGCTGTTCGTGCTCGCCCTGTTCGGGCTGGTCTGGGCGATGCTCCAGGGCGTTCAATACCGGCAGCCCGAGAAGACCGACCTGAACACCTTCGGCACGGTGCAGTGGATCGCCGTTTATCTGTTCACCAACTACCTCTATCCCTTCGAGCTCACGTCGATCCTGCTGCTCGTGGCGGCGATCGGCGCCATCTATCTCAGCCGCAAAGAGGGCGACGACAGATGAGCGGGTTTGACGCCGGCGGCTCGCAGCTCGACGCCTCGTGGTTTCTGCTGCTGGCCGCGATCCTCTTCATTCTCGGCACGATCGGCGTCCTGATCCGCCGTAACCCGCTGATGATCCTTATCTGCATCGAGCTCATGCTCAACGCCGCGAACCTGACACTGGTGGCGTTCTCCCGACAGCTCCAGAACTCGGAAGGCCAGCTGTTCGCGCTGATGTCCATGACGGTGGCCGCGGCCGAGGCGGTGGTCGGGCTGGCCATCCTCGTCGACATCTTTCGCCACCGCGACGCCGAGGATATCGATGACCTGAGCGAGCTGAAGGGATGAGCACGAGCACGATCGCGCTGCTCATCCTCATCTTCCCCGCCACCGGCGCGATCCTGCTCGCCGGCCGCGGCTGGCGGCTGCCGCGGATCGTCACCGTCATCGTCGGCCCGGGTGTGGTCTGGGCCTCGTTCGTGGCAACGCTGATCCTGTTCTCGAACAACCTTTCCGGCGGCTTCACGTACTGGACATGGATCAAGAGCGGGTCATTCGAGGTGGCGTTCAACATCCTGATCGACAACCTCTCGATTTTCATGTGTCTGGTCATCACCGGCGTCGGCGGGCTGATCGTCAGCTACGCGGTCGGCTACATGGAGAAGGAGGACGACGCCAGCTACGCGCGCTTCTTCACCTACATGGATGTGTTCGTCTTCTCGATGCTGCTCCTGGTCCTCGCCGGGAACTTCATCTTCCTGATCGTCGGGTGGGCGCTGGTCGGTCTCAGCTCGTACTTCCTGATCGGCTTCTGGTACCACCGCCGCTCGGCGGTGCTCGCCGCCCGCAAGGCGTTCGTGATGAACGTAATCGGCGACGTCGGCATGATCCTCGGCACCTTCGTCGTGTTCGTGAACTACCACTCGGTGACCTACGCCGGGGTGTTCAATCACCTGACAAGCCTGGGCCCGGACACTTGGCAGCTTGAGCTGGCCGCCTTTCTCCTACTGGTCGGGGCCGTCGCGAAGTCGGCGCAGCTCCCGCTGCACTCCTGGCTGCCCGACGCTATGGAGGGCCCGACTCCTGTGAGCGCCCTCATCCATGCCGCCACCATGGTCACCGCCGGCGTTTACCTGGTCGGGCGGATGCACCCCATCTACGACGTCGCGGTCTACGCCCACGGCGCCGTCGCGATCATCGGCGCGGTCACGGCTCTGTTTGCGGCGACGATCGCCATCGTCCAGACAGACATCAAGCGCGTGCTCGCCTACTCGACCATGAGCCAGATCGGCTACATGTTCCTCGCGGTCGGCATCGGGGCCTACACCGCGGGCTTCTTCCACCTCCTCTCCCACGCGTTCTTCAAGGCCCTCCTCTTCATGGCGGCGGGCAGCGTGATCCACGCGATGCACGACGAGCAGGACATGCGCAAATACGGCGGCCTGTTCCGGCAACTGCCGCGAACGTCGTGGTCGTTCCTCATCGGATCGCTGTCCCTGGTGGGCGTGATTCCTTTCGTCGGTTTCTTCTCCAAGGAACAGATCCTTGGCGCCGCCTTCTCGAAACCCGACGCTTCGCTGGCGCTGGCGGTGTGGGTGTTCGGCTTCATTACCGCGCTGGTGACGGGCTTCTACACCGGGCGAATGTGGTGGATGTCATTCGCGGGCAAGCCCTCGCCCGACCGGCCCGTCGAGCACCCGCACGAAGCGCCGCCGGTGATGCTCGTCCCGGTCCTCATCCTCGCGCTGCTCGCGACGATCGGCGGCTTCATCCAGACCCGCGCCCTCGGGTTCGGGCCGCATCTGGTTGACGACTTTCTGCAGGCTGCCGCCGGCAAGCAGTCGTGGGAAGGCGGCGGGTCCGAGGTGGTCGCGACGTTCGTGACCATGATTCTGGCGAGCGTGCTGTTCCTCGCCGCGTACCGGATCTACATCCAGCGCGCCTGGAAGCCGTGGAGCGCCGTGGTGCCGTGGGCGCAGCGGCTGCTCGAGCGCAAGTACTACTTCGACGAGATCTACGACTACATGTTCGTGCGCGCGATGGACGGCCTCGCCCGCGTCGGACTCAGGTATGTCGAGCAGCCAGTCATCGACGGCATCGTCGTCGGCACCGGCGAGCTCGCCGAGGCCGAAGCGCACAACCTCAGCCTCACGCAGACCGGCTACTTCCGCAACTACGTGCTCGTCTTCGTCGCGGGCGCGGTGGTGGTGGCGATACTGCTGCTCGCGAGGGTGAGCTCATGACGCTGACCGTCATCTGGCTGCTGCCCCTGGTCGCATCAGTCCTGATCGCGTTCATGCCGTCGCGGCTGGCCAAGTCGATGGCTGTGCTTGTATCGCTGGCGACGTTTGGCATCACGATCGGCGTCGCCCTGGTCTTCGCGCCCGGCATCAACGGCTACCAGTTCAGCGAGCAGGTCCCATGGATCCCGCAGCTGCACGTCTTCTATCACCTCGGGGTCGACGGGATCAGCATCTGGCTCGTCGTCCTCAACGCGCTGTTGATGCTGATCGCCGTGCTCGCGACCCCCGTGACGATGCGCAACGTCAACCGGTTCATCGCCCTCATGCTCGCGATGTCCGCGGGCATGGCCGGGGTGTTCCTGGCGGTCGACCTCGTCCTCTTCTATGTGTTCTGGGAGGCGATGCTCAT
>VBHX01000117.1 GCA_005879945.1 Chloroflexota bacterium | reverse complement strand
ATGGGGATGTTCTCGACCTTTGTCGCCTGGCAGGTCTTCTACGGTTGGGTGCATCCGGGGTGGCTTCCGGCCTGGGCGCTCACCGCGACCGCGGTCCTCGTCGGGCTCGCGTTCGCAGTCTTGATGGGCCTCTTTCTAGAGCTCGCCGTGTTCCAGTGGGTGCGCACGCGCCCGCCGGTGACCAAGGCAGTGATCACGATCGGCGTGCTGCTTGCGCTGCAGGCGGCGGCGTCGCTGATCTGGAAGAACAACCAGTACCACCTGCCGATCTACATCGCGCCCCAGTCGTGGACGCGGGACGTCGCCGGTGTGCCGATCGGCGCCAACTCCGTGATCATCGTAATCGTCGCGTTGGGGCTCGCGTTCGGGCTTGCGGCATTCCTCAAATTCACGCGCCTCGGCCGCGCGATGCGCGCGGTGTCTGATGATCCGGTCTCGGCTTCGTTGTGGGCGGTGCCGGTGGCGAAGGTTGGTGCGGTGAGCTGGATGCTGGGCAGCTTCATCGCGGCGGTGGCAGGAATCCTCATCACGCCCTTCATCAACTTCGACACCACGAGCCTGACGCTGATCATCATCGACGCGCTTGCGGCGGCGCTGATCGGCGGCCTGGTTTCCCTGCCGCTGACGGTGCTCGGTGGTTTCGTGCTCGGCCTGCTCGAAACCTACCCGACGATCTGGATCCAGTCCCTCGGCTTCCCAAGGCTGATCGCGCTGCTTGTCATCATCGCCGTGCTCATATTTCGCGCTCCTCGTGGCATGCAGGTGGCCGGCCGGTGATGCCAGGACACCTCGGCCGCCTGTTGATCGCGGTAGTGGCCTTCCTTGCGCTCGCCTGGATTCCGATCGGCTTCGACGTCGGGCTGAAGTTCGACGCCGCGCTTTCGCTGGTGTGGGCATTCGCGATCCTGAGCGTGGTTCTTCTGACCGGCTACGTCGGCCAGGTGTCCCTGTGTCAGGCGACCTTCGCGGGCGTCGGCGCGTACGCAGCGGGCATGATCGTGAACACCTTCCACGCCGGCTATGTGGTTGGCATCATCGTCGGCGTCATCGCGGCGTTCGCGCTCGGTGTCCTGGTCGGGCTGCCCGCGCTGCGGCTGCGCGGGATCACGCTGGCGATCGTCACCCTCGGCATCGCGCTCGTCTTCGACAAGTACGTGTTCCAGGACCACATCTTCGACTGGTTCACGGGCGGCACCGGTGGCTGGCGCGTGGAAGGCACGAACCTGCTGGGCCTGCGCGCCGACTCGTCCTCGCACCTGCTGGCCGCGTATGAGGTGCTGCTCGCGCTGTTCATCCTCACCGCCCTGCTGATGGTCAACATCCACCAGTCCGGCGCGGGCCGCCGGTTCCGCGCGATCCGCGATTCCGAGCTGGCGGCGGCGACGATGGGCGTGAACGTCACGCGCTACAAACTGCTGGCGTTCGGGCTTTCAGCCGCGATCGCCGGTCTCGGCGGATCGTTCTATCCGCTCGTCGCGGGATCGGTCAGCCCGCAGCCCTTCTGGGTGTTCACCTCCCTGCAACTGGCGGCGATCGCTGTGCTGATGGGGGTGCGCCACGTGCCCGCGGCCGCGCTGGGCGGATTCTTCATGGCCTTCATCCCCGACATCCTCACCCGCTACGGCCACGGCTCCTTCCACGGCCGCGTCTACGACATCTCCTACGACTGGTTCTCGCTCGCGCTGGGGGTGCTGCTCGTGGCGCAGCTGATCCTGCTGCCCGACGGTGCTTGGGGTGACATCCACTCCCGGGCCGCCAAGACCTGGGCGCAGGTCAGGATGCGTGGGAACAAGCAGGTGAGCGTCGCATGACCATGCTCAGGGTCCGCGACGTCTATGTGCGCTTCGGCGGCGTGGTCGCCCTCGACCGCGTGTCGATCGACCTCAACCGGGGCGAGATCCTCGGCCTCATCGGACCCAACGGAGCCGGCAAGACGACGCTGTTCAACTGCATCTCGGGCGTGCTGCAGCCGGACGCCGGCAAGATCATCTTCGAAGGTCGGTCGCTGCGCTTCGTCCCGCCGCACGAGCGCGCGCGCCGAGGCATCGCCCGCACGTTCCAGAACCTCCAGCTGTGGGGTTCGATGACGGTGCTCGAGAACCTCTCGGTGCCCATGGACGCGCTTGGTCGCCGCAGCACTCTCGGTGACGCGGTCGGCAGCCCGCCCTCGGAATACGCCGAGCGGGCGACCATCGAACGTGCCCGCGCAATCCTGCACGTGCTGGACCTGGACCACCACGCGCACACGCTCGCCGGCGACCTTCCCGCCGGCATCCAGCGACGTGTTGAGATCGCGCGCGCTCTCGCCATGCGTCCGAAGCTGCTGCTCCTCGACGAGCCTGCAGCCGGACTTGACGCCAACGAGACGCTGCGCCTCGCTTACCTGCTGCACACGGTCCGCGACCGATTCCACGTCTCGATGCTCCTGGTCGACCACGACATGAGCCTCGTGATGCGGGTCTCCGACTACGTCTACGTGCTGGACTTCGGCAAGTTGCTGTCTCGGGGCCGGCCTACGGAGATCCGCAACGACAAGAAGGTCATCGCCGCGTATCTAGGCGAACCGGCAGCCGAGACAGCCGTCGGAGCCAACGGTGACGCCGGCGCCGTGGTGCTCGCGACCGATCACCAGGAACCCATCCGCGCCGTGCCGGCCGGCAACGCCCCGCTCCTCGAAGTCAAGAACCTGGCCGCGGGTTACGGACCGCTCGAGGTGATCCGTGACGTCAACCTCTACGTGAAGCCTGGCGAGATCGTGGCCTGCATCGGACCTAACGGCGCCGGAAAGACGACGACGCTGCGTGCGATCTCGGGTGTGGTCAAACCTCGAGCGGGCCACGTGATGTTCGGTGGCCGCGACATCACCGGCCGGGCGCCTGAGCGCATCGCCGCTCTCGGCCTCGCGCACATTCCTGAGGGCCGCGGGCTTTTCCCGCGCATGAGCGTGGAGGACACGCTGTTGCTCGCCTCCGATAACACCGGCACCCGCGTCAATCCGCGGGTGGCCTACGACGCCTTCCCGCGCCTGCATCAGCGCCGGTGGCAGGCGGTGGGCACGCTGTCGGGTGGCGAGCAGCAGATGGTCGCCATCGCTCGCGCCTTGCTCGCGCAGCCGAAGCTCGTGATGGTGGACGAAATGTCGCAGGGCCTTGCGCCCACGATCGTTCAGCAGCTCTTCGAGATGCTTTCGGTGCTGCGACAGAAGGGCATCGCGGTTCTGCTCGTTGAACAGTTCGTCGAGTCTGCGCTCGATGTCGCGGACCGGGCATACATCTTCGAGCACGGCACCGTGGGCCACGAGGCGCCGGCCGCCGAGCTGCGCACCGATCGAAAGCTGATCTCCGGTTCATACCTCGGTTCCGCGATCGACGACACCGCCGCGGTCCCGGTGGCCGCCAATAGTAACGGGCATCGCGTGGACGTCGAGCTGATGGAGGTGTTGGCGCTGAAGGTGCCGCCCGCGGTGAAGCGGGCGATCGAGGAGCGCGCCGAGAAGGAGGGCCGTCCCGCGGGCGCGATCGCCCTCGAGCTTTTGGAGGGGAACAGGAAGTGAGCCGCCTGCTTGCGAATGGTGGCGCGTTTCTCATCGCCATCGCATGCGTTGCGCTGTATCCGCTGATCGCGCTCGCTGACGTGCCCGGCGCATACAACAGCTACGGGTACGGCACGGGGGTCCACACGATCTCTGGCTCGAGCGCGTTTCCGAACTTCCAGAACGGAGCGGTGAACAACCACTATCCGCTCGCGCAGGTGCAGCAGGACGCATCGCCCTCCGCAGTAGGCAAAGCGACGTTCTCCGACAGCGGCCCGCTGGTCGACACCGCAGGCTCCCAGTACAACCAGAGCTGCAGCGCAGGCAACCCGCCGCCGCCACCGAGTCTCTGCCAGAACCCAAACAACCAGGTGCCCTACGCGACCGCGACGTACCCCGGCGGACCGAACCAGGCACATGTCGACAGCTGTTCGCCGAGTCAGGCGAGCTCACAGCAGCAGAACCCATGCCCTGGTGGGCAGGCCGCCTCCCGCGGCGACAGCGACGCCTACCAGCTGAGCGCCGACGCGTGGGGCTACTACGCCGGCGGCGGAGCCCAGCCGTTCAGCGGCGCCACTGGAGAGAGCCACACCGTGGTCGGGCAGGACGGAGTGCTCCGCATCACCACGCATTCCGAGGTGCAGAACTTCACGATGGGCACGCTCCACGCCAGCAAGGTCACGGTGGACACCGTATCCACCAGCACCGTCAGCAGCGGTACCGCCGATGCTCACGTCGTCGTCGGGCAGGTGACCGTGAACGGCCAGCCGGTGATCGTCAACGACCAGGGCGTGACCATCACGCAGCAGCAACCGATCACGTGCCCCGCGGTCCCGCAGCCGTCCCCGCCGGTGGGGCCACCGCCGGGAGCGCCCTCGGCGCCGGGAATCTTGCCCAGCCCGACCGGGCTTCCTCTGCACGGCGACCGGGCCAGCTCCGCCGGCTCTGATGCAGCCTCGACGTGCGTGCCAGGGGTCGACATCACCTACATCAAGATCTTCACGGCGCAGCCGACCAAGACGGTCAACGGCAGCCACGCCGTCGCCTGGGCGACCGGGCTGCACATCCTGGTAACGCACCCGACCCCAGGACCGGGAGTTCCCCAGCAGAACGTCGAATACGTCCTCGGGGAGGGCTATGCCGACGCCAACGCCAACGCGGGCGGCGGCGGCTTTGGCTTCGGCGGATTGGGCGGATTCGGCGGATTCAACTTCGATGCAGGTTTCGGCAGCGGGGTGGACACCGCCGGCGCGACCAACGGCCCCGCGGGCGCGATCAGTGCGCTGCTGAACAACCGCCAGCCGCTGGCGCTGCTGTTCTTCACGCTCGAGGCGCTGGTGATGGGCTCCGCGGCCGGATGGGTCTGGGCTCACAACGCGCCGGTCGAGGAGATCGCTGAAGAGGTGCTCGTGCCTTGATCGCTCAGCTGGGTTTGCGGCGGCTGCAGAAGCATTTCCGGGCTTACTGCGAGCTCGACCGCTGGAGCTTCGATCCCCGGTACACGAACGGGCGATGCCCCATCTGCGGCTGGGCCCCGGAGGGCGCGCCGACCGCTCCTGCGTGGCTCATGCTCGCCCGCCGGGTTGATTGGGAGATATTCGGGCTGCTGGTGCTGGCGATCTTCCTGGTCGTGCTCGGCCTGGTCGTAGCGCAGGCGGCCGGATTCACACCGCCCACGACCCACTCCCACTTACCCGCATCGGGCATCGCCTCCGGCGCGCGGATTGCCTCAGGCGCCCGCTGAGTAAACGCCCGGGACTCGCGCCGATCTAGAATCGCGCGTTGCGCGAACGCGTCCTCACCACACGTGAGCTGAACCGCGCTCTTCTGGCACGGCAGCTGCTGCTCGAACGATCGGACCTGAAGCTGCCGCGCGCGCTGGAAGCTGTCGGCGGCTTGCAAACGCAGTACGCGCCGAGCGGCTACGTCGGATTGTGGTCGCGGCTGCGCGACTTCCAGCGCTCGTCGCTGACCGACGCCCTTGTGAATCGAGTAGCGGTCCAGGGCACGCTCATGCGTAGCACCATTCACACGGTCTCGGCCGCGGATTATCCGGTGTTGCTAGCGGGTGTTCGATCCGGGCGCCGCGAATGGTGGCTGCGAGTCACACGACACCTGGGTCGAAGCGACATGGACGTGGTTACCGCGATCCTTCGCGAGCGGTTGAAGCAGGGGCCGGCGAGGACCGCCGAGCTCAGGGCGCTGCTCGCCTCGCACGCAATTCCTCCGATCGCGTGGTTGGGCGCCGGGCTGTGGCTGGAGATGGTGCGCGTGCCACCGTCTGGCACATGGGAGCGCCGGCTG
>VBHX01000116.1 GCA_005879945.1 Chloroflexota bacterium | reverse complement strand
TTTCCCACTCGCTCCAGCACCGCCGGCGCCGTCTCCAGCGGAGCGGATGCGATCAGCGGCATCCGGCAGATCCTATCCTTCGACCATGGGCACCACACCGACGAATCAGGTTCGCGTGCTGTATACCGCCGAGGCCACCGCCACCGGCGGACGCAAGGGTCATGGACGGACCAGCGACGGCCGCGTCGACGTCGACTTTTCGTCGCCCGTTGAGATGGGCGGCGATGGCGGGCCCGGCACCAATCCCGAGCAGCTGTTCGCGACCGGGTTTGCAGCCTGCTTTCAGAACGCGATGATGAGCGTCGCGCGCCGCAAAAACATAACGGGCGTGGATGACTCCATCGTCACAGCGAGGGTCGGCATCGGTCCGATCGAGAATCGTTTCGGCCTGACGGCCGAGCTCGACATTCAGCTGCCATCGATCACCGACCGTGCGGTGGCCGAAGAGCTCGTTTCCCTTGCCGACAAGCGATGTCCGTACACAAACGCGGTGCGCGGCAACATCGACGTCGCGATCAAGATCGTCGAGCCGACTGTCTAGTCTGCGTCAGCCGCCATGCGCGTGTGGGGGCTGCGGCACAGTTTGCCTCAGCTCGCGGTTCTGGCAGCCGTAGCAGATCGCCGCCGCACAGCCAGGCTCCTGGCAGAACGCGCAGATGTCGATCTCGCGGTCGCAGCCTTTGCATCTTTCCTTCGTCTCGGCGCTGTCGGCCATCACTTCTTCTCCATCTCGGCTGCCACGTCCTTCTGCAGCAGCAAGCCTACGAGCCTGCCGTCGGATGTGGTGACTGGCGCGCTGTCGAGCTTGTGATCGACCATGAAATGGAGCATCTCGTGCAGCGACACATAGGGGCGGAACGTGCTCGGTCCTGGCCGCATCGCCCTCTCGATCGGCTGCTCGGGATCCCCCGCCAACTCCTTGGCACGCAGCAGGCCTAAAACCACGCGTCGGTCGTTGACGACCACCACCGCATCCCAGCCTTGCACCTCCACACGCGCCTTCACGTCGCCCAGCTTTTCCTGGAGACCGGCGGTCGGCACGTCCTTGCGCGCAATGTCGCCCGCGCGTGGATGCTGCGCGTTCGTGCCCTCAGTCGGAAGTCCGGCCGCCATCCAGTCGACCTTGCCATCGATGTAGTCGTAGACCTCTCCGAAGCCGAGCGTCTCGAGCCGCCACGCGGCCCTGGGCGACATGTCTCAAGCCGTATCCCAGCAGTACACGATCACCGCGCGCTTGCGATCGAGCAGCTCAACGCCCTGCGAGTCGATCTTTCGCAGGGGTATGTGGATCGCACCGGGGAGGTGGTCTTCCTCGTATTCAGGGCTGGGCAGCACCTCGACCAGTTGCGCGCCGCTCGCCACGACCTTGCGGACCTCTTCGCGTCGAATTTCCCTTGGCATCAGCGACTCCCCCACGCCCTATTCTCGTCCCCTGTTGATGCTGTCGATCGGCGACCTGGTCCTGGACATCACGATCGTGCCCAAAGCGCGGCTGCGGGTCGACGACGACAACCCCGCGCAAATCAGCGTCGGCGGCGGCGGCCAGGCGGCCAACTTCTGCGCGTGGGCGGCCCACCTCGGCGAGCCGGCGCGGCTCGTCACCAGGGTCGGCGACGATGAGGGCGGCCGGCTGCTGGTGGCAGAGCTCGAGGCCGCCGGGGTCGACGTTCGTCCGGTGTGGGCCACCCAGCCCACAGGGGCGATTGCGGTCCTCGTCGGTCCAAATGGCGAGCGCACGATGGCCACGCAGCGCGGCGCGAGCGTGGGTCTCACTCCTGACGATCTGGACGAAAAGTGGTTCGAGGGCACTCGGCTGATCCATATCCCTGCTTATTCGTTGTTCGAAACTCCGCTTGCTGATGCGGCCCGCGCTGCGATTGCGTTCGTGCGCCGGACCGGGGGCGCCCTCGCCATCGACCTCTCCTCGGCCGCGGGCCTGCAGGCCTACGGCCCCGCCCGCATGACCCGGGACCTGGTGGAGCTCGCTCCGGAGCTGCTCTTTGCCACCGAGGCGGAGGCCGCGGCGCTCGGCGTCCCGCTCGAAGGGTTGGCGAAGATAGAGGTCGTGAAGCTCGGTTCCTCCGGGTGCAGCGTGAGCGGACGACTCGTAGCGTCGCCGGCGGTTGACGTGGTCGACGCAACCGGAGCGGGCGACGCCCTCGCCGCCGCGTTCTGCTCCGCCTATCTGCGTGGAGCCACCCCGATCGAGGCCGCACAGCACGCAGTCGAGGTCGCCGCCACGGCTGTCACGACGATCGGTGCACGACCACGTTGAGCGACCTCCTCGATATCTCGCCAGAGGTTGCGGACGCGCTGGCGCGGAGCAAACCAATCGTCGCGCTCGAGACGTCGATCGTCGGCCAGGGCCTGCCGGATCCCTACAACCTGCGCGCGGCTCGCGAAAGCGAAGCCGCGATCCGAGAAGAGGGTGCGGTGCCGGCCACCGTGGCCGTCATGGACGGTCGCCTGCACGTCGGCCTTACCGACGCCGACCTGCAGCGTATTGCCGCCGGCGCGATCAAAGTGAGCTCGCGCGACCTCGGCTGGGCCATCGGTCGCGGCGCGATTGGCGCGACCACCGTCGCGGCGACCATGCGGGCCGCGGCGATGGCAGGGATCAGGTTCTTCGCCACCGGTGGCATCGGCGGCGTGCATCGCGGCCGCCCCGAGGACCAATCGGCTGACCTGGTCGAGCTCAGCCGGACGCCGGTCGCCGTTTTCTGCGCAGGCGCAAAGATCATCCTCGACCTGGCCCTCACGATCGAACGACTGGACAGCCTCGCGGTGCCTGTGCTCGGCTACGGCTGCGACGAGTTCCCCGCGTTCTATTCGAAGACAAGCGGCTGCCCGCTGAGCTCCCGCGTCGACACGCCGGAAGAGACCGCTCGCGTTCTACGCGCAGCCTGGACCACCGGATCGAATGGCATCGTGGTCGCGGTGCCGCCGCCCGCCGAGCTCGAGGACGCCGAAGGGCTGGTGCAGCGCGCGGTCCGCGAACTTGCCGACGTGAGCGGGTCGAATCTGACTCCCCGACTGCTGGCGCGCGTCGCCGAGTTGTCCAGCGGGAGATCGCTCGAGCTAAACGTCGACCTAGTGGTCAACAACGCCAGAGTCGCCGCGCGCGTCGCCTCAGCCTTCTTTGGCTAGGCTCGGCGCGGCGCCTTGAGCTCGCACCAGGCTTTGGCGATCCGCTTGAGCTCGGCCGCTCGCGCGTTCAGCTCTGCTTCGTCGGCGAACCGCATGAACCGCGCGTTTGGACCGTTGCCTTCGAGGTGCGGAAAGTTGCCGGGGATCTTGGCGCCGTTGTTGAACATCAGGTTGATGTTCTTCTTCTGCGCCTGCACCAGGCTGACAAGGTCGCCCTCATAACCGAAGAGCAGCGAACCGTACTTGATGTAGTCCGAGATCCGGGGATCAGCGGCAAGGAGAATCTCGCGAAGCCTGCGGATGGCCTTTTCGTTCGGCAGCTTCTTCTCAGCAAACCAGCGCTCGACCTCTGCATTCTTCTTCATGAATCGGGAGTCTAAAGGCGCCCGAATCTAGCCCGCGACACTCTTTCGGCACATGTGTGGTCTACCTTCTCGACAGGAAGATGGAGACCACCGCGACCGAAGCGCAGGACGCGCCACCACCGACACCAGTGGCAGAGGTCCCGCCTCGCCCGCCCGCGATCCAGTCCGAATGGGTGAAGCGCTTCCTGCACATCCTTATCGAGCCTCGCGCCTACCTCACCGCCCTCTACCTTCTCATTGCGTTCCCGCTCGGCGTCACCTACTTCGCGTTCCTGGTGGCGGGAGCGGTGACAGGAGCAGTCCTCTCCGCGGTACTGGTCGGCATCCTGATCCTGGTCGCGGTGATGGTCGCGGCCTGGGGATTCGCGCTCCTGGAGCGCGACCTTGCGATCTGGCTGCTCGGCGCAAAAATCGCTCCTCTCTCGCTGCCCAACCTGGAGGTCGTCTCGACCTGGGAGATGCTCGGCCGTCATCTGCGCCAGGCGACGACCTGGCGCTCGCTTGCCTACCTACTGGTCAAACTGCCTTTCGGTGTGTTCGCCACCGCGATCACGGTGGCGCTGCTCGGCCCTCCGATCGCCGGCATCCTGGTGCCGACCACCCGCCTGCTGGCCGAGGGCCCGACCCCATACACCTTCTCGACGCTGATCTTTCCGGGCGTGTTCTCGGTGCTCGGTCTGGCGCTTGCGCTGCACATACTGGGCCTGATCGGACGGGCCTGGGGAAGATTCGCGTCCGACATGCTCGGGGTAGGTGTCGCCGAGCGCCAGGTTTGGGAGGCACGCCGCCGCGCCGAGGCTGCCGATCGGAGCCGGCGTGAGCTGATCATGAACGTGTCCCACGAGCTGCGCACCCCGATTGCGAGCATCCAGGCCCACGTCGATTCGCTGCTTTTGCCGGAGTCCGTCAGGCCGGACGCCGAAGAGACCGACCGCCGCCTCAAAGTGACCTCGGCCGAGACACGTCGACTCGCGGACCTGATCGAAGACCTTCTGATGCTGGCGCGCGCGGACACCGACGACATCAAGGTCACGATTCGTGAGGTGGAGGTCGGACCGATCGTCGAACAGGTCGCATTGGCGATACAGCCGCTGGCACGCGATGAGCGCAAGGTCACGGTCAACTACGAGGTAGCTTCCACAGCCGTATGGGCTCTCGCCGACCCGGATCGTTTGACGCAGGTCCTCACGAACCTCGTGCGAAACGCGGTGAACTACACGCCTGAGGGCGGGGTGGTCTCGATCCGGGTCCCCGCGGCCGGCGGCGCACACGTGCAGATCGCCGTTTCAGACACCGGCGTTGGGATCTCGCCCGCCGACCTCGAGCACATCTTCGAGCGGTTCTATCGCGCCGACAGCTCGCGCTCTCGAAACACCGGCGGGTTCGGGCTTGGCCTCTCGATCGCGCGAGAGCTCGTCGAGGCGATGGGCGGGAGCATGTCGGCGACGTCTCAGGTCGGACTCGGGAGCACCTTCTGGATCAGCCTCCGCAGGGCCGACCCTCATTAGTTAGTTGGCACAGATCCTGGTCGTCGAGGACGAGGTAGCCCTCTCTGACCTGATCCGCTCGCACCTCGAGAAAGAAGGGCATCGCGTCGAGCAAGCCTTCGACGGCGGGCAGGCACTCGCGGCCGCCGACCGCGGCCGCCCAGAGCTCGTGATCCTTGACTGGATGCTCCCCGGCATGGACGGGATCGCCATCTGCAGGGAGATGCGGCGCAAGCACCTGATGCCGATCCTCATGCTCACAGCGCGCGGAGCCGTGGCCGACCGGGTGACCGGCCTCCAGGTCGGCGCGGACGACTACCTGGGCAAGCCGTTCTCGATAGTTGAGCTGTCGGCCCGGGTTGGGTCACTCCTCCGGAGGGTCGCGCTTGATAGCGCCGCCGCAACATCCGACTCCGGCCTGCCGATCACATTCGGTCCGCTCGTCCTCGATCTGTCGGCAAATCGCGCTACGCTGGCCGGCTCGATGCTCGATCTCAGCCGCCGCGAGATGGACCTGCTCGAGCTGCTGCTCCGGCACCCGGGCCGCACGTTCTCGCGCGAATTCCTCCTGGAGCGGTTGTGGGGTTCTGATTTCGAGGGTCTCGATCGCGCAGTCGACACCCAGATCGTTCGACTGCGGCGGAAGCTCGGCGACCTCGGAGCCTGCATCGAGACCGTTTGGGGTGTTGGTTACAGGTTCCGGCCCGAGCTCCAACAGGTCCAGACATAGTTTCGACACACGACCGAATTAACGTCGCGCAAGTGAACCGTCGTCACAAAACAACCGTGGCCGGTGCCCATAGTCCGGACCCTGCACTTCGTCGCAATCGACTGCATTAGGAAGGAACGAAATTGATCAACACCATCATCGATGCCAAGGGCGTCTGGAAGCGCTACGACGCCGGCAAGCACAAGATCGAAGCGCTGCGCGGGCTCGACCTGGTCGTGACGCGG
>VBHX01000107.1 GCA_005879945.1 Chloroflexota bacterium | reverse complement strand
ACCAAGCTCGTGGCGCACCTGGTGTTCGAGTCCGTCATGGACCGCGACGGCATGGTTGCCTCTGGCATGCAGGAAGGAGCCGACGAATCGATGGACCGCCTGGTCGAGCTGCTCGAGAGGATGAAGGCGGGTAAGTGAAAGGAGACGTCGACGCGTACATTGCGGCTGCGCCCATAGCGGTGCAGCCGCAGCTGCGTCAGCTCCGGACGACGATAAGGCGCGCGGCGCCGAAAGCCGTGGAGAAGGTCAGCTATGGCATCCCGTTCTACGAGTACCACGGGCGTCTGATTTACTTCGCGGCCTTCAAGAAGCACGTCGGGATCTATCCCGCAGGCGACGACGCGGAAGAGCTCAAAGAATATTTGTCGGGCAGATCCACACTCCGCTTCCCAATCGGTCAGCCAATGCCGCTCGTGCGGATAACCCGGCTGGTCAAGAGGCGGGTCAAAGAGAAAGAGGCTAAGGCGGGCAAACCGCGCTAGGTGCAGTCGCCGCCGGGCGCGACGTCGGTCGTGACGCCCGCGGCGATTCGCTTCAGGGGCAGGTTCGCTGAGTGATTGAACAGGAAGATCCCTGTCGGGCCGACGAACCAGATCCCGTGCGCGTCCGAGTGGTGGCTCGGACCGATCGTGGAGAGGACCACACCGTCCGGCACCGGCTCGAGGCTTGGCGGCGGGCCGCTCGGGCTCAGGTAGATCAGCTGTCCTGAAGACGTACCTGTGACCACGATGAGCACGCCACCCTGCCCATCACCGGCGATCAGCGAGATCACGTTTCCTGGGGCGGCTGCGTAAACCGGATGCGGGGTGCTGCCCAATACCAAGCTCGATTCCATGACCACGGTCGGGGGCGGAGCCCCGAGTGCGCCCGGAGAGTCCACGCCAAATGCGATCAACCCCGACACCTCGCGCCAGTCGTCGGTCCCGGCGGGCGGAGTGATCGGGGTCACTGCCTGGGTGGTCGGGTCGAGCAGCCAGAGCCCGTTCGCCGCGGGTCCGTTCTGGACCAGGACGACGCCCGAGATCGTGTATGCGAGCGGAGTGAGGTCGTTTGGGTTTGCGACCGGTATCTCCGACCCGTCAGCGGAGGCAAGGTGAATCGTCCGGTTGGCGTGTCTGTACACGTAGTGGCGTCCGTCTGGTGAAATCAACTGGGGTGGCGCGGGCAGCCACCGCCCAGCGGCTGACGAGTGGGTACCGAAGCCGACGCCGAACAGCTGAGGAGACGTACTTGTGCCCCAAACCGGAACAGTTCCGTTGGCATCCACGGGAAAGTCGGCGACCTTGACGATCGCGTCGGTCGGATCGTCGGTCGTGGTGCCGGATGGCAGGGAAAGGTATCCGAGGACCTCGCGGTTCCCGCCCTGGTCGGTGCGCAGATCCACTGGCATCCTGCAAGGCAATGCCGCCGTCGGGGCAGGCGACGGCGATGGGCTTGGTGTCGCCGGCGGGCTTGGTGATGTGCCTCCACCCGACCCCTGCGTGCATCCGATCGTGAGTGCGATCGCTGAGACAATCCCCAGCCATCGCGCCGGCCGCTTCACCCTTTGCCCACGATACTTCGAGCCCGTGCCAGCGAGAATGAGGCCAAGCATGCCGCCGCAGTCGCGGCCAGCACCAACGGAGTCCAGGCGATTCCGAACCGCGCGATCACCGCGCCGATCGCGCCCGGAATGATTGCTCCGCCGACCATCGAAGCAGGAAACAGCCACGACGTAGCGCGGGCATCGCCGGGCTTGAGCTTCGCCAGCCAGACGATCGCCGTCGGAAAAATCGGCGCGATCGCGAGGCCGACGGCGATGTAGGCGAACGGTGCGGCGACGGGGTTGAACGCGATGAGCAACGCGATGGTCGCGGCGGCCGCCGCGCCGGTCACGATGGCGCTTTCAGGAACCCTGGGCGGAACAAATGCGATGAGCAGGCGGCCCACCGCCAGCGCCAGCCAGAAGCCCGAGGTCAACGTCGCCGCGAGCACCGACTGCAGGCCAGTTGACTCCAGGTGTGAAGGCATCCAGCCACCGGTCCCGGTCTCGATGCCGACGTAGAGGGCGAAGGCCACCATAAAGATCACGAGGAGCGCGCCGGAGCGGCTCGTCGTCGATCCGTGCGTGAACGGCAATCGTCCCGATATCCCGGCGACGAGAGGGAGGAGTGCGACAGCAACGGCCGCGGCGCCGCCATAGAGGAGGACCAGGTGGGTGCGCCCGAAAGCCGACACGAGGATGGGTCCCGCGACCGCGCCCATGCCGAATGTGCCGTTCAACGCGTTGAGCAGCGCCGTGCGGCCAGTTCCCTCGCTGTGGGCGACGAGCTGGTTGCAGCCGATGTCGAGCGCGCCGAAACCCACACCGATCACAATCACGCCGCCCAGGAATGTCGCCCACGATGGCGCAACTGCGACGCCCACGCAGCCGAGGGCAAGTAAGCCCAAGGAACCGATCACAAAGGGACGGCTCGACACGTGCTGCAGCAGGCGCATCGACACCAGGACTCCGAGCAGAGCACCTGCGAAGTGAGCGCTCAGCACCCCACCCGCGACAGCCAGGCTCACGTCGAAACGGCGGGCGAGATTCTCGAGCAGAGGGCCGTACGCGGACACGAGCACGCCCATCATGAAAAAGATCGCGGCGATCGCGACGATCGACCCCCTGGTCAGGTAGACGCGAGCGTCTGTGGCAATCAATGCGCCAACAGGCTACGTAACCGCTAGGATTCCACGCCGTTGACCTTCCGATGACGATGCTCGGAAACCTGTTCTCCTGGCTGATCACTGCCCTCTTCGGGGTGCTCTTTCTACTCCTCGTCTACGAGTCCTGGGCAATCATCACCCACCACACGCCCATCACCGACTACGTGCGACCGGCAGTGCACGAGCATCCCGTGTGGGCGTTCGCCATCTCCATCGTCATCGGCGTCCTTCTAGGGCACTTCCTCTGGGGGCCCGCCAGCGGCCGCACTTCACCTGGAGACGGCCAGGCGTGAATCTGACCCCCGAGGCGATTCTGTCCCTTATCACGACCGCGGGCGTCGGCATCGTCTTTCTCCTGATGCTCCAAGAAGCTCTCGCATTGAGGCGCGGGCAAGATCCGATCAACAATGGCGTGCGGGCATTCGTCAGGCGGTTCCCTCGCGGGATGTACATGCTCGCGGTGTTGATCGGCATGGTTCTGGGGCACCTGCTCTGGCCGTAGGCCCGCGCGGGGTTCCTAATTACCCGCCGATCCACACGGCGCGCAGGTTATGTGCGAATGTCGGGGGGTGACGCGACCGCATCCGACTGAAATCCCATACCTGCTGGCCTTTTTCCCCAGCCTGCGCGCCGCGTCGGACCGCACGTTGAGCGTCTACTTCCCGATTCGTGCGGACTCGTACAACGGACGGTTCTACGACCTCGAGTTCAGGCGGCTGACCGAGAAACACCGGCATAAATTCAGCGACAAGGACATGGAGGTGGTCGAGCGCGAGCTCCCTCGCGTCAAAGCACATCTCGCGGTGCTTCGCCCCACCGGCTGTCCGTTCATGGCCGCGTTCGCCGACGAGCCCAAGGGCTTGCTGAGGCTGATCCGCCTCCCCGAGGAGACCGAAGAGCGTTTCGAGGTCGACCCCCCGCTGCTCGCGCCGCTCGAGCTCATGCTCAGGAAGAAGCCGCCGTCTCTCATCGTGATCGTGCACAAAGAAGAGGCGCGGACATTTGCCTCGATACTTGACGAGGTGATCCCGCAGCATCACTTCGAAGGCACGCCCGTCAAGCACATCAGGTCCGGGGGCAACAAGAACCCAAACCTCCAGCACAAGGAGGAGAACCGGGTCAAGGCCAACATGGCCGCGGTGGTGCGGATCATCGACCGCGAGGTGAGCGCGGTCTCGTACAAGCGCCTGTATCTGGCCGGCACCGACGAAGCCGTGGCCGAGCTCGAAAAGCTGCTCCCGCCATCGCTGAAGAAGATCATCGCCGGGCGGCTCTCGGCGTCAGCTGACCGCAGCGTGGGCGAGCTCGAGGTCGACCTGCGCAGACAGCTGAGCGCTACGCGGGCTTAGTCTCCGGCGGCTTTTTTCCGTCCAGGAACTCCTGGTAGCGCCGATAGGCCTCCTGCTTCCGGCTATCGACGATTTTCGTGTAGCCCTGGAGCGTGTTGAGGTTGGCGTGACCCAGGACCTCTTGCACCAGTCGCACATCGCCGCCGGTGACCTCGAGCAGAGTCGTCGCAGTGGTGTGCCGCGCGATGTGCGGCGACTTGAACGACCACGCGCCCAGCTCGCGGCGCAGACGCTTGACGATGAATCGCGCTCCCGCGCCGGTGAGACGCCGATCGCGATCGTCCTGCACCGAGCGATCGAAGTTGATGAACATCGCCATGCATGCGTCTTCGCGCGCGTCGAGATATTCCTCCATCGCCGCTCGCGCATCAACCGTCAGGTAGACCGCGCGCTGCTTGGAGCCCTTGCCAGTGACGATCAGGCGATTGCCGCTGCGCGGGAAGTCGGTGCGGTCGAGTCCGAGCGCTTCCGAGATGCGACACCCGGTGCTGATGAGGAACTGGACGAGCGCGCGATCGCGCTTCTCGCCAGGCGTTGAGCTGGGCAGCGACGCGAGCATGCGGGCCAGTTCGTCCGGATCGATGGGCTTCGGCAGCCGCTGCTCGAGCTTGGGAAGCGTGATGCCGTTGGAGAGGTCGCGCTCCATCATGCCTTCGCGGGCCAGCCAGCGCAGGCACGAGCGAACCGCGACCAACGCGCGGGCTCGCGAGGCCGGACCCTTGAGCCGCTTGGCGAGGTAGCGCTGGTACGCGCGCAGGTCTTCGTGCTTGAGGTCTGCGACCGCGAGGGAGTGCCCGTTCGCGGCCAGGAATGACATCAATTTGTGCAGCTCGGAGTCGTAAGCGCGAACCGTGTTCGGACTTCGGTTGGCTTCTAGTTGAAGCCAGCCAATGTATTCCGAGGTGGCGGCCTGCAGGTCGAGGGGCATATCGAGGCCGCCTGCATGTTGCCATAATCGGTCTTAGGTGGGAGCCCTCCAGGTTCTGAGCACCGGCGACGAGCCGGCGACTCGGGGGGACGACTTCGGCTTCGATCCCCAATTCACTGAACGCATCAAAGGCATCGCCCTTTGGATGTACCGCAACTACTTTCGAGTGGAAGTTGACGGTATTCGCAACGTGCCCGCTTCAGGCCGGGCGCTGCTGGCGGCGAATCACGCCGGCGTGGTTCCTTACGACGGGGCGATGATCCGGACGTCGATCATCGCCGAGCATCCGCGGCCACGCCACGCGCGAATGCTCGTGGTCGATTGGGCCTTCGCCCTTCCATATTTGTCGATGCTGCTCACGAAGACCGGCAACGTGCTTGCGCATCCCGACAACGCAGCCACGCTTCTCGAGCGCGATGAGCTCGTGGGCGTGTTTCCTGAGGGTGTGAAAGGAGCCGCGAAGCGATACAGCAATCGTTATCACGTGCAGCGGCTCGGTCGTGGTGGTTTCGTGCAGGTGGCGCTGCGTACCGGCGCGCCCATCGTGCCGGTCGCGGTCGTCGGCTCAGAAGAGGTGCACCCCGTGATGTTCGAGGTCCGGCCACTCGCTCGATTGTTCGGGTGGCCGACGGCACCGATCACGCCGACGTTTCCACTGCTGGGCCTTGCGGGTCTGCTTCCACTGCCTTCGAAGTGGTTCATCGCATTCGGCAAACCGATCAATGTTTCGCATTTCGGCGCTGACGCGGCCAACAACTCGCGCATTGTGCTCGAGCTCACCGAGCACGTGCGGGAGTGGATCCAGGGCACGCTGCATCGGCTGCTGCCCCGACGCCGGACGATCTTCTTCTAAGCGCCCGCAGGGCGCTCGGCGGAAATGGGCCGATGAGTTGACGAGCGGGCTTCCCGGACGCGCCGC
>VBHX01000029.1 GCA_005879945.1 Chloroflexota bacterium | reverse complement strand
GCCGGTGATGACGAGCAGCAGCGGCATCGCCACGCCGAGCGAGGCCCACCGCCACGAACGGTGAGTGCGCCCGACCTCACCCCGAACAGGCACCAGCGCGAGACCCAGCGTGGTCACCTCCACGAGCTTGGTGGCGATGCCGACCTGGTCGGGGCCTTCGAGTCCGATAGCAACATAGAAGAGGTATCCGAAGACCGTCGCGACGAGCAGCCCAGCCGATGCGAGCCGCCACCACCGCGACGTGAAAGAGACCGCGAGAGTGATGAAAGCCGCGCCGTTGAAGAGAAATAGGACGGAGGTAAGCGGCTCTGCTGCGAGGTGGTGTGGGATGAGCGCGAGGTGCACGCCCGCGGAGACCGCCATCAGCACCGCCGCGGCGCGGACCGTGCCCGGCACACTGCGCCAGCGCGGATGGAACCGAAGCGCCCACAGCGCGATGGGCAGCGCGATCATTCCGCCGACAAGTCCGATTAGATGCGGTGGACTGACGTTGTACATGCCCCACAGCGTCGCGCCGCTGTCTAAGAAGGTCGTAAGAGAGGCAGGTCCACGTATAGTCCGGCGCCGCCTGCGCGACTGCTGTCGGCGATGATGCGGCCGCCGTGCTGGTCGGTGATCCAACGGGCGATCGACAGTCCAAGGCCAGCGCCATGCCCGGACCGGGATCGGTCGGCGCGATAGAAGCGCTCGAACACTCGCTCGCGCTCCTCGACGGCGATGCCCGGCCCGTCGTCGCCGACCATGAGCCTCGCCCATCCCGAGTCGACCTCGAGGTCGATCGATATCGTCGAACGCGCGTGGCGCGATGCGTTGTCGACCAGGATCCAGAGCAGCTGCCGCAGCGCGTCCTCATCACCGGCGACGCGCGCATCGACCACCTCAACCTCGAACTTCCGCTCCGGATGCACGGCGGCCGCCTGCCTGCCCACGTCGACGACCACGCGCCTCAGGTCGACCGGCGCGAGCTCGAGGCGCAGCCCTGAATCGGCTCGGGCCAAAGTGAGAAAGCGATCGACGAGCCGGCCCATCCGTTCTGTTTCCTCCGCGATGTCTGCTGCAGCCGCGCGCCGGGCCGGCTCGGCGATCGGCGGCCCGTGGGCGAGCAGGCCGGCATTGCCCTGGATTGTGGTCAACGGCGTGCGCAGCTCATGCGACGCATCGGCGACGAAACGGCGCTGCGACTCGAACGAGTCCTGGAGCTGTTCGAGCATCCGGTTGAAGCTGGTCGACAGGAGTGCGACCTCGTCGCGGCTTTTGCGCTTTGGCAGCCGCCGCCCGAAGTCGCGTGAGCGTCCGATCTCGTCGGCGGCGCCGGCGACGTCCTTCAACGGCTTGAGGGCGCGGCCGGCGACGAGCCATGACGCGGCCAGCGCAGCGATCAGCGTCGGCACACCCGAGATGATCAAGAAGCCCACCACACCGGACAGGTTTGACTTCGGCACCCGCGTGGATTGGCCGGTCACCACGTAGCCTGCGTTGAAGGGCACGGCGAAATAGCGCAATCCGTTGTCGGTGTCGAAAGTCGCACCGGTTCGCTGCGCGGCGGCGCGTAGGCGCGCGGAGGGCATCGGTGGCGAACCGTTCAGGTGCGCGGTCGAGTAGATGACGTTCCAGCCCGAGTCGAACACCTCGAGAAAGACCTCGCTGCTGGTGGCGAGGTTCGCCGGCGCAACCGGCGCTTGCGGTGCGAGGTTCGATGCCGTTTTGAGCGACGCCACGGCTTCGCCCGCGCGCGCGCGGAGCGCGTCGTCCTGGTTCGTAGTCACGCTGCGCGCCAGCAGCGCATATAGAAGGACGCCGAAGATCACCAGTGTCGCCGCCACCACGGCCGCCCCGAACAGGGCGAGGCGCAGACGCAGCGACACCTAACTTTCTCTCAGGGCGTAACCCGAGCCGCGAACCGTGTGCAGCAGCCGCGGCTCGCCTGCTTCCTCGAGCTTCTGCCGCACGTAGCCGATGTACACCGCGACCACGTTGTCGCTCTCCGGCTCTCCGTCCCAGACCGCATCCAGCAGCTGCTCGCGGGTGAGCACCTGGCGCGGATGGCGCAGGAAGTGCTCGAGCAGAGCGAACTCCGTCTGGGTCAGCGCCAGCGCCCGTTCTCCACGCCAGGCGCCGCGACTCGCCGGTTCGAGGACGAGGTCGGCGAAGCGCAGATGGTCCGCGGGCGTGGTGCGGCGAAGGAGGGCACGCACGCGCGCGAGCAGCTCCTGATAGGCGAACGGTTTGACCAGGTAGTCGTCGGCGCCGCTGTCGAGACCCCGCACCCGCTCCTCGGTGCCGCCGAGCGCGGTGAGGATCAGGATCGGAAACTGCCCTGTCGTCCGCAGCCGCCGGCACACGCCGATGCCGTCGAGGCCTGGCAGCATCAGATCGAGGATCACGAGGTCCGGCGGGCGCTCACGAGCTCGCCGGAGCGCATCCATTCCGTCTCCCGCGAGCATCACACCGTGGCCCTCGGCGGCCAGAACGCGTTCGAGGGTGGCGGCAAGGCGCGCGTCGTCCTCGACGACGAGGATCTGGGATGGCGTCATGCTCACGGATATATAAGACCGCGGTGAGGATTTCATAAGAGCGTTGAAGAAGGTCGGCTTTCTCGTCCTGGGCCTGGTCGCGGCCGGGCTGGCCGTGGTCGACGTCGTCACCGGGCGTTCGACCTGGCTGCCGCTGATCGTGTTTGCCATGGCGCCGGACCTGGCCCTGCTCGCCGGCGCGGGCCCGGGCCTCGAACGCGGGCAGATCCACCCGCGAGCGGTGCCGTTCTACAACGCGGCGCACCGGTTCTGGGCGCCTGCGGTCCTGGTGGCGGTGAGCCTGTTGCTCGCGCCCGCGTGGCTCGCGGCGGGCCTGGCATGGATCGCGCACATCGCGTTCGATCGAAGCCTGGGTTTCGGGCTTCGCAGTCCCGAGGGATTCCAGCGCGCCTGAAGCCTTGGCCTTAGTCCAGCTGCCAGCGATGATGCGGGTCGGTAGTGACCAGCCAGCGCCGGGTCGGGCCCGCCATCACATTCAAGTAGTAGAGGTCGTAGCCGGGGCCTGCGGCGACGGGGTGGTAGCCGCGCGGGACCAGCACCACGTCGCCATCGCCGACCTGCACCGCCTCATCCAGCGATCGATCGTCCGTGTAGACGAGCTGCACCGCAAATCCCTCGGGTCGTTTCATGCGGTGGTAGTACGTCTCCTCGAGGTACGTCTCGCGGGGCGGGTCGTCGGTGTCGTGCTTGTGCGGCGGGTAGCTCGACCAGTTGCCTCCGGGCGTGATCACCTCGGTCACGAGCAGCGACTCGGCCGGCCGGTCTTCCATGAGGATGTTGTTGATCGTCCTCTCGGTCCGGCCCGACCCACGCTTGAGCACCTTGACGTCCTTGGCGCGAATCAGCGCCGGGTCGACGCCGCGTTCCGCCGGCGCCCAGCACAGCGCGACCTCGCACATGTCCGACGCCGCCGAGACGGCGAGCGTCCCACCGGGCGGCGCGTAAACGGAGTCGCCGGGCCCATCGAAAACCGTTGCCCTGCCCCCCACCCCGCGCCATTCATCGCGGCCGTACGTGATGTCAGCCCGACCCGACAGCACCACGGCGCATACCTCGTGGCGAGGGCTCGTCCAGTCGAGCGGCTGGCCGGGAGTGAGCCTGTACACCTCGAAGCCCACGTATTGCCAGCCGGCGGAACGCGGCGACACCGAGACCAGCTGGCCATCCTGGGCAGGCTTGGCCGCGCTGCGGACAAGCAGCCGGCTTTCGCTCATATGTACCAGCGCCGGCGCGCTGCGCCCTCTTCGTGCTCGGCTCGGGCCTTTCGCACCTCGGCGCTGTCCGACACCTCGGCCACCGGGACGTCCCACCAGCTCCCGTAATCCGGCACGCCCTCGTAGCGGTCGGTCAGCACGTGGATCACCACGGTTTGATCGATGGATTTCGCGGCGACAAGCGCGTCGCGAAGCTCGTCGACGCTGCGAGCCCGGATCACGTGGGCGCCCAGTCCCTGAGCGTTCAGCGCCAGGTCCACGGGCAAGGCATCGCCATCGTGCGCACCGGAGTCGTCGCCGATGGATCCGTCCTTTCGATGTCGATACCTGGTGCCAAAACCTGCGGTGCCCTTCGACCGCGAAAGCGCGCCGATGGAGGCGAAACCCTGGTTGTCGACGAGGACGACCGTGAGCTTCAGGTCCTCTTGGATGGACGTGACGATCTCCTGGGCCATCATCAGGTAGGAGCCGTCGCCGACCATGACGTAGACCTCGCGCTCAGGATCGGCGAGCTTCACGCCGAGTCCGCCCGCAATCTCGTACCCCATCGTCGAGTAGCCGTACTCGACGTGGTAGCCCTTCGGATCGCGCGTGCGCCACAGCTTGTGCAGGTCGCCGGGCATCGAGCCCGCCGCGCAGACGACCACGTCGCGCGGGCCCGCAAGCTCGTTGACTGCGCCGATGACCTCCGACTGCGCCGGCAGCGGGTCGTGGCCGAGGTGGTAGAGGCGATTCACCTCCTGGTCCCACTCCGCGCGAAGGTTCGCGGTCAGCTCGCGGTGCGCGGAATCGACCGTCCAGCTCGCCAGGCGCTTGTCCAACGCGACAAGCGTCGCGCGGGCGTCGCCCACGAGCGCAAGTCCGGCGTGCTTGTGGCCATCGAAGTCCGCGATGTTGATGTTCACGAATCGCACGCCTTCGTCCTGGAACGCCGTTTTGGAGGCGGTCGTGAAGTCGCTGTAGCGCGTGCCGATTCCGATGACGACGTCGGCCTCGGCGGCCAGCCGGTTTGCCGGCAGCGCGCCGGTGGCCCCGATCGCGCCCGCGGCCTGCGGATGATCGAAGGTCAGCGAGCCCTTGCCCGCCTGAGTCTCACCGACCGGGATCCCCGTCCGCCGTGCGAAGGCGTCGAGAGCGGCGGTCGCCTCCGAATAGATGCCCCCTCCGCCGGCGACGATAAGCGGCCGGCGCGCGCCTCGAACGGCCTCGGCTGCACGATCGAGCGCCGCGTCGTCGGGCAGCGGCCGGCCCACTGGCCAGACGCGGTGCTCGAAGAGCTCCGCCGGGTAATCGAATGCCTCCGCCTGCACGTCCTGCGGCAGTGCCAGCATCACCGCACCGGTCTCGGCCGGATTGACCAGCACCCGCATCGCCCCCATCGCTGCGGCGACCAGCTGCTCCGGCCGGGTGATGCGATCCCAGTACTTGCACACGGGCTGGAAGCAGTCGTTGACGCTCGCGTCCCCGCGCCATGGCGTCTCCAGCTGCTGCAGTACGGGGTCCGGCCGCCTCGACGCGAACACATCGCCGGGCAGCAGCAGAACTGGCAGCCGGTTGATGGTCGCGGCAGCGGCTCCGGTGAGCATGTTGGTTGCGCCGGGGCCGATCGAGGTCGTGCACGCCAACGTCGAGAGGCGGTTGCGCATCCGCGCGAAGCCGGCAGCCGTGTGCACCATCGACTGCTCGTTGCGCGCCTGGTAATAGGTGAGTAGCTCGGGGTGCTCGGCCAGCGCCTGGCCCACGCCGGTGACGTTGCCGTGGCCGAAGATCCCGAAGCACCCCTCGATGAAGCGATGCTCGACGCCATCGCGCTCGACGTGCTGCGCGGCGAGAAATCGCACCAGGGCTTGCGCCATGGTGAGCCGCACCGCGTCCACCTAAGCGGGTTCTGGAAGCATCACGTCGCGCACCAGTGTGTCGAGGTCGGTGGACGCCGCAATGAACTGCCGCAGCGTGCGCACGGTGGGCGCGAACGAGTCGAACTCGTCGATGGCAAGGCCGTCCTCGGAGTAAGCGCGGCGGAAATCCGGGAAGTGCGCAAGCAGCTGCTCAACGAGCTTGGGGTCGACCGGGTTGTCGATCCGCGGCCGCACCTCGATGTCGCCCGCGTTGAATCGCTTCTGCCACGCGGACGGTGGTGAGATGACCGCGTCGGCGCCAATGAGCTCGCTCCAGTGCATGTGGTTGCGGAACGCCGCGGACAGCAGCCGCACCCGGTAGCCACGGCGGCGAAAGATGCCATAAGTCTTCTTGAACACGGCCACGCCCGCCCATTCGAGGTAGCCGGGATCGACGGTGATCTCTCGTTTCTCGAGGAAGACCTTCAGCCAATCGTCGAGCCGGCCGACCATGATCGTGCATACGGGGCCCATCGACTTGATGTCCTTGCCTTCGCCCTCGCGCCGCTTGAGGCCCCGCTCGACCGCTTCGGCCACCGCGATGCACTGTGGAAGCGTGAAGGAGACTGTCGCGTTCACGCTGAGCCCGCGATACGTCGCCTCTTCGATGGCCACTATCCCAGCGGTGGTCGCCGGGATCTTAACGATGACGTTCGGCGCGAGGGTGCTGAACCGCATCGCGTGCTCGACGATTGCGCTTGCATCTCGATACAACCTCGGATCTGTCTGTATCGATAGGCGCCCGTTGCGCCCCGCATGCTCCGCAAACGCGGGCTCGAGGAGCTTCGCCGCTCTCACCGACATCTCTTCGACTAGCTTCCACCCGATCTGGTCCTCGGTCGCTCCGGGTAGCTCACGCATCAGCGCCTGGATGCGAGGCCGCCAGGTCGAGATCTCTTTCTTGAGGATCCCTACGGCGATCACTGGGTTGCAGGTTGCTCCCACGGCACCGTTTTCGATGGCGTATGTGAGCTCGTCGATGTCCGCGGAGTCGTTCCACAGCATCGTCGGCGTGGTCTGCGTCATCTCGTGGAGCTTGCTTTTGTAAGCGACCCTCATCTTGCTGTCCACGTTACATGTGTCACCACCGTGTGACGACGACCTTCTTGCGTGTGAAGAACTCGATCCCGTCGGTGCCGTGCACGTGGAGGTCGCCGTAGAACGAGCCCTTCCAGCCGCTGAATGGAAAGAAGGCGAACGGCTGCGCGATGGGCACGTTGATGCCGGTCATACCGGCCTCGACGCGTTCGCGAAACTCGCGGCCCGCGCGACCTGACTGCGTGAAGATTGTGGCCATGTTGCCGAGGGCCATCCGGTTGGCCTGGGCGATCGCCTCGTCGAGCGTCGCCGCCCTTTCCACCGAAAGCACGGGTCCGAAGATCTCTTCATGGCCAACCGCCATGTCGGGCGTGACACGGTCGAGGATGGTCGGGCCCAGGAAAAATCCAGGTCGTGACATCTGGCTCCGCCCGTCGACCAGCAGCTGCGCTCCTTCGGCCACGCCTTTGTCGACGTAACCCGCGACGCGATCCCGATGGTCCGCTCGGATCAGTGGACCGACCTGAACGCCCGCCACGTCGCCTGGACCGACGACCAGCTTCGAGGCCGCATCAGAGAGCGGTTGGAGCAGCCGGTCCGCGGCCGCTCCCACGGCCACCGCCACGGAACCCGCGAGGCACCGCTCGCCGGCGTTGCCGAAGGCGGAGTTCAGAATCGCCGGCACCGTGATCTCCGGGTCGGCGTCGGGCATCACGACGATGTGGTTCTTGGCGCCGCCGAGGGCCTGCACCCGCTTTCCGTTCGCCGCCGCCGTGATGTATACGTGCCGTGCCACCGGCTCCGACCCGACGAACGAGATCGCCCGCACATCGGGATGCGCGAGCAGCGCGTCGACTGCGTCGCGCGCGCCGTGCACGATGTTGAGGACGCCTTCAGGAAAGCCTGCTTCGAGAAATATCTCGGCCAGGCGCGCGCCCCCGAGCGGTGTGCGCTCGGAGGGCTTGAGCACGTAGGTGTTTCCCGCGACCACCGCGAGCGGGAACATCCAGAGCGGGATCATGACGGGGAAATTGAACGGCGGGATCCCCGCGCACACGCCGACCGGATATCGATAGAGATCCTGGTCAACTCCGCCGGAGACATCGCGCAGCGTCCTTCCCTGCAGCAGCGTCGGCGCACCGCATGCGAAGTCCACCACCTCGATGCCGCGCCGAACCTCGCCGCGCGCCTCATCCAGCGTCTTGCCATGGTGGCGCGTGATGATCGACGCGAGGTCCTCAAAGTGCTGCTCGAGCAGTGCCTTGTACCTGAACATCAGGCGCACGCGCTCCATCACCGGCGTGCGCGACCAACCCTTGTAAGCCGCGAGCGCCGCGTTCACGGCGGCATCGACATCGGCCGACCCCGACAGCGGAACCTGGTCGATCACCTCGCCCGTGGCGGGGTTGTAGATAGGCAGCGATCCAGCGCCGTCCTCGGCGCGGCGCCACTCCGATCCGATCAGGTTCGCGATCATCGCGCCCTCTCCTATGCCGGCTTGCCGCCGGCCTCCTCGGCCAGTTCGCGAGCAACCTGCTCGAGCTCTGGTTCCGTGGCCATTTTCTCCAACTCCTTGGACAGGCGCTCCAGTTCCTCGCCGCCGGCCATCATCTGCGTCAACTCGGCCAGCGATGTCTCGCTCTTCGCGAAGCTGCCCATCAGCCGGCCGCGGTTGAGCAGCACGAACCTGTCGCCCACAGGGTAGGCGTGATGCGGGTTGTGCGTGATGAAGATGACGCCCAGGCCGCGCTCGCGTGCCTGGATGACGTACTTGAGCACGATGCCCGACTGGCGGACCCCAAGGGCCGAGGTCGGCTCGTCGAGGATCAGGACCTTGGCCCCGAAGTAAACCGCTCGCGCGATCGCGACGGCCTGGCGCTCGCCGCCGGAAAGTGTGCCCACCGGCTGATCCGGGTCACGCACGTCGATGCCCATCTTGCGCAGCTCCTCGCGCATCACCTTCTTCGCGAACCGCACATTGAGATGCCGCGTGGGGCCGTAGCCGCTGGTCGGCTCGGAGCCGAGGAAGAAGTTGCGCCAGATCGACATCAGCGGCACAGTGGCGAGGTCCTGGAAGACAACCGAAATGCCTGCGGCTCGCGCGTCGCGCGGCCCGCCGAAGTGCACCTTGCGACCCTCAACCAGGAACTCACCCTCATCGTACGAATGAACCCCAGAGAGGATCTTGATCAGCGTCGACTTTCCGGCTCCGTTGTCGCCGAGGACGCACGTCACCTCGCCGGCTCGCACCTGCATGCTGACGTCGTGCAGAGCGATGACGTTGCCGAAGTACTTGCTCACGGTGCGGACCTCGAGCAGAGGCGGTCCGCCGGTGGACGCAGCTGTACCCTGGCTCATCTTCTTGCGCTCGCGGCCCGCCGCCGAACCAGCGTGTTGACGCCGACGGCGAGGAACAGGATCACGCCCAGGAACGTGTAGTACCAGTTCGGGTCCCAGTTGGCGAAGATGATGCCGATCTGCGCGAAGCCGATGATGAGGGCGCCGATCGACGCGCCGATCGCAGATCCGTAGCCACCGGTGAGCAGGCAGCCGCCGACCACCGCGGCGATGATGTAGAAGAACTCCTGGCCCACGCCTTGGCCCGACTGGATTCCCTTGTAGCGGAGTGCGACCATGATCCCAACCAGCGCCGCCGACATCGCGGTGCCCATGAACAGCAGCACCTTCGTGCGCGCCACCGGAACGCCGACAGCGCGGGCTGCGTTCGAATCGCCGCCGACGGCGTAGATCCAGTTTCCAAATGTGGTCCGGTTGAGGATCCACGTCGCCACCACGGTAAGTGCGATCCACCACAGCACCGCGTCCTGGAAGTTGTAGGGCGCCAGGAACGTTCCGCCCAAGATCGTTTGCGCGCTGTCGAACCCCGGCGCGTTGTCGGACACGTCGAAGCGAACCGTATTGGTCAGGAGCAGGGTCACGCCGACGTTCATGCCGCGCAGCACGAAAAAAGTCGCGAGCGTGATGATGAAGCTGGGCAGCTTGGTCCTGATGACGAGCAGCCCGTTCATGACACCGATCGCGGCGGCGAAGGCGAGGACGATCACGATCCCAAGCCAGACGTTGAGCTGGTAGCGGGTGATGAGCATCCCGAGCAGGAGGCCACTGGTTCCGGTCATAACGCCGGCGGACAGGTCGAACTCGCCGCCGATCATCAGCATCGCGACCGCCACCGCCATGATCCCGTAGCTCGACGCCGCGTCGGTCCAGTTCTGCATGCCGGCGATCGATGAAAACCGGTGTCCAGGCGTGGAGTCGACGCTTGCAAACAGGATGTAGACCGCGACGGCGCCGAGCAGCGCGCCGAGTTCAGGGCGCTGCAGCAGACGGACCACGAGGCGCACGCCACCGACGCGCTCGTCAGTACCGGCGCCTTTCGCCCTGGGCGCTTGCGCTGGGACAGGTGTGCTGGCCACGCTCATAGCTGCAACCCCGGATTGGCGCTACCGGGCCGGAAAACCCGGCCCGGTAGAGAGCCGTTCCAGTCTATCGGGTGCCCTGTCCGGCCAGCGATGCGACCTGCGCCGCGTTGGTCTTGTCGACGATGCCCGGTCCGCTCTTCACGGTGTCGAAGCCGCCGACGGTGTTGGCGTTCGACTTGTAGAGCTTCAAGAACACGATCGGCAGGTAGCCCTGCAGGTACTGCTGCTGGTCGACCGCGAAGTCGATCTTCGAGCTCTGGATGTCCGCCACGACCCCGGCGCTCAGGTCGAACGTCGCGATCTTGGCCTTGGAGCTCGCGCCCGCGACGGCTGCCTCGACGATGTTCTTGGCGACGTCCGGGTCGAGAGCGAGTATCGAGTCGATGCTGGTGTCAGCGCTCAGCTTGGCCTGCAGAGTCGCGGTTGCGGACGAGACGTTGGACTTGGCGTTGTCGAGGACGAGGTCGGTCTCGGTGCCACCGAAGCCGACCTTCGCGCCCGCGCAGCGGTCGCGGAGGCTCGTGCTCGTGGCCTCGTGTATGACGCAGAGCAGGTGATGACCGCCGTCTGCCTTCAGCCGGACGCCCGCCTGCTGGCCCGCCGCAGATTCCGGCTGGCCGACGCACGTGATGGCGCCGGAGTAGGCGATGTAGCTCTGGCCGGTCCCGGTCACGCCGCAGTTGTTGATCAGGATCAGCGGCAGCCCGCCGGCCGCGGCCTTCTTCGCGCAGTCGAGTACGGTCTGGCTGTGCGGTGAGACGACCAGACCGTCCGGCTTGGCGGTCACCGCGGCGCTGATGAACTGACACTCCTGGGTGTCGTCGTTGTTGCTGCCCTGGTAGTTGACTGCGACGCCCAAGTCGCTTGCGGCCGCCTTCTCGCCTTTCTGGACTACCGACCAGAAGGTGCCGTTGTCACCGTGGGTGACCATGTAGAAGGTGTAGGACGATTTCGCCGCACCGGTCGACGGCGAGCTCCCGCTCGACGTGTTCGTGCTGTCGCACGCAGCCGCAAACAGTCCCATCGCGGCAATGCCCGCGATCCCAAGTATTCGTCTCATGCTGTCTCCTCCTGATGCATGCGTTCTACTCCGTGGAGCTCACGGAAGAATTCGAGGCTCTGCCGAGCGGATCTCATGGGGCCCTCCCCGGACCGCGGGTTGCCATCCAGCGCGGTGTCTTGCTCGAGGACGAACCACCCGGTGTAGCGGGCAGCGTCGAGCTCGTCGAGCACGGCGCGCATGTCCAGGTCTCCCAGGCCGAGCGGGCGGTAGAGTCCGGCCCGGACCGCATCCTTATAGGTGAGGTCGCCTGACTGCATTCGCGCCGCCAGTCCGGCGTCCACGTCCTTTAGGTGAACGTGACGCACACGCGAGCCGGCGTCGCGAGCGAGCCGTACGACGTCAGCGCCGCCGAGGTATAGGTGGCCGGTGTCGAGGCAAAGGGCGACGTTGGTGTTCTCCAGGAGCTTGCTCACCTCCTCCGATTTTTCGACGGCGGTGCCAACGTGCGGATGAAACGCCAATCCCAGGCCGTGCTCGGCGGCGATCTCCTCCGCTTCGTTGATTGAGTCTGCGAGCGCGCCCCAGCCTGCGGCCGACAGGCTGTCGTGGCGGTCGTAGCCATCCGCTTGCAGCGCCGCCGCCAGCACCAGCATGTCCGCGCCTCCCGCCGCGAGGATCGCCGCCACGCCGCGGACCTCGACCAGCGCAGCCTTCCTTATAGACGGCTCGTGCAGCACCACCGCGACGAACCCCGCGGCAAGGCCGAGGCCCGCCGCGCCAAGCATCTCGCGAAGCTCAGCCCCGGCGCTCGGCAGGTAGCCTGGCGGGCCGAGCTCGGTCGCGCTCAAGCCGATCTGACGCATCTCCGCAAGCAGGCGGGCGGGCGCCATCCGATGGCCCCACCCGGGCGCCTCGCTCACGCCCCAAGTGATCGGCGCTCCCGCAATCTTGCGGTCTTTAGTCATGCGACCTCCTCGATGCGGACGGGCCGATGCTCGCGGACCGAACGGTCCGCCGCCAGGGCCACGACGAGGGCGCGCCTTGCATCGGTGACAGGGCATGGGCTCTCGCCGCCGCTGCGCACCGCTTCGAGGAACGCCTGGAGCTCGACCCTGTAAGCCAGCGCGAATCGTTCCATGAAGTCGCGGTATCCCTCGGCGCGCGACGGCTGAGCCGCCGGCTCGATTGATCGCAGTGGAGTGCGATCGTCCCAACCCACTGCCACGCTGTCGTTGAGGCCGAAGAGCTCCATGCGCACGTCATATCCCCGCGGATCGTTTCGCGTCGCCGTGAGGACGCCTACGGTGCCGCCCTCGAACTTCAGCGTGGCACAAGCCGCGTCGATATCGCCATGCCTCGTGAACAGCTCATCGTGGGCATCGCCGTCCGCGTATACCTCGACGATTCCGTGCCCGAGCACCCAGGCCGCAACGTCGAAATCATGGATCGCGAGGTCGCGCCAGATGCCGCCTGAAGCCGCGACGTATTCCTCGGGCGGCGGTTTGGGATCGTGCGTCGCCAGGCGCACCACGTGCACATCGCCGAGCGAGTGCGAACGGACCGCGTCGTGCGCAGCGCGGTAGCCCGCGTCGAAGCGCCTCTGAAATCCGATCTGCACCATCGTCCCTGCTTTTCTGACGTGCTCGATGACCTCATCGGTCGCGGCCAGGTCGAGCGCGATCGGTTTCTCGCAGAACGCCGGGAGCCGCGCGTCGGCGGCCATGTGCAGCAGGCGGGCGTGCGCCGGCGTGGCCGCCGCGATCACCAGGGCGTCGACCCCGGCGTTGACCAGCAATTCCGGCGAGTCGGCACACTCTGCGCTCACCGACTCGGCAACGCGTGCTGCGCGATCGCGATCGACATCGGTGACAGTCAATCGATCCACCATTGAGCTCTCGCGCAACCCTCGCGCGTGGAGAGCGCCGATCCGGCCGGCTCCGATCAAACCGACGTGCAATTAAGCCGCGAAGCCCCCTGCCGAGCGATGCCCGGGCCACCCTCATCGGGAACGTTCCCATTGGGAACGTTCCCGCCAGTATAATCGGGCCGGCCTCGATGTCAAGACCGCGCCAGGTGAGGAAGAGCCGGCCGCCGACGATCATCGACGTCGCCGCGCGGGCGGGGGTCTCGAAGTCGGTGGTGTCGCGAGTCATGCGCGGCGAGCGATCGGTCAGCCCTTCAAGCCGCGCCGCGGTTGCCTCCGCCGCCGAACAGCTCGGCTATCGCGCCAACGCGGTGGCGCGCAGCCTGGTGCAGCGGCGCACGTACAACGTCGGCGTGCTGGTGTCAGACCTCCACAACATCTTCTTCGCGGAGGTCCTCGACGGCCTCTATGCCGCCGCGGCCGGGAAGGGATACAGGGCCCTTATCACCACCGGCAATCGCGACCCGGCTGCCGAGCAGCTCGCGTTGGAGCAGCTGCTCGAGCTGCGCGCGGACGGCGTCGTCCTCGCAGGTGCGGGGCTCGGGGCGAGTGCGATCGCGGTGGTCGCGCGATCGGTGCCGATCGCGCTGGTCGGCAGCGACCTGCGCCTGCCCGACGTCGACGTGGTCGTCGACGACGACTTTCGCGGCGCGGCCCTCGCCGTCGAGCACCTGGTTGAGCTGGGGCATCGGGACATCGCCCTCATCGACGGAGGCAAGGGAGCTGGCGCGGCGGAACGGCGCGCCGGCTACGAGTCGGCCATGAAGCGCGCCCGGCTCGCGGCGTTCGTCCGTGTGGAACCTGGCGACTTCACCGAGGAAGGCGGGTACGAAAGCGCGCGCCGCCTGCTGCGCCGCGGCCGCAGACCGACCGCCATCTTCGCCAGCAACGACCAGTCAGCGGTCGGCGCGCTGAACGCGATCCAGGAGGCGGACCTCGAGGTCCCCCGCGACATCTCGCTCATGGGTTACGACAACACCGCACTCGCCGCCCTGAGGCACATCTCGCTGACCACCATCCATCAGCCTCGGCGGCAGATCGGCGAGATGGCGATGCACGCTGTGCTGCGGCGGATCGAACGTCCAGGGGCCAAGGCGCAGAGGCACGTCCTCGCGCCCAAGCTCGTGGTGCGCGCGACGACAGGAAAGCCCAGCCGCAGCGTCAAGCGCTAGCGCCGATCGGATCCGATCTCCTGACGCGCCCGCCGACGGTCACCGCGGCGACCAGCGCGGCCAGCAGCGCCGCCACTGCGTAGGCGACGAATGCGGCCTGGATGCCGAACAGCGACCAGGCAAAGCCGCCGAGGATCGGACCGATCGTGACGCCGACGTTCTCGAACTCGCCGAATAGCCCCATGACCAGCGCATGATTGCGGCGCGGCGAAGACTCCGAGATCCAGGCGGTGGCGGCGGGCCAGATGAGCGCGCTGCCGATGGCTCGCACCGCGGCGCCGATGAGAACCGCTCCGAACGCACCGGCCAGCGCGTAGATCGCGAATCCCGCGGCGGTCAGGATGCCGCCGACGATCATCGTGTTGCGCCTGCCCCATCTGTCGGAGGCGATGCCGCCTGGCACGAGCAGCACCCCGCCGATCATGCCGACCACGAACATCGCGGTGCCCGCGGTGGCGGCGGACAGGTGCAGGTGTGACGTCACCAGCAGCGGAAGCAGTGCGAGCTCACCGCCGAGGCCGATCTGGAACAGCAGCACGATGGCGGCGGTGATGATCATCACGCGCACCACGCCGGTCCCATTGGTGCGATTGGCGGGCCCGTCTGCGACCGCCGAGCGCCGGCCGCCGGCCTCGACGTAGCCCCAGAAGACGATCACAACCAGCACTGCGGTCACCACCGGCAGCGCCGCCGCCCCATAAAGGACGGTGCGAATCGGAAGGTGATCGATCAGCTGGCCACCGACGCCGGCACCGATCGCTTCCGCGGTGATCCACTGCGCTGCGATCAGCGCCAGCCCCGTGCCCTGGTATCGCGGCGGCAGCGTGGTGCCGAGGAACGAGCGCCCGATCGGACCGACCGCGACCATCATCCCCGAGGCCAGCAGGTAAGCGATCGCGATCGCGGGCACCGAGTCGGCTCGCGCGAGGAAAAAGATCCCGACCGCATAGAGGAGCTGCGACGCGATGAGCGGGATCTGGTAGCCGATGCGATCCGCGAGCACGCCCCACACCCATTCGAAAACAAACATGCCAAGGCCGAACATCGACAGCGCGATGCCGATCTGGCCGGGACTCGCCCGCAGCTGTCGAAGCTCGAGCGGAACCGCGATCTGCAGCACTCCAGTCGCAAGCGTCGAGACGAACAACACCGCGACAAGAGCGCCGCTCCGGCTGCGGATCAAAGAGGCTGCGATGTCCGCATGGTTGCATAGGCGCGGCTGGAACGATCCAAAATGACAGCGACGTGAACATGCCCCGTATCGGCTTCGTCACCGAAGCGATGGCGGACCGCCCGCTGGCCGAAGTGATGGACTGGCTCGTTCGCGAGGCGCCGGAGATCACCGACCTCGAGGTGGGGACCGGCGGCTACGCGCCGACCTCCCATTGCGACATGCGCCTGCTCATGCGTGACACTGGCGCGCGGCGCCAGTGGGTCGACGAGATTGCGAAGCGCAGCCTCCGGGTCGGCGCCTTCAACGCCTGGGGCAACCCCCTGCACCCGGACGCTGAGGTCGCGGCCAGGCACGACGCCGACCTCAGGGACACCATCCGCCTCGCGGCGATGCTCGGTGTCGATCGATTGGTGGCGCTGGCCGGCTGCCCGGCCGGAGCGCCCGGGGATCGGACGCCTCACTTCGCTGCGGGCGGATTGCTGCCGTACTTGGAGGGCACGTTCGAGGCGCAGTGGAAGGAAAGCGTGCTTCCCTACTGGTCCCGCCTCGCCGAGTTCGCGCGCCAGCAGAACCCCGACCTGCGAATCTGCCTGGAGCTGCACCCTGGCACGGTCGTCTACAACGTCGAGACCTTCGAGCAGCTCGCGGGCGTCGGGCCGTCGATCGCAGCCAACATCGACCCGAGCCATTTCTTCTGGATGGGAATGGATCCACTCGCGGTGATCGACCGCCTGGGTGCGCTCATCGGCCACAGCCACGGCAAGGACGTCGTTTTTTCGTCCCAGAACCTGGCACTCAACGGCATGCTCGATCGGCGGTGGCCGCGACCCGCGGAGGCGATGCCCTGGAACTTCGCCGTCGTCGGCCGCGGGCGCGACGTGGACTGGTGGACGCACTTCGTCGCGGCGCTGATCGCAAAGGGCAGCGCACACACCATCGCCATCGAGCACGAGGACCCATTCGTGCCGGCAGAGGCCGGGGTGAAGGAGGCGGCAGCGGTGCTTTCTCGCGCGATCGCGGCCGCCAATGCAGCCGTGGTGAACGCGTGACCGCATCGCCCGCACGACACGCGACCATCCTGGACGTCGCCGCGGCCGCCGGTGTTTCCAAGTCGACGGTGTCCAACGTCATTCGCGGAGTGGTCGGTGTGTCGCCCGACACGAGAACGCGCGTGCAGGAGGTAATCGATCAGCTCGGCTACCGGCCCAACGTGCTCGCGCGGCAGCTCGTGCAGCAGCGGACGACGACGCTCGGCGTGGTCGTCGGTGACATGGGCAACCCCTTCTATGCGGAGATGGCGAAGCACATCGAGCGCGAGGCCGCGGGGCGCGGCTATCGCGCGATGTTCTGCAACACCCAGGGCGAGAACGAGGCAGAGCTTTCGGGGCTCGAGAGCCTGATGGAGTACAGGGCTGCCGGCGTGCTGTTTCTCTCTCAGCCCGCCGATCGCGAGCGCGCGCGATCGATCGTGTCCGGCCGCGCGCCGGCGGTGTTCGTCACCTGTGCAGGCGACTGGGGCGACACCGTCTCCGCCGATGACGACGCCGGCGCGGAGCTGGCGACCGAGCATCTCGTGCGCCTCGGCCACCGCCGCATCGCTTATTTCGCCGATCCGATCGTGGAGGACTCCGCCGACCACGACCGGCAGACGGGATATCACCGCGTCATGGATCGCGCCGGGCTTGCCCCCACGATCTTTCACTGGCAGCGGCAGCCGGGCGAGCTCCTGCGGCAGAAGCGCGACGAGCAGGTGGCGGAGATCCTGCGCACCCGCGTCACCGCCGTGTTCTCGTCCAACGACTACGGCGCGATCGAGCTCCTCGAATGCGCCGACAGGCTCGGGGTCAAGGTACCCGACGACCTTTCGGTGGTCGGGTTCGACGATGTCGTCATGGCGGGCCTGGCCCGCATCAACCTGACCACCGTGCGCCAGCCGCAGGCCGAGCTGGCCGGCATCGCCGTCGAGATCCTGGACGCTCGCGTGAACGGCGTGCTTGACGGTGCTCACCAGCGCCGCACGCTGGACGTCGAGCTCGTGCTGCGCGGCTCGACGGCTTCGCCGCAGCCGTAAGACAACTCTCGGTTGACACCTACTCACGCTTTGCCTTACCGTCCTGGAACGTTCCAGTCCTCTGAGGCCAACCACTGGGTGGGAATTTGAGCAAGCGACTTCGGGTGGGCGTCATCGGGTGCGGCCTGATCGCCCAGGTGATGCACCTCCATTACCTCAGGGAGCTCTCGGACCGCTTCGAGATCGCGGCTATCTGCGACCTGTCGGAACCTGTGCGCACGGCTGTCGGCCGCGAGTACGGGGTGGACCGGCGGTTCGCGTCGTGGCAGGACCTGGTGGCCGAGCCGCTCGACGCGGTGTTGGTGCTGACGAACGGCAGTCACGCCCCCGCGGCGATCGCCGCGGCGGAGTTGGGACGCCACGTGCTCGTCGAGAAACCGATGTGCTTCTCGGTCGCCGAAGGCAAGGCGATGGTCGATGCGGCGGCCCGGTCCGGCGTCGCGATGATGGTCGCCTACAACAAGCGCTACGACCCCGCTTATCAGCGGCTGCTGGAGGAGTCGCGCACGCTGCGGGAGCTGCGCCTGATCACGATCACCACGCTCGAATCGCCGGCGGAACCCTACATTAGGCATTACAACCTCCAGCGCGGCGCGCCGATGGCGCCCGATGTCGCGGAGGGCTTCGCGAAAGACAACAGCGCGCGCATAACGGCTGCGATCGGAGACGCCGACCCGCTGTCGCGCTGGGCATACCACCTGGTGCTCCTCGATAGCCTCGTGCACGAGTTCAACGCCATGCGCGGGGTGCTGGGCGAGCCCGACCGCCTCGACTTCGCGGATATCCGTGAAAGCGGCCTCACCGCAATCTTCACCTATGGCCACGCCCAGTGCGTGCTCACGTGGGTCGACCTGCCAGGCATCGCCCGGTACCAGATGGAGTTCGCGTTCTACTCGCCGGACCGGCGGCTGACCCTCTCCTTCCCCTCCCCATTCCTGAGAAGCGCGCCCACGATTCTCAGCTCTGAAGGCGGAATGCCGCCCTCCAGCAGGTCCTGGCGAAGCGAAGAGATCACGTCCTTCGAGGAGAGCTTCAAGCAGGAATTGATCCACTTCCACGAATGCGCCACCAACGGCCGCACGCCGACAACATCTGCGGCAGACAGCATTCACGACATCGCGCTGTGCGAAGCCGTCGTGCACGTGCATCGAAATCGGACGCCTCGCGACCATCCATCCGAGCCCGCGTTGACCGTCGCGCGCTGATCCGATGGCGCGCGAAAGTCACAGCATCCTGATCGCCAACGCGCCGGTGAGCTACGGCGCGTTCGAGCTCACCGTCGGCATCGATCCCAACGTCCCGGACGCCGCGCTTGTGCTCGACGAGGTGGCCGACGCGGGATATGCGGGTATCGACCTCGGCCCGGTCGGCTACCTCGGCGACGCAGAAGGCCTCGCGCCGGCGCTAGAGACTCGCGGGCTGATGCTGTCCGGCGGCTTTTTCGAGGTGCCGTTCAGCGATCACGATGCGATGGACGCCGCAATGCCGGGCCTGGCGGCACTGCTGGACGTGTTCGACTCCGCGCCCCCCCCGCAAGGTGGCCGCAAGCCAAGGCCCACGCTTGCGGATGCAGGCAGCGACCTGCGGCGTTTGCGCCCGTTCCAGTCGGCTCGCGACCACAGCCTTGGGTTCGACGATGACGGCTGGAAGCGATTTGCCGACGGGGTCGCGCGGGCGGTGGCGCTGTGCCGCGAACGCGGTTACGAACCCACCCTTCACCACGAAAGTGGGACTTACATCGAGGCCGAGTGGGAGATCGCCAACGCGCTCGAGCTGACCGACATCGGGCTGTGCCTCGACACCGGTCACCTGCTCCTCGGCCAGGGCGACCCGATGCGGGCGCTGCGGGAGTGGGGCCCGCGAATCAACCACGTGCATCTGAAGGACGCGCGGCGGGCTGCCGTCGACGGCATCGTGCGCGAGGCTGCGCCGGTGGCCGAGATCTGGCGCCGCAAGGCGTTTTGCCGCCTGGGCGACGGAGACCTCGACCTGGAT
>VBHX01000106.1 GCA_005879945.1 Chloroflexota bacterium | reverse complement strand
ACCAGGTAGCCACCGAAGCCCTTGCCTCGCGATAGCTGTGCCGGCGCTGCCGGCGCCACTGCCCTGGCCGGTTGATACGCATCTTTCTTGTTCTCGATCACCTCGATCGGACGGCGGACCTCGCGTGACTCGTGTATCGGGCTCGAGACCAGCCCCTTGGCCATCGGCCGGCCGAGCCGGAACTGGTTGAACACCGCCCCCAGCAGGATCAGCTCGCTGAGGATGTAGAACCAGGCTGCCAGCAGAAAGAAGAGCCCGAACTGCGCGCCGTAAGTGTTGAAGCCTCCGGCGAGGCGCGCATAGAGCGGGAAGCCCAGCGAGAACACCTCGACGAGGACTCCGGCGAGCAAAGCTCCTGGGAATACGTCACGCACCGCGAAGGTGCGGTTGGGCACGAATCGGTACAGCATCACCAGCAGACCGACCATCACGACCGTGCCGATGATGAATCCGGTGACCCAGGCGAAGGGGAACAGCGCCGCCACCGCGTTCGCGGCCACCGTGAGCCCGACGGCGACGACGAGCAGGGTCATCATCACCAGGCCCATCAGCTTCTGTCTCACCATGTCGCGCTGCCTGGCGCCGAAGATCTGCGCGAAGGCGAACTCCATCGTCGAGAAGATGCTGCTTGCGCTCCAGAGCAGACCGGCCAGTGACAGCAATCCCATCCATCCCGCCGAGTGCTTGACCCCTCGGAGGGCATCGAGCAGCTCTTGCTGGGCGGCGCCGGGAAAGATCTGAATGATCAGGTTCTGCGCCTTGGTCTCGGTGGCAGGGTCGCCGATGGCCAGACCCACCAGCGACAGGAGCCCGAGGATGAGCGGAAACATCGCGAGCATGAACGCAAACGCCAACGCGGATGCGTAGTTGCTGGCCTGGCTCTCGCCATATGCGGCGAGCACGCGCAGCGGCAGCCAGCCCTGGATCCGCTTGATCATTTAGCAGCCGCGGAAGCCTTGCGTTCTCGCGGCCGCAGGATACGTGATGAGATCGCGGTCGCGGCGGAAACAGCAAAGGTGGTGGCGACCTTCTGCGCGATCGACCTCCACGCCCGCGAATCGCCGATCTGATCGTCGTCGGCGATGACAACCTTGACCGCAGGCCGTCTCTTGAGCTTCTTCGACCAACCGCGCGGCAAGTCGCGGATCGAATCCGGCACAGCGTCGTGGAGCCTGGCTGCCACGGATCGCCGCCGCCTCAATATGTAGACGGCGAGCACGACGCCCGCGGTCGCCGTGAGTCCGACGCCGACCGCCGCTCCGATGCGCGCCATTCGCTTCGCGCCCGAAACAGCGCGGCGCTCCAGGACGTCCAGGTTGGCGTCGAGGTGCTGCCTCGTCTCCTTTATCTGCTGGCCGATCTCAGCTGACGAAGCGCCCATTCCTTGTTCTCCTTCAGGCTGTCGAGCGTTCTCTTTGGCAATTGCAGGCGGAGCCGGGAGCGACCCAGCAGATACAGCGCGCCTGCGATCACCAGGTATGCGAGAGCCCACGCCAGCGCAGCCTGCCAGTGCCAGGGCACCCCTTCGACCACCACTATAGGAAGCGCGACGAACACCGCGAGGATGGCAATCATGGCGGCCACTCCCATGCACGCGGCCGCGATGGCATTCGTGATGGCGAGCTCGTTCAGCGCCTGCCGCGCAAGCCTGACCTCGAGGTCGACAAGGCGCTGGACGTCGTGTACGACCTCGGCCGCCAGCTCCCCCGAGCTTGCGTTTCGATGGTCCGCGGCGACACGTGTGTTCGTGGTTTCCACTCTCAATGAGAACGCCGCGCCTCGGATGGTGACCCGGTTAGCCGGGCAGCCCCTTGGTGGCGATTTGGTATGCGAGGGCGATGTCAGCAACGATCATCGCGGCGGCGGCAGACCATCCGATGACCTTCGTCGGCAACCCGTTGACGTAGTCGCCCATCAGCTTGCGATTGGACGTGAGCAGGATCATCAGCACGATCAGCACCGGCGCGATGACCCCGTCGAGCACCTGCGAGTAGAACAGCGCTTTGATCGGGTCGACAGCCCCGACCGCGAGCTCCATCGCCACCAGGAACGAGAGGCCGATCACGACGTAGAACTGAGGGGCATTCTGGGCGTGCCGGCCCAGACCCCGCCGCCAGCCGGCCAAACCCGCAACGCCGAAGGCGGCGGAAGAAGCCAGCACCGGGATGGCGAGCAGGCCGGCACCGATGATGCCGATGGCGAACAGGACCGTGGCATACGGTCCGGCGAACGGCTCGAGCGCACGCGCGGCGTCGGCCGCCGTCCTGATCTCGGCGTGATGCGAGTACAGAACGGCTCCAGTCGAGACGATGATGAAGAACGCGGTGACGTTCGACCAGATCATCCCGGCGGAGATGTCGATGTTGCGCAGCGCCATCCCATCCACGCCGCGTCTCTCCTCCACCTCGCCGCTCGCCTGCCAGAAGAAGAGGTATGGGGTGATCGTGGTGCCGAGGAGCGCGACCGCGCCGAGCAGGTAGGCGGGCGTGAAGCTGATGTGCGGGATCAAGGTGTTGCGGAGGACATCACCCCAATCGGGTCTGGCCAAAAACGCGGCCAGGATGTAGGTGGCGAAGACTGCCACCAGCCACAGCAGATACTTGCTGAAGACCTTGTACTCGGTGAAGATCGTCACGTAAGCCATCAGGCCGGCCAGGGGCACCACCCAGAAGACGAACTTCACGCCTGTGAGCAGCTGCAGCGCCGCGGCCATCGCCAGCAGGTCCGCGCCCATGGTGATCACGTTCGCGATCACCATCAGCAGAACTGCGGGGGTCGCGATTCGCGCGCCGTATGTGGTGCGCAGGAGCGTGGCGAGATCGGTCTTCGTCACGTTGGCGACCTTGGCCGATATCTGCTGGACGACGATGAGCATCGGCGTCGACAGGAGAAGAAGCCAGTTCTGCGCAAAGCCGGCCGTCGCCCCGACGATCGAGTAGGTCGCGATCCCGGCGGGGTCGTTGTCGGCGCCGCCGGTGATGACGCCGGGGCCCGCGGCCCTGAGAATCTCTTTGAACGTCAGCCGCTTGTGCGCCGCGCGCCGCGCGCGAATATCAGCCTCGGCCATTAGCGGCCCTCGCGGGCACGGGTGGAGTAGCCATGGTCCACAGGCTGCGCGTGTCCTCATCGAGCAGCTCGCGGGCCTCGAACGCGTCGGCCTCGTCGACCCGGATGATCAGGACGCCGTTGCCCGCTTCCAGCGCTTTGCGCACGTCGGCAGCGAAATCCTGAAGCCGGTCGAGCGCGGCATCGCGATCCGATGCCAAGACCTGCGCCTCCTTCGGCGCGGCGGGGCTGTGCTCGCGCAGAAGCTCGAGCGCGTACTCGGCCAGGTCGGCGTTTGGATAGGCCGCGATGATGGTCTGATCGAGGACTCCGCGCGGACTGTCGGGCCGCCTAACCCGCAGCCGCCTTGCGTCGACGTCGTCGAGCCCTCGCCCGACGTACTGCATAGCCTCTCGTATGACCGTTTGACGGTCGTCGCCCGATGCAAGCTCGCCGGACAGATGAAGAACGCCGCCGTGCAGACGCACGTGAACGGCGTCGCCGTAGACCGGGTGTGGATGGTCCGCGCGGCCGGCCAGCACCGTGGTCCACCACGTCGCAACCTCCGCGGCTCCCCCAGCGGGCGGGGGTCGCGGACGAGTACGCCCCGCGCGGACACTGCTTCGGTGCACCTGCTTCCGGAACGCGGCGCTGCGGGGCGTTACCGGGCGGCGGGCGTTACCGTCTACGTATGGAGCCTGTGGTAACGCCCCCGCAGATCCTTCCGATATCACTCGACCGGCGCCTGTACCAGGCCATCCACGGCCTCCCCCACACGCCGCTCAGCGACCGATATATCGCCTTGCTTTCCGATGCCGGTGAAGGGGCCGGCTGGGTTGCGGCCGGGGTGGGCATGGCCTGGCTGGGCGGCCGGCGCGGCCGGCGCGCCGGGATCGCAACCGCCCTCGCCGCGCTTGGCACGACTTATGTGGTCCAGCGAATGGTCAAGCCGATCTTCAGGCGGCGACGGCCGTTTGTGAATCGCGAGGTGACGGTGGTCGGGATACGGGCGGCCGATGCGTCATTTCCGTCGGGTCACACCGCAGCCTCGTTTGCGGCCGCAACCGCACTGTCGACCTTCTACCCGAATGCGGCGCCGCTGGTGTTTACGCTGGCGACCCTCGTCGGGGCATCGCGTGTGCACCTGGGGCACCATTTTCCCAGCGACGTCACCGCCGGCGCGATGATCGGGATCGGGACGGGCACGCTGACGGCTTGGCTGCTCAAGCTACCGCGGTATCTCTAGGAATCATCTAGGCAGGATCACTCGCAGCGCACTCACCTGCGCCATGACCTCCGCAGGCGTGCGCCCGACGAAAATGTTGTCCGCGTAAACGCGCACGCGCGGCTTCGTGCGCACGCGCAGCCTTCGAAAGCGGAAGACCTGACCCTCTCCTTCCTCCCTGTGCTTCATCAGGAGGGCCGAGGCAAGAGCGCGCACCGCAATGTCCGTCCTCGTGCGCCCGGCGTGGATGGAAAACTCCAGGTAGGTGTTGGTGGGTTTGCTGTCGCTGACCGGCAGTCGCGAGCCGATGGATGAGGTGTTGGTGAAGACCAGCGACATGGCGCTGCCGCTGCCGACCAGGTCTCCCGCGAGCTCGTATCGAAAACGCTTGGCAGCGAGCACGTTCCCAATCTCCGCCGCGAAATCGCCGTATTTGAGATCCTTGACAGCCTCGCCCAGGGCGATCGTCTCCCCAAAGAGTCCGATCGCGCAGGCCTCGAGGAACACCGTTCCGTTGACCCGCCCGAGGGTGATCGGCCGGGGCCGTCCTTTCTTGATGATCACGATCTGTTTGTCGATGTCCGGAGGTAGGCCGAGGGCGAGGGCGAAGTTGTTGAAGGTCCCCAGGGAGAGGATGCCGAGCGGGTGCTTGGAGTCCGCCAGCTTGCGGACCACGAACTCGACGCTCCCGTCGCCGCCCGCGATCACGACGCGAGCGCGTGGTGTGATCAGCTTCTCGAAATCGTCCGTTGGATCGAAGGGGATGATCAGGTAATCGGCAAACAGGGTCCGCAGCCTGTATTCGATTTCGGGGGTAAGACTGCCCGCGCCCGTGCTGATGATGAGCAGGCGGCTGGCTTTGCGCTGGACCATCTTCCCGCTGGCTGCGCCACGTGCGCGCCGCGTGCTCACCCCCATATGGTGGAAGAGCCCGGCCCTTGCAGGCCAGGCTCCCCCACCTGGATCAACGTGCCGGTGGACGCATCTACTCGATCGGGGTTCGCCTCAAAGGCGGACGTTGACCTAGCGAGAGCATGGGTTCCTATCACATGGGTGCGCTGCACCTGGGCTATGAGGAGCTGCTGGCTATCGAAGATCCTGCGGCGGCGGGCAAGGAAATCATCTATCAGGACAAACAGCTGGTCATTTCGCGGACCAGGAAACCCGCCGGCTTGAAGTTCGCCGGCGAGATCGACTCAGCGAACGCGCACGCAATCACGCAATCGCTCGCATCAGGCGCGCCTGCGGAGGGTGACGTGCACCTCGACGTCACCCAGCTGCGGTTCATCGACGTCAGCGGCATCAGGGCCATCGTATCCTCGGCGGGGAATTTGGGCGAGGACAGAAGGATCCTTCTGCATGGGCTGTCCGCGCAGCTTGAACGCGTGCTTAGCATCGTCGGCTGGGCCGAGGCGCCGACCCTTGCGATTTGTGGAGGCGAGCACGAATGATCCCGTTTCGCCACGAGGCATTCTTCTATAGAGATGCGGCCGCCTTCCTCAAGCGCACCGTTCCTTTCATCCGCGACGGGCTCGCCGCC
>VBHX01000105.1 GCA_005879945.1 Chloroflexota bacterium | reverse complement strand
ATCATCCTGTCGGCGATCCTAACCGTGGTCCTCAACGTGCTCTTCCGGCAACGCTGACTCGGTAACTTCATTAGAAATCCCCTTCCTTTCCGGTCTGAAATTGCATTCCACTGGTGTCCCCGCGGCGCAGCCGCGGGAGGCCGCTTTCAGACCGAAGTGAACGAAGGCGCCAGATGGCCTGAGTACCCAGACCATCTCCCCCGCACAAAGAAGCTCGCACGGTGCCGGTTGCAGCCCACTAACGGCGAGGCCGGGAAGGCGCCATCCTTCACGCCTTAGACTGTTTCGGCTGTGCAGTTAGTCCTCAGCTGGCCGGTTCGGCTGCTCATCGTGGGCATCCTCTTCTTCTCGCTGTTCGTGGACGGGGCCGGCTATGTCTACCGGATCGCCAACCACTATTCGCTGACCGGCAACGTTCCTGGGCTGCCGCCCAACTTCGGCGGCTGGCAGCTCTACTTCCACAAGGGCCTGGACCTCGCCGGTGGGACCCACATCGACTACCAGCTGACGAACTTCCCGCCAGGCCAGGCGAGGGCCACCGTGCAGCAGCGGACGATCAGCGTCATCTCCAAGCGCGTCAACTCCCTGGGTGTGAGCGAGCCCGAGATCCGCGGCGCGGGTGCGAACAACGACCGCATCACCGTCGACCTCGCCGGCGTCACCGCTGACCAGGCGCAGAAGGTCATCGGCGCCGTGAACAAGCTCGTCTACACGAAGTGGGTTCCCGACGCCAAGGTCCAGGGCGGTCCCGAGCCGGGCTTCAAGCCCGCATTCACGGGCCTTACCGGTGACGACATCGCGAGCGCAACAGCCGCCATCGACCAGAGCGGCCTCGGGTGGGTCGTGAACGTCGTGTTCACCTCGCGCGGCGCTGACCTCTTCTCGAACCTGACCACCGCCAACGTCGCCGCCTGCCCGGGAGACCCGAACTCGCTTCAAAGCGCCAACTGCGCGGGGCGGCACCTGACGATCTGGCTGGACCTCACACAAAAGGACATCGACAGCTGGGAGGATACGACCTACGTGTCGAAGGTCTCGCAGAACTACGACACCGGATGTCTGGCAACAGCGAAGCCAGACACGGTCTGTCCCAAGCTGCTGGTCGACGCGGTGACACTCCAGGCGATCACGGGCGGGAACGCGGTGATCAGTGGCGGTGGCAACGGATTCACACAATCGGCCGCCCAGGACCTGGCCACCGGCATCAACGCCGGTTCGCTGCCGGTCGACCTTCAGGTCCTGAGCGTGCAGCAGGTCGGCTCCACCTTGGGCGCCGAGTCCGTGAAGCTCAGCATCGCCGCCGGCATCCTCGGGCTCTCGATCGTGGTCCTGTTCATGATCATCTACTACCGGGTGCCCGGCTTACTGGCCAGCCTCGCGCTGCTGTTCTATGCGGGCGCGGTTTTCGCGGTGTTCAAGGTCGTCCCGGTCACGCTGACGCTGGCCGGCATCACCGGCTTCATCCTCTCGGTTGGTATGGCGGTCGACGCCAACGTCCTGATCTTCGAGCGCTTCAAAGAAGAGGTTCGAGCGGGAAGGACGATCCCCGCAGCGGTCGACGCCGCGGTGCGAAGGGCGTGGCCCGCGATCCGCGACTCGAACCTGTCGACGATCATCACCTGCTTGATCCTCGGGTTTGTTGGCCCCGGTCCGATCAAGGGCTTCGCGGTCACCCTCGGCATCGGCGTGGTCTTCAGCCTCATCTCATCGATCGTCGTCACCCACAACCTGCTCGCGATCGTCATGGCCGGCAGCACATTCCGGCGCCCGGCCCTGATGGGGGTGGATCGTGTCCGATCAACCTGAAGATGTGAAGGCCGGCAGGCTGGGCACGGAATCGCCTGACGCCGCGGAAGAAGAGGAGCAAGAGGAAGAGGAGCAGCCCGGCGCCGCCGCGCATGAAGAGCTCATCGAGGCTGCGGCCGCGCCAACGCCGCCGGCGCCGAAGCCTGTGCGAAAGATCGACTTTGTCAGTCGCCGCAACTGGTACTTCGCGTTCTCCCTGCTGATCATCATCCCGGGCATCTTCTTCATGGCCCACAGCGGCTTCAAGCTCGGCATCGACTTCGCCGGCGGCACCGAGTTCACCGTCAACTTCGCCAGCCAGCCCAACCAGGCCCAGGTGGAAAGCGCGGTGGCCGCGGAAAACGTCGGTGGCTCGGTGATCACGACAGGGGGCGGCGCCTACATCATCCGCACCGCGGTCCTCGCTCCCGCGCAGCAGAAGGTGTTTGAAGACGACCTGCGCGCGAAACTCGGCAACTACGAGCTGCAGCAGGTGCTCTCGGTCGGCGGCACGATCGCCGGCGAGACCATCCAACTCGCGCTGCTGTCGGTTGTCATCGCGGCCCTCGCCATCCTCACCCTGCTCACGTTCCGATTCCGGAACGTGCCAGGAGGCTGGCGGGCAGGCTTTCAGTTCGGGGGCTCAGCCCTTGCCGCGCTGCTGCATGACGTGTTCCTGCTGACCGGCGTCTTCGCGATCCTCGGCAGGGGATTCGACCTGAAGATCGGAGAGATCAACAGCCTCTTCGTGACCGCCGTGCTGACGGTCGTCGGCTTCTCCGTGCACGACACGATCGTCGTCTTCGACCGGATTCGCGAAAACCTGCGCGTCAGCCAGCGGCTGTCGTTCGAGCAAGTGGTGAACCTCAGCATCATGCAGACCGCTGCGCGGTCCATCATCACGAGCTTCACAGTCGTCCTGGTGCTGGTGGCCATCCTTGTAGCGGGTGGCGCGACCCTGCAGGGATTCGCGCTCGCGCTGCTCATCGGCATCGTGTCGGGCACCTACAGCTCGATCTTCAACGCGGCACCGCTCCTGGTGGTCTGGCGGAGGCTCCAGCCACTCCGTTAGCGGTTTCCCGGACGCACCGGTCATGCCCTGCTAAGGTGATATCAGTCACCCGAACATGCCGACATGGCCCATAACGTCGATCAAAGAGCTGCTCGAGCCCACGCTCAACCACATGGGCTACGAGCTGTACGCCCTCGAGCAGTCGGGCCAATCGGGTCGCACGCTGCGAGTCTCGATCGATCGCAGCGAACCAATCAAAATCGAAGACTGCGAGCGCGTGAGCCGCGTCGTGGGACCGCTGCTCGATCACTCGCGCTTCATCGAAGGCCCCTACGACCTCGAGGTCTCGTCGCCGGGCGCCGAGCGGCCGCTCAAGGTGCACGCGGACTACGAGCGCTTCAACGGCAAGAGGGTGAACATCCGCTACCGCAGCGGACCTTCTGAAACGGTGGTCGAAGGCCAGCTGGTTGCAGTCGACTCGGCGGGCATCGCGGTCTCCGCGCTGGGCGCCCGCGGCAGAGCTCCGGTAATCGTTCACATTGGGTGGGATGACGTTGTCGCGGGCAGGCTCGCGGTCGCAATCTGAACCGTCCACCGAGAGCCTCGCAGATGCGCTGACCGCGCTCTGCGCTGAGGTCGGCATCCCCTTTGAGGAAATGCTGCACACGGTCGAGGCGGCGCTCGCGACCGCCTACGTGCGCGCGTTCAACCCGCCGGGCGAGGTGCGCGTGAAGCTCGACACCAAGACCGGCGCGCTCGAGGTCACCGGGCGCGTCGTCCGCGCGGATGGCAGCGAGCTCGTCCGCGCGCTGCCGTCGGAAGACTTCAAGCGCATGGCCGCGCAGACCGCCAAGCACGCCGTCCTTCGGCACATCCACGACCTGGAGCGCGACAAGGTGCTGCGCGACGTCGCCGAGCACCGCGGCGAGCTGGCGACGGGGGTCGTCGACCGCTCCGAGGCCGGCACCGTCTACGTCGACCTGGGCCGCGCCGAAGGTGTGATGCCGCCCGAGGAGCAGATCCCCGGCGAGCTGCTGCATCCCGGCCGTCCTGTCCTCGTCGTGATCCTCGACGCGCAGCGCAATCAGCGCCAGGCGCAGGTCCGAGTGTCACGCGCGGCGCGCATGTTCGTGCATCGCTTGCTCGAGGCGGAGGTGCCCGAGATCAAGGCGGGAACCGTCCAGGTGCGCGCGATCGCGCGCGAGCCAGGCCTCCGCACCAAGATCGCGGTCTCCGCGACCGAGCCCGGCCTCGACCCGGTTGGCGCCTGCGTCGGTCCCAAGGGCGTCCGCCACCGCGCCATCCTCAGCGAACTCGCGAGCGAGCACGTCGACGTCGTGCCCTGGTCCGACGATCCCGAGGCGTTCGTGGCGGCGTCGCTGGGGCCGGCCAAGGCGGAGTCGGTGACCATCGACAAGGGCACGCGCACGGCCACAGTCCTGGTGCCGCGCACCCAGCTCTCGCTCGCCATCGGCCGAGACGGCCAGAACGCCCGGCTGGCGGCGAAGCTCACCGGCTACCGAATCGACATCAAGGCCGGCGAGGGCGAGGGGCCGGACGATGCCGAAGCTGCGCCGTGAGCCCGTCCGCACCTGCGTGGCGTGCCGGCAGGAGGCGGAGAAGAGGGCGCTGGTCCGCGTCGTCCGGGACTCGGCAGGCCGGGTCGCTCTAGACGCCGCGGGCCGTGCCCCGGGGCGAGGCGCCTACCTTCACCGAGACCCCGCCTGCCTCGAAATCGCCCGGAAAAAGAAGGCTCTGGATCGGGCTTTGAGGGCCACCGCCGGGCCTGAACTTTGGGCTGAGCTGGGTCTCTAGCACAACCGCCGAAAAGTTTCGAATTCGGCCTGGGCGGCATAATCATACGTTCGGGCATGAAGGCACACGAACTCGCACGCGAACTCGGGATCAGCCAAAAAGAGCTGGTGAACTTCCTCCAGCAACGGCGGATGCCGCTCAAAAACGCCGCGGCGCCACTGGCGCCGGGAGCGATTGAGGCTGCCCGCTCGGCCTTCAAGCCGACCTCGGTGGCAGTCAAGGTGGAGGCCAACGGCGAGCGCAAGGTCGTGCTCCCGCCGACGCTGTCCGTCAAGGACCTGGCCGAGAAGCTGGGGGTGAGTCCAGTCGAGGTCATCAAGAAGCTGATGGCGTCGAAGATCCTCGCAACCATCAACCAGGTCATCGACTTCGCCACCGCCGAGATCGTCGCCGACGAGTTTGGCTTCACGGTTGAGCCGGTCAAGAGCGAGGACGTCGTTACCGTCGAGTCCGCGGAGGGTGCGGGCGACGTCGTCACCACCTCGCGCGAGGAGCTGTTCTCGCTGGCCAACGAGGACCCGAGCAAGCTCGTCCAGCGACCCCCGATCGTCACCGTGCTGGGCCACGTCGACCACGGCAAGACCTCGATCCTCGACGCCATCCGCAAGACGCGCGTAGCCGCAGGTGAGGCGGGTGGCATCACCCAGCGCATCGGCGCCTACAAGATCGATACCGCGGATGGCCACGAGGTCGTGTTCATCGACACCCCAGGCCACGAGGCCTTCACCGCGATGCGGGCGCGAGGCGCGCAGGTCACCGACCTCGTCGTTTTGGTTGTTGCGGCGGACGACGGCGTGATGCCGCAGACCATCGAGGCCATCCACCACGCGCGCGCGGCGAAGGTTCCGATCATCGTCGCCATCAACAAGATCGACAAGGACAACGCCAACCCCGATCGCGTACATCAGGAGCTGGCAACGCAGGGACTCGTCACCCGACACTACGGCGGCGAGCTCGAGTGTGTCCACCTGAGCGCCAAGACCGGCCAGGGCATCGACGACCTGCTGACGACCATCGTGCTGTCATCGGACATCCTCGAGCTGAAGGCCAACCCCGACCGCAACGCTATCGGCACCGTCGTCGACGCCCACCTCGAGCGGGGCCGTGGCCCGGTGGCCACCGTGCTCGTCCAGGCCGGGACGCTGAAGGTCGGCGACGACTTCGTGTGCGGCCACATCTATGGCCGCGTGCGCGCCCTGACGGACGACCGCGCCCAGAGCGTGACCGAGGCGCCGCCGGCGACGCCAGTCGTAGTGTCCGGTATGAGCGAGGTCCCGCAGGCCGGCGACATCTTCCAGGTCGTCGGCTCGGAGAAAGCCGCTCGCCAAATCGCGCTCACCAAGCTGACCGAGCGGCGCACGCTCGAGGCGGCGAAGGACGTCGCGCCGCGCATCACGCTCGAAGAGCTCGCCCGTCGCGCCAAGGAAGGCGAGGTCAAGGAGCTCAGCCTGGTGGTCAAGGCCGACGCGCAGGGCACGCTCGAAGCGGTGCTCGCAGCGCTGCAGAAGATCGAGGACCCCGTGGTCGCGATCAAGATCGTCGGCCAGGGCGTCGGCGCCGTGAGCGACTCGGACCTTCTGCTGGCCGGAGTCTCCAACGCGATCATCGTGTGCTTCAACCTCAAGCCCACACCAGCCGCAACCGCGGCCGCCGAGCGGGCGAAGGTCGAGGTTCGCTACTACGACGTCATCTACAAGCTCACCGAGGA
>VBHX01000028.1 GCA_005879945.1 Chloroflexota bacterium | reverse complement strand
GGCTTGTCGATCGTGATCGCCGGCACCCGCAGGCTCTGCCTCAGGATCATGCCGGGCCACTCGACGAGGTCGACGTTCGCGGTCGATAGGAGGTCGGTGTGGCCTCCCCAAGGCGGCTCGTAACTGCCGACCGACTGATACTTGGACAGCACGCGCTTGACGATGACGTGGGTCTGCATCCCCGCGATCAGCGCCTTGGCGGCGGTGAAGGCCGCGTCAAGGGTCGGCTGCCCCATCACGCACCCGTAGAGCGTGATTGTGAAACCGCTCACCGTCGTCGACGCCGCGAAAAGGAAATTGGCTCCGAGGTTGAAACCCGAGCCGGTCTTGATGCCCAGGATTCCGCTCTGGCCGAGGGCGTAGTCGACGTTGTAGACCGTGCCCGCTACTGGCAGCTTGGCGTCCGACATGGCAACGACCTGGGCAAGGACCTCTTGCTTCATCGCCTTCATGCCCAGAACCAGCAGGTCGCTGGGCGTGCTCACCGTCTGCACGGAGGCGCCCGCGGGATCGGCGAACTTCGTATGTGTGAGCCCAAGCGATTTGGCGCGCTTGTTCATCTTCGCTACGAACGCATCCACCGAGCCGGCGTCCCAGTTCGCCAGCGTGAAGGCGAGATTGTTTGCTGATGGGATCAGCAGTCCCTCCAGCGCCTGCAGCTGCGAAAGCTGTTCACCGCTCCGAACTTCGACCACTGACTGCTGATCTGCCTTGTCCGCTTGATAGGCCTGGACGTCCGCATCAGTGATCGCGATCGATGGTCCAGGGTCGTTCCGCTTGAGCGGCTTGTCTTCGAGGATTAGAAGCGCTGTCATCACCTTGGCCACGCTTGCGGCCGGCACCGGCTTCTCGCCAGCGTTGGCGGCGAGAAAGCCGAGCCCCGAGACGCCGATCGCAGCCGAGCCCACCTTCGGCCACGGCAGGTCAGCTGCACTCCCGGGGAGAGTCGTCGACGTCGCGACCGCCGGGGTGGCCGCCACGGCCGGAATTGGACGAAAGTAGTTGAACGTCAGGATGCCGGCAAGAAGCACCACCAGAATGCCTCCCACCCGAAGCCGCATCCCCCACACCTTAACTTGGGCAAACGGCCCGGTGCGGCAGGCCGATTTGCCCGCGCACCGGGATGGTCGATCGAAGGAAGATCAGCTGGCGGCGATGCCTTCCAGGCCGTGGACGGCCGGAACCACGCCGAGGGCTGACAGCGCGCCGTCGGAGCTGACACGGAACTCGTTGATGGTTCCCGTGCCACCACTCTCGGCGTAGAGGAAGCGCCCGTCGTCCGACGTTGCCATGTCGATCGGACCGCCGCCCGTCGTGGCCGCTACCTTGGAGCCGCCGATCAGTGAGAGGGCTCCGGCGTCATTGATCGCGTAACCGCTCAGGTTCGCGGTGCCGGTGTTGGCGACAAAGAAGAAACCGCGCGCGGTGGTAATCCAGCAGGTGGCGGCCTGCCCGTCGGGCACGCTGGCATCAATCACTGTCAGCGACCCGTCGGAGTTGATCTTGTAAGAGGTCAAGGAGCTCGAGCCGGCTTCCGTGACGATCACCCGACCGACTTCATCGAACGCAAAAGCGAATGGAACCGGGCCGACTGATTTCGTCACTGCGGGGGTGTCCGACGGACGCCCGCTGGGGCTGAGACCGAACACCTCGATGGTTCCGGCCATTTTGGTCGTCACGACCAGCTTGCTGCCGTCGGGTGTGAAGCCGACCTGGCCGGGTGACGACAGGAAGAACGGCGGGTTGGTGTTGCCGAGACCGAGCGATCGCGTCGATCCCTCGATCGCGCGAAGCCTGCCGCCCGCGATCCGGTAGCCCGAGATGCTCCCGTCACCGCCCGCGTTCAGGACGTAGGCGAACCGGCCATGCACGGCGATGCTGGCAGGAAACAGGCCGCCGGATGCGATCGTCTGGCGCAGTCGCAGATGGTCGCCATCGGCGGAAAACACAGACACGGTGTTGGAGCCGGCATTGACCGCGAGCAAGAGTCCGTGCGCGGGGTCATATGTCAGCGCGCCTTGCGAGGCGAGAGGATCGACGGCGGCTCCGTTGGCTACGCCACCGAAACCATCTGTCGCATAGCTCGCGACCTGGGTCAGAGCGCCACCGCTCGACCGGTCATAAACGAGGATCGCATTCCCGTTCGTGGCGTTCGTCTCGACGAAAACAGCGTGACTCACACCGTCGTCATTGGCGAGAACAGATGTGGACGTGGCAATCGCCACCGCGACGCCTCCGCCCACCGTCAAGGCCAACAGAAGAAATCTCACTACGGTCCTCCTCGGGATCTAGTCCCATCAGGCCGCCCATGCGACCGCATCGTTGTTTAGTGCCGCGGAGGACCGAACGCGTTACGTCAGCTGGCGGCCTTCCAGTACCTGAACGCGTTCATCAACTCGGCCTTAAGCGGTTCAGGGACCGGCTCAGCCGCGGTTCTGCCGATCAACATCCTGGCCGTCTTCAGCTGGGTGAGGTACGCACGGCAGCCGTCGCACCCCGAGATGTGTTGCTCAAATTTCGCGCGCCGGCTCGGCGAGAGAAAACCATCGAGGTAATCGGTCATCAGCTCGACGATTTCTTTGCAGGTCATGTCAGGTAGTCCTCGAGCGATTTGCGTACTGACGCGCGGCCGCGATGCAGCCGAACCCTCTGATTCGCCGGTGAGATCGAAAGCAATCCGCAGACCTCATCGGCGTCCAGGCCCGCGACGTCGCGGAGGATCACCACCTCGCGCTGTTTTGGGGACAGGTCGTCGATCGCAGCCCGCACACGGTCGATGGTTTCGCGACCGAGCAGCCTCGACTCGGGCACATTGGTCCAGCTGTCCGGCGGCGATGACCACATCCTGTCGGCGCCGAAACGGCTTGGATCGACGGTCGGGCCACCGTCGCGCCGGAACAGCGAGGTGAAGGTCAAGATCCGTGATTCCTTGCGGCGGCGGGCCCGCACAGCGTCCTCGGCCGCGGCCCGATCGCGCAGGTACGTCATGGCCAGCCGCATCATCGGCCCGTGGAGACGGGTGATCAGAGCCTCGAACGCAGCCTCGTCGGCCGAGCGAAGGGCTTCGAGATCGGGATCGATGGGGTCTCTGACCACCCTGGGGTCAGGATAGGTGGGGCGGTCCTCGGGCCAGGGCGTCTGGTGGGAGAACAGAAGCACGCTCACGTGAGTCCGTGTCGCGACTCGAAGATTTGTTACGCCCCGCCGTGCTTCGATTAGCTTCTAGGCGATGATTCGCCTCTCGCGGGACCGGGCACGCCAGATCGCGGTCACGGCTCAGCTTCTCGACGCCAAGCGGCCGCGGGATGTCCTCCACACCGTGACCCGGCTGGGCTTCCTTCAGCTCGACCCGACTGCCGCCGTGGCGCGGAATGAGCATCTCGTAATGTGGAGCCGCCTTGGCAAACGAGTCCGCCCCACGCAGGTGACGAATTGCTGCGGGATCGGCAGCTGTTCGAGTACCGGGCATTCCTCTACCCGATGGCCGACTACCCGCTCTACAGGGCGGCAGTGATGGCGACATGGTCCAATGGCGACTCGCCCTCGTGAGCCAGATGCTCGAGTTCCTGCAGGCTCGCGGCGAGGTCAGCGTTGTCAGGCGCGACGCGAACGAACGCCTTGGGACGTCGCCGAGCGAGCAATCCCCGCGAACCTGCCGACGATCACCGCCGGCTCGTCTATGACCGCGACCGCGCGCTGGCTCACTTCGGCTTCGACTACCGGCTCGAGATCTACGTTCCGCAGGCCAAACGCAGGTGGGGATACTACGTGCTGCCGGTGCTGCGCGGCGAGCGTCTCGTCGCCAAGGCCGACGACGTGAACTCTAGGCGGGCCGAGCTACTGGCCCTCGCCCGGCTGGCTGAAGCTGGACAAGTTGGCCATCAACCGACGGTTCGAGGGCGCTGATGTGGGCAGCCGAAAAGGCGCGCTAGTCCGACCGCCGGTCGCTAGCTAGCGGCCGTGGTGCTTATCGCCGTGACCGCCGCTGTCGTCACCGCCGCCGCCGCCGTGGTCACCACCACCGCCACCCTCGCCACCGCCGCCACCTTCGCCGCCGCTACCCTCGCCCTCGTCCTCGTCCTCGTTGCAGTCGTTGTCGGGCTTCTCTTTGTCGGGCTTCTCTTTTGCGCTGGTGATCGCCTTGCTCTGGTCGACGTGGTTGTCGTTCTCGTCAGTGTCCGGCTGGGTGTAGCCGTAGCCACACTCCTTTTCCTTCTCGTGGCTGCCCTGCTTGGCGCCGGCGGAGCTCACAAACGAGGAGACGAGCACCAGCGCCACGATCAGGGCCGGGATCAGGTTTCGGAGAAGAGTCGTCCTTTTCACGCCAAATCCTCAGCCTTCACCCAGGTCTCCACCCCGGCACGGTAACAAAAGTCAGCGCCCAATAACCATGGGCTCAATGACCCATTGGCAGGCTACAAAGAGGAGCCTACCGACTCAGATTGGCCGATTTGAATACGATTTCGGTGCGGCGGGGCAGGTGCGGAGGGGCAGGGATTTGAACCCTGGATGGGCTTGCACCCATAACGGTTTTCAAGACCGTCGCCATCAACCGGACTCGGCCACCCCTCCGAAACGCACCTCCGGATTCTAGGAATCAGCGGCCGCCGATGATCTCCAGGCCGCCCATGTATGGTCTCAAGACCTCAGGCACGGTGACCGTTCCGTCCGCTCGTTGAAAGGTCTCGATGATGGCGTCAACTGTCCGTGTCAGCGCCAGCCCGCTCCCGTTGATCGTGTGTACGAACCGCGGCGGCGCGCCGCGCGCGGGCCGGTAGCGCATGTTCGCCCGCATCGCCTGAAAGTCGTTGAAGACCGAGCACGACGACACCTCTAGATAGCGCCCAATCCCGGGGCACCAGGCGTTCAGGTCGTACTTCTTGTACTGCGCGAAGCCCATGTCGCCGGTGCACATCGCCATCAGCTGGTAGTGGAGCCCAAGGCGCTGCAGGATGTCCTCGGCGTCGGCCGTGAGCTTCTCGAACTCCTCCATCGAGGTCTCGGCGGTGGTCACCTTCACCATCTCGACCTTCGAAAACTGGTGGAGGCGGATAAACCCTCGGGTGTCCTTGCCGGCGGCGCCGGCCTCCGAGCGGAAGCAGGGCGTGTACGCCGTGTACTTCAGCGGCAAACGATCAGCGTCGAGGATCTCCTCACGATGCAGGTTTGTCAGTGGCACCTCGGACGTCGGCACCAGCCACAGGTCCTGTCCTTCGACCTTGAACGCATCGGCCGCGAACTTCGGCAGCTGCGCCGTCCCGGTCATCGAGCCGCTGTTGACAAGCATCGGCGGCCACACCTCTGTGTAGCCGTGCTCGCGGGTATGGACATCGAGCATGAACTGCGCGAGCGAGCGCTCCAGCAGCGCGCCCTGACCGATCAGAAACGCGAATCGCGAGCCTGCGACCCGAGCCGCGCGCTCGAAGTCCATGATGCCCAGCGACTCGCCAAGGTCGTAATGGGTGCGGGCGGCGAAACCCAGTTCAACCTTCGATCCCCAGTCACGCAGGACGACGTTGTCGGCCTCGGTCTCCCCGACCGGCACGGACTCGTGAAAAAGGTTGGGAACGCGCAGCAGCAGGTCGTCGAGCTTGCGTTTCACGGCTTCCGCCTCGGCAAGCTCGGCTTTGCTGCGGTCCGCCATCTCGCGCAGCCTTTCCTTCAACGCCTCGTCGCGGGTCTTTGCGAACTCCTTGGAGAGCGTGTTCTGCTCGGCCTTGATCGTCTCGGCCTTGTGCAGGTGAGCGCGCCACTCCTCATCGAGGGTGAGGATCTCGTCGATCGGCGCGGTTTCGCCTTTCAGTCGTGCGGCATGGCGCACGCGATCGGGCTCGCGCCGGATCAGTTCCAGTGGCAGCATCAGGACTCGGCCTTCATGACTGGAAAGAGAATGACGTCGCGGATAGACGGCTGGTCGGTCAGCAGCATGATCAGCCGGTCGATACCCACGCCCAGGCCGCCGCACGGCGGCAGGCCGTACTCGACGGCGCGGAGGAAATCCTCATCCATGGGGTGAGCCTCGACGTCGCCGGCAGCCCGCTGGGCCGCCTGCGCCTCGAAACGCTGCCGCTGGTCGATCGGATCGGTGAGCTCGGTGAAGGCGTTCGCATACTCGCGGCCGAGGATGATGAGCTCGAATCGCTCGACGAACCGCGGGTCGTCGTCACGTCGGCGGGCCAGCGGCGAGATCTCGATCGGGTAGTCGGTCACGAAGGTCGGCTGGCGCAGCTTCGGCTCCACGAATTCCTCGAAGAGGTCGTTCAGCTCCTTGCCCACGGCCTGCCGGCCGGTGTGCTCGACCACCAGGTCTGCCATGCGCTCGCGACGGAATGGCGGCGTAAGGTCAACCTCCTCGCCCTGGTACGTGATCATGGAAGTCCGGCCCGCGGCCGCCGTCGAGGCAACCACCATGTCTTCCACCAGCCTCATCACCTCGGTGTAGTCGGCATAGGCCTCGTAGGTCTCGAGCATCGTGAACTCGGGGTTGTGTCGTGGCGACAGACCTTCGTTGCGAAAGACACGGCCGATCTCGTAGACACGCTCGAATCCTCCGACCAGAAGGCGCTTCAGGTGCAGCTCGAGGGCGATGCGGAGGTAGAGGTCGCGGTCGAGCGCCTCGTGATGGGTCACGAACGGCCGCGCATGCCCGCCACCGGGAACCTCCTGCAGCACCGGCGTCTCGACCTCTAGGAATCCACGCCCGTCGAGCAGGCTGCGCAGGCTCCCGATGATCTTCGTCCGCGAACGAAACACATCGCGGACCTGCGGATTTGCGATCAGGTCGACATACCGCTGCCGGTAGCGAATCTCGACGTCCTTCAGCCCGTGCCATTTCTCGGGCAGCGGCCGGAGCGACTTCGTGAGCAGCTGGAACGAGCCGATCTCCAGCGTCACCTCGCCGCGACGGGTGCGGAAGATGGGCCCAGTCACGCCGATAAGGTCGCCGGGATCGAGCTCCGCGAACAGGTCGAACGTGCTTTCGCCGAGGATGTCGCGGCTCGCCATCAACTGGATCCGCCCAGCCTGGTCTTGCAGATCCGCGAATGCGGAGCCGCCGAGCAGGCGCTTCACCATCAGCCGGCCGGCGAGCGAAACCGGCTCCGTGCGCTCGGAGTCGCCGACCAGCGCGCGAGCCTCTGCTGTCGAATGTGTCGGCTTGAACCCGCGCGAGTATGGATCGATGCCGGCGGCGCGCAGCCGCTCGAGCTTCTTGCGCCGGTCGCGGATTACCTCTGGCTCGTCTTCCCCGCTCACGTTCGAGAAAGACTAAGGGACGAGCGCTAGTGCTAGAGGATCAGCTCCAGGTCCTCGGCCGCCGGAAATGCGACCACATCGGTGCCGCCTGCCTGCCGGTGATTGCCAAGCGCCTCTTCAATCAGCGCGTCGATGTCGGTGTCGGAATGGACTGGATCGTGGTGGAAGAAGGCGAGCTGCTGGACCCCGGCTTGCTCCGCCAGCGAGAGCGCCTCCTCGTAGGTCGAGTGGCCGAAGCCGGCGTGCGTCTTGTATTCCTCGCGGCTGTACTGGGCATCGTGGACCAGCAGGTCGGCATCCTGGCACCAGCTCGCCATGTCCTTCAGCGATCCGTTCGTGTTGTTGGTAAACATCGCGATTTCGTTGTCGGTCGCAAACGCAAATCGCGTCGAGCCCTCGTCGATCCGGTATCCGAAAGTCGGGATCGGATGCATGAGGAGATGTGGCGTGATGCGCAGGCCGGCGACCTCGAAGGTCTCTCCAGGGTTGCGCTCGATGAACTCCATCTCGGCCGGCATGTGATCGAGGCGCACCGGGAAGTAGGCAGGGTCCGTCTGGTCCGCGAACGCCGCCTGCAGTGATTTCGCGGAGCCGGCGGGCCCGACGATCGTCAGATGCGTGCCTGGCACAAACGCGGGCGGAAAGAACGGGAATCCCTGGATGTGGTCGAGGTGCGTATGCGTGATGAGCAGGTGGGCTTGCAGCGGCTCTGATTGCGCAAACGCGTTGCCCAGCTCGGCGATGCCCGAGCCTGAGTCGATGATGATGAGGTTGTCGTTCTTGTCGCGGACCTCGAGGCAGGTCGTGTTTCCACCGTAGCGAAGGGTCCGTCTGCCTGGTGTTGGCCTCGTTCCTCGCGTGCCCCAGAACTTGATCCTCATCGCGGCGCCGTCTCCTGGAAGATGCGTTTGGCGACGAAGATGTCGAGCAGATCCTTGTCGAGCTTGCCTTCTCCGGCCTCCTTGCGAAGGATGTCGATGGCCACATCGCGCGGCACGGCGCGCTTGTACGGGCGGTCCTGCGCGGTGAGCGCGTCGTAGATGTCGGAGATCGTCATCATCTTCGCCTGCAGCGGGATCTGCTCGGCCGTCAACCCACGGGGATAACCCGACCCGTCGAGCTTCTCGTGGTGCCCGTAAGCGATCTCGGGAATGCCCCGCATGACTGAGGTCCACGGAATCTTGCTCAAGAAATGGAAGCTGTGCGTCACGTGCGCCTCCATCTCGAGACGCTCCTGGGGATCGAGGGTGCCCTTCCGGATGGACAGAAAACGAAACTCCTGCGGGTCGAGCAGCGGGTGCGCGTGGCCGGACATGTCGTGATACGTCTGCTGGGAGAGCACCTCGAGCATCGAGGCCTTGTCCTCGGGCATCACTGTCGGCTCGTTGGCGGCGACGATGCCCTGGATCCACATGCGCAGGCGCGCCAGTTCCTCCTCGAGACGCCGATCGATCTCCGCCAGCGCGACCTCTCCGCCCTTCCCGCTTCTCAGCGCTTCCAGCTTCTCGTTCGCGTACTTCACCTGCACCGAACGCTCGACGAATTCGAAGCGGGCCTGGATCACCTCGAGCTGACCCGGCATCAGCTTTTTCGCCTTGACCAGGATGTGCTCGCGAACTCCAACCTTGCCGAAGTCGTGCAGCAGGCAGGCGTAGCGCAGCTCTTTGAGCTGGTCCTCGGTCAGATAGACATCTTTGAACCGGCCCGTGCCGAGGTCGGTCACGGCGCGGGCAAGGCTTGTGGTCAAGGCCTCGACTCGACCTGAATGTCCAGCCGTGCTGGGGTCGCGTTGCTCAATCGCGGTCACGCTGGCCTGCACGAAGCCGTCGAACAGCGTCTGGATCGAATCCAGCAGGCTCTTGTTGTCGAGCGCGACCGCGGCCTGGCTGGCGATCGACTCGATCATCTCGAGATCCTCGGGCCGGAAGCTCACGACCTCGGTGGGGACATTGTCGACGGTGAGCTTGGTATCGAATTTCCGCTTCGCGTTGATCAGCTGCACCGCGCCGACAACCTCGTTGTTGTAGTTGCGCATCGGAACAGTGAGCATCGACTTCGTCCGGTAGCCGAACTGGTGGTCGAAGCCTCGGCCGCCTTGCGGCTTTCCTGGCGGTGGGTTGTACGCGTCGTCGTAGAGCTGGCTCGCACCGACCGTGACCGTGTAGCCGACGACGCTCTTCTCGTCGACCCGGACCTTGAACGCCTGGTACGTGTTGTCGATGGAGTTGTTCTGGCTCGAGGCCAGGAAGAGCTGGGCGGAGCCGTCCTCGCCCATCGTCTTGCGCCACAGGCTCGCACCGTCGGCGTTGGTGAGCTGGCGCATCGTCAGGAGGATGAATTCCTGCAGCTTGTTGATGTCGCGCTCGGCAGACAGAGAGATACCAATCCGGTTCAACTCCTCGAACTGGCGGTGCTGTCGGCGCGCGTGCTCCACGTGCTGCTTGACCTCGTGCCTGAGTGATGCGTTCTCCATCGCCATGCGCAGCAGCTCGCGAATTGCCGGCCGAGGCAGCTCCTGGGGCGGCGCGAACGCCATCTCCTCGAGGCCCTCGGGCGGTTTCTGGCCTGGGTTGAGGACGATCAGCGCCGGCTGGACCACGGTTTCGACGTCGGTGAGCCTGAGCGCCTCCAAACCGAGCTCTCCGAGCGCGGCTGCCACCTCGCCGTTCTCGGTGCCGGGCGCCAGATAGATATGGAACGACTGGGCGGTTTTCACAGGTGAGACCGTCTAGTGTCGGGCACCGTCCGCGTTTTGCAGGTAGATCAAACGCAAACCTTCGAGGGTCAGCAGGGGATCAACGGCCTGGATGACGTGGGTCAGGCCTGCGACCATCCCGGCCTGGCCGCCGGTGGCGATTACCGTGGCCTTTCCGCCCAGCTCGGCGATCATCCGTTCGACCATACCTTCAACCTGGGCCACGAAACCCCAGATGAGCCCGGACTGGATCGAGGTGATGGTGTTGCGGCCGATCACCGAGTCGGGCGCGACGGCCTCGACGCGCCGGAGCATGGCCGTGTGGGACACCAGCGCGTCGAGCGAGATCTCGACCCCGGGGGCGATCGCGCCGCCGAGGTAGTCGCCCTCGGCGCTGATGGCGTCGTACGTGACCGCGGTGCCGAAGTCGATGACCACGACCGGGCCGCCGTACTTGGAAAAGGCCGCCAGCGCGTTTGCGATGCGGTCCGCGCCGACATCCTTTGGGTTCTCGTAGCGGACTCGAACGCTGGTCTTGACGCCCGGACCGACCATCACCGGCTCGCAGTTCAGGTAGCGGCGTGAAGCCTCGATCAGCGCTGGGTTCAGGTTGGGGACCACGCTGGAAATGACTACCCCGGTGACGACATCGAGGTCGAAGCCCCGCAGGTTGAAGAGCTGGCTGAGCTCAACCGCCAGCTCGTCGGCTGTGCGCTCGCGATGCGCGGTCACGCGCCAATCGGCGACCAGCCGCTCGCCCTCGAAAAGGGCGAGGGTGACGTTGGTGTTGCCGACGTCGACCGCGAGGAGCACGGGGGTCTAGTCTGGCAGGGCGGGCGGGTGCTCCTGGGCCCATCTGTGCAGGGCGGCCGCTTGGCGGCGCACCACCCGCGTCCGAGCGGCGACTCGGCGAGGGTTAGGTGCCCCGGCCAGATCGCGCTTTCGCAGCGACGTGGCGGCATCCCATGGCGGGCGCAGATTGCCGGCGGCGGCCTGTTTGCCGATCGTCTCGTGCGCGCGGCGGAACGGCGTGCCCGAAGCCACCAACGCTTCGGCCGCGTCGGTCGCGAGCAGTCCGGGGTCGGCGGCAGCCACTGCGAGCCGGTCCCGATCGAACGCCAAATGTTCCACGAGCAGCCTTGCCGCGCGCAGAGAATCAAGCCCGCTGTCAACCGCGGCGAAAACTGCCGCCTTGTCTTCCTGGAGATCGCGGTCGTAGGCGAGCGGTAAGCCCTTCAGGGTCGTGGCGAGCGCGACCAGGCTTCCTACAGGCCGCCCGGCGCGTCCGCGCAGCAGCTCCGCGATGTCCGGGTTCCTTTTCTGCGGCATGAGGCTGGAGCCCGTCGCGATCTCATCGGCGAGCTTGACGAAACCAAACTCGGAGCTCGCCCATAGGACGATGTCTTCGCCGAGCCGGCTCAGGTGGATGGCGGCTGTCATGCACGCATAGACGAGGTCGAGCGCGAAGTCGCGATCGGCGACGGCGTCGATGCTGTTGGCGGTCAGGCGCTCGAAACCGAGCTCGCGAGCGACCACCTCGCGCTGTAGGGGCAGCGTCGTGCCGGCGAGCGCGCCGGAGCCGAGCGGCATGTCGCCGGCGGCGTCGTACGCGTGGCGGAAGCGCTCCGCGTCGCGCAGCAGGGGCTCGGCGTGCGCAAGCACGTGATGGCCCACCGTGACTGGCTGCGCGCGCTGGACGTGCGTGAAGCCGGGCATCACCCACGCGGCGTGGTCTGCGGCTTTCAAGGCGAGCGCGTCCACTGCTCCGGCGATTCCATCGATCAGCGCGCTAGCCGCCGCGCGAGCGTATAGCCGCAGGTCGAGCGCGACCTGGTCGTTCCGCGAGCGGCCCGTGTGCAGAGAAGCACCGGCCGGAGTGATCTCAGTCAGCCGCCGCTCGACAGCGGTGTGGATGTCCTCGTCTGTATCCACAAAAGTGAACCGGCCCTCGCTCATCTCTTTGCGGACGACGCGAAGGCCCCTCTCGATGGCCTTCAGCTGGGCGGGCGTCAGCAGGCCGGCGGCCGCCAGCCCACGAGCATGCGCGATGCTCCCGGCGATGTCATAGGGGAACAGCTCGAAGTCGACGTCTAGCGACGATGAGAAGCGCTCGAGCTCGGGCAGCAAGGAGCGCGTGAAAGCTCCACCCCACAGCTTCGGCGCTCGCGGCGCTATGGCGTCAGCCTCTTTACATCCCCGAGGAGGCCCTTCATCTCGCGATCGTGCAGCCGGCCCTGGACCTGGGCCGCGGTGCGTACCCCCATGCCCCAGAGCTTGATGAAGCCCGCCGCGGCCGACTGGTCGAACGCGTCGCCCTTGCCGTACGTGGCGAGCGAGTGCTGGTACAGCTGCGCCGGTGCTTTGCGCCCGACGACCTGGGACGCGCCTTTGAAGAGCTTGAGCCGGACATCGCCGGTGACGTGACGCTGGGTCTCGACGACGAACGCATACAGCGCGTCGCGCAGCGGGCTGAACCAGAGACCGTCATAAACCATCTGCGCCCACTGCTGCGAGACGAGGTCCTTGAAGCGCGCCACCTCTTTCGGCAGGGTGATGTCTTCGAGCGCCTGATGGGCCTGAAGCAGCAACACCGCCGCGGGGGCCTCGTAGATCTCGCGCGACTTGATCCCGATGAGCCGGTTCTCGAGGTGGTCGATGCGTCCGACCCCGTTCTCGCCACCGACGCGGTTCAGCTCGGTAACGAGCTCCAGGGCATCGACGGCCTTGCCCTCGAGCGAGACCGGGATACCGTGCTTGAACCCGATCTCGATGTACGCGGGCTCGTCCCGGCAGTCGCGGGGGTCTCGCGTCCACGCGTAGACGTCCGCGGGCGGCTCCGCCCATGGGTCTTCGAGAACACCCGCCTCGATCGAGCGGCCCCAGAGGTTCTCGTCAGTCGAGTACGGCGAGCGCGTCGTCGCCGGCACCTCGATCTCGTGCTTGGTCGCGTACTCGATCTCGTCGTCGCGATTCATCCCCCATTCGCGGACGGGGGCGACGACTTTGAGCTCCGGCGCGAGCGCCGCAGTCGCGACATCGAAGCGCACCTGGTCGTTGCCTTTGCCGGTGCATCCGTGCGCGATCGCGGTGGCGCCTTCGCGGCGCGCGACCTCGACCATCATCGCCGCGATCAGTGGCCGGCCGAGGGCGGTGGCGAGCGGGTACTCCTTTTCGTACACGGCTCCGGCCTGGAGCGACGGCCACACGAACATCTGCAGGAAAGGCGCCCGGCCGTCAGCGACGTAGGCCGCGGATGCGCCCGTCTTCAGCGCCCGCGCCTGGATGGCGTCGAGGTCCTTCTTCTCGCCGAGATCGACGGTGAAAGCGATCACGTCCCAGCCCTGGTCCTTGAGCCAGCGAATCGCGACCGAGGTATCGAGCCCCCCGGAGTAGGCGAGCACCAGCTTTTCAGCCGGCATGATCCAGCAGCTCCATGAGCGCCTTGCCGGCCCCGCGGCGGCGGAGCACCGCGATGATCGTGTCGTCGCCGGCGACCGTGCCCGCGATCCCGGGCAGGGCCGCTTCGTCGATGCGCCGCGCGACCAGGTTCGCCGTGCCCGGCGGAGTCCTGATGACCGCCACCGGTTCCACGACCTCGACCGAAAGCACGAGCTCGCGCACCAGCGCGGCCGGGCTGCGATACCCGCTTCCGGACCGCACCAGCCCCAGCTCCTGGATGTCACGCGAAACGGTTGCCTGCGTCGCGGCAAGGCCGCGGCGCGCGAGCGCAAGCGCGATCTCCTGCTGCGTGTGCACCGTACCTCGGTTGATGAGATCGAGGATCGCGCGGTGGCGCTGTCCCTTGGTCGCTGTCACTTCAGGACCTCTTGCATGGTGTGCTGCGCCTGGTCGATCTGCTGGGCGGTGACGATCAGCGGCGGCACGAAGCGGATCGAGTGGTCGTCGACCGCATTGACGACCAGACGCGCGTCCAGGCATGCCTGCTGAAATGCTTTGGCACGCGGCTCCGCGAACTCCATCGCCTGCATCAGCCCGATACCGCGCACCTCTTTGACACCAAGCCCGTGGATCGCGCCGTGCAGCACCTCACCCATCTCGGCAGCGTGGCCGACCAACCCATCGCGATCGATCACATGGAGCACGGCGAGCGCGGCCGCACACGCGAGCGGGTTGCCACCAAACGTCGAGCCGTGATCACCCGGCTCGAAGACATCGGCCTTCGGCGAAGCCAGGCACGCGGCGATCGGCACCCCGCCGCCCAGGCCCTTGGCGAGAGTCATGACGTCCGGTGTGACGCCGTGATGCTGGAAGGCGAACCATCGACCCGTGCGGCCGAGACCTGTCTGGACCTCGTCGAGCATCAGCAGCATGCCTTTCTCATCGCACCACTTGCGCACGCCGGCGATGTATCCGGGTTTCGCGGGCACGATGCCGATCTCGCCCATAACCGGCTCCAGCATCACGGCGACCGTTCGCGCGCTCGTCGCCGCCCTGATCGCGTCAAGGTCGTTGTAGGGGACATGCATGAAACCGTCGGGCAGCGGCTTGAACGGATCCGAGTACTTCGGCTGCCCGCCCGCGGTGACAGTGGCGAGCGTGCGGCCATGGAATGAGCCCAGGGTGGTGATGATCTGGAACGCGCCGTCGCGATTGCGTGCGCCCCACTTGCGCGCGAGCTTGATCGCGGTCTCGTTGGCCTCTGCGCCTGAGTTGCAAAAGAAGACCCGCGACGGAAACGAAAGCTCGACGAGCCTCCGCGCGAGCTCGACCTGGGGCTGGCTGAAGTAGAGGTTGGAGGTGTGGATGAGCGTCTTCGCCTGCTGGGCGACCGCGGCCGCAACCTCTGGATGCGCGTGGCCGAGCAAGTTGACGGCGATCCCGGCGACGAGGTCGAGGTATTCGTTGCCGGCGTCGTCGTAGACGAGGCAGCCTCGACCGCGCACGAAGGTGACCGGCAGGCGCCGGCCGGTCTGCATCAGGTACTTGTCGGCGAGCTCGGGGGTGCTCACGTCGTTACTTCGTCACCATCGTTCCAATCCCCGACTCCGTGAAGAGCTCGAGAAGCAGCGCGTGGGCCGTGCGCCCGTCGACGATGTGCGCGAACGGGATCCCGTCCAGCGCGCGCAAGCACGCCTCGAGCTTGGGGATCATGCCGCCGCTCACCTCGCCCGACTCAATACGCTGCCGCGCATCCTCGCGCGACAGAACCGCAACCACGCCCCCATCGACCCCGAGCACGCCGGCAACATCGGTGAGAAGAATCAGCTTGGCCGCGCCCAGGGCCAGCGCGATCTCCGCCGCCACGGTGTCGGCGTTGATGTTGTACGCGTGGCCGTCGTAGCCGAGGCCGATCGACGCGATCACAGGTATGTAGCCGCGCCCCAATAGCGCCGTGATCGGCTCGCCATTGATCTGGGTCACGCGGCCGACAAAACCCATGTCCTCACCGAGAGGCTCCGCGATGATGCTTGGCCCATCCTCGCCGCTCATCCCGACCGCTTGGCCGCCAAGTCGGTTGATGGCGCCCACGATGTCGGGGTTGACCTTTCCGGTCAACACCATCTTCACGACCTCCATCGTCCTGTCGTCCGTGATCCGGAGGCCGTTCTTGAACTCCGCCTTGAGCCCCAGCCGCTCGCTCATCGCCGTTATCTCGGGCCCGCCCCCGTGCACCAGCACCGGCTGCATGCCGACGTAGCGGAGCAGGACGATGTCGAGCAGTGTTTCGTCCCGAGCGTGCTCGATGGCATTGCCGCCGATCTTGACCACGACGATCTGGCCATGAAATCGCTTGATGTAGGGCAGCGCCTCGACGAGAACCTGCGCGCGCTCCGCGACCGTCAATGTCATGTCGTGTACTCCGCGTTAATTCGCACGTACTCCTCCGATAAGTCGCAGCCCCAGGCTTCGGCTTGCCCGTCAGCCAGGCCCAGCGTGGCCACGATCTCGATCTCCGGTTGTTCGAATGCGCGACGTACCGCGGAGAGATCGACGTCGACGCCCGCACCGCGCTCGAAAACCACCAGTCCGCCGACGCTGAGGTGCAGCTTGTCGAGCGCAAGCTCCGCTCCGCTGTAACCAAGCGCGCAAACGATGCGGCCCCAGTTGGGATCGCCGCCGTGCACCGCGGTCTTGACGAGGCTCGACGACGCCACGGCGCGGGCCGCGGTCCTGGCCTCGTCATCCGATTCCGCACCCTGGACGCGGACCGCGATCATCTTGGTCGCGCCCTCACCGTCGCGCGCGATGGCCTGCGCCAGCTCACGGGCGATATCGAGGATCGCGGCCTCCAGCGCTTCAGCCTCGGCCGTGCCGGAAACGATGGGGGCGTTGCCGGCGGCGCCGTTGGCCAGGATGAGGAAGGTGTCGTTGGTCGAGCTGTCGCCATCGACGGTGACCTGGTTGAAGCTGCGGTCGGCGACCGGCTTCACCAGCCTCGCCATCAGGCCCGGCTCGACCTCGGCGTCCGTGGTGATGTAGGCCAGCATCGTCGCCATATTCGGGTGGATCATCCCCGACCCCTTGCACATCCCGCCGATCCTGACTGTCCGGCCCCCGAGCTCGATTTCCTTCTTAGCCGTCTTCGGCCGCGTGTCGGTCGTCATGATCGCCTTCGCCGCATCGATCCCATGATCGGCGCTCAGCGCGCCGGATGCCGACACGATGCCGGCTTTCACCGCATCCATCGGCAGATAGCGGCCGATCACGCCTGTCGAGCTGACCAGGACCTGGTCCGGGTCGAGGTCGAGTCGGTCCGCGGCAAGCTTGGCCATCACGAGCGCGTCCCGGAATCCCTGCGCCCCCGTGCATGCGTTGGCGTTGCCGGAGTTGATGACCAGGGCCTGCACGCGGTTGTGCTGAAGGTGCAGCTGGTCGATGACGACCGACGCCGACTTGATCTTGTTGGTTGTGAAGACACCGCCGGTGTCGCACGGATAGCTCGAGTGCACCACGCACAGGTCGTCGCGCTGGCCGGTCGGGATCGCGCCGGCGCCGGTCGTGAACGCCTTGATGCCGCAGGCGGCCGTGCCGGCGCGAAAGCCGCGCGCGAAGGTCACGGCCACTGGACGGGCGTCTCCAGCGCGGTCTTGCGATCGAAACCGAACGCGATGTTGAAGCACTCGACACCCTGTCCAGATGCGCCCTTGACGAGGTTGTCCAGCGCTGCGGTCACCACGGCCTTCTCGTTTTGGGCCGCCACATTGACGAGGCAGAGGTTGGAGTGGCTCGCGAGCTTTGTGGTCGGGCTTTGCGGGACGACCCGCGTGAATGGCTGGCCCGCGTAGAACTCGCGATACGCGTCCCGCAGCTGCTTCAGCGATCCCTTGAGGTCGAAATAGCACGTGGCCAGGATTCCGCGCGTCATTGGCGCGAGGTGCGGCACAAATGTGACGGTCAGCTCCCCGCCATGCGGGGAGCTCCGCCGCGTAGCGGCGGCGTGGGGAGAATCGACCGCCCTCGTGAGCGCCGTCAGTTCTTGAACGATCTCCGGCTGGTGCCGGTGGCCTTCGATCGCATACGCGCCGAGCGATTCGTTGACCTCGCTGAAATGGACGCCCATGGATACCGAACGCCCTGAGCCGCTGACTCCGGACTTGGCGTCGACGATGATGTCGGCGCCCGCGAGCCCGGCCGCCACCGCGGGCGCAAGGGCGAGGATCGCGGCCGTCGAGTAGCACCCGGGCGCGGCGATGAGCTCAGCACCGGCCAGCTCGCGCTCGTGCAGCTCCGGAAGGCCGAACACAGCCTTCGCGAGGAGCTCCGGTGCCGGATGCTCCTGCCGGTACCACTTCGGATACTGGCTCGAGTCCTTCAAGCGGAAGTCGGCGCTCATGTCGACAACCCGAGCCCCCGCCGCGAGCCAGCCACCGGCCTTGCCCGCGCCGACGTTATGAGGCAAACAGCTGAAGACGACGTCGATGCCATCGGGCACCGGCTCCGACAGAAACTCGCCCTCGAGCTCGAGGAGTGGGAACACTGACGCGTAGGGCTTGCCGGCGAACGAGCGCGACGTGAGCTGCTCGAGCTCGACACCCGGATGGCGCGACAGCAGGTTGACCAGGGTCATGCCCGCGTAGCCGTTAGCCCCTGCGACTGCCGCCTTCAGCCTCTTCGCCATAAGCGCATGAGTATACAAACAAAGTGCATAAACATGCGATTGAAAAGACGAGACTCTGTCCCCGAAAGGGAGAGGGGTCAGGGAGAGGGGCTTGACCTGGGTATCGCGGCGGTCAGTCCGGTTCGTTGAAGAAGCACGACTCCGCGCCGGTGTGACAGGCGGGACCGGCCGGCTTGACGCGCAACAGCACCGTGTCGGCGTCGCAGTCGATGCGCGTTTCGACCACGTCCATCGTGTTGCCCGACGTGGCTCCCTTCTCCCACAGGCCGCGGCTTCGCGAATGGAACCATGCCCGACCGGTCTCACGCGTTTTCGTCCACGACTCCTCGTCCATGTAGGCGAGCATCAGCACCTTCCCGCTGTCGGCGTCCTGGACGACCGCCGGCACCAGGCCTTTCGAGAAGTCGGGTTTCATCGCCTGATCTCCAAGCCGCGGGCTGCCAGGTCTTCCTTCACCGCGCCGATAGAGAGCTCGCCGAAATGAAAGATCGACGCCGCCAGGGCAGCCTCGGCACCGCCCGAGGTCAGCGCGTCGTACATGTGAGCAGCAGACCCGGCGCCGCCCGATGCGATAACCGGCAGCCGCACGGCCGAGGTCACCGCCCGCAGGAGGTCCAGGTCGTAGCCGTTTTCCGTGCCGTCGTTATCCATCGAGGTGAGCAGGATCTCCCCCGCTCCCAATCGCTCGCCGAGAACTGCCCATTCCATCGCGTCCCGTCCGGTTGCCCGCCGGCCGCCGTGGCTGAAGACCTCCCAGCCGGCGCCGCCAGCGCGGCGGCGGGCATCGATGGCCAGGACCACGCACTGAGAACCGAACACCTCGGCGCAGCGGGTGATCAGGTCGGGGTCGTCGAGGGCGCCCGTGTTGACCGACACCTTGTCGGCACCATGGGTCAAGAGCTCCGCCATGTCCTCCACGCTACGCACTCCACCGCCGACAGTGAGCGGGATGAACACCTCGTCCGCCGTGCGGGCAACCGCGTCGAGCAGGATGCTCCGCTGCTCAGATGACGCGGTGATGTCGAGGAAGACGACCTCGTCCGCCCCCTCCCGGTCGTACAGCGCTGCCAGCTCTGCCGGGTCGCCCGCGTCACGCAGGTTCTGAAACCGAACGCCCTTGACGACGCGGCCGTCATCGACGTCGAGGCAGGGGATGATCCGTTTTGCAGGCATCAGCCGCACAGAGCGAGGAAGTTTTCGTACACGCGCAGGCCGTCTGGCCCGCTCTTCTCAGGGTGGAACTGCGTGCCCATCACATTGAGGCGCGCCGCCGCCGCCGCGGGTGATTGCTCGGTCGAGGCGATCGCGTGCCGCGAAGAATCGGGCGTGTACGAGTGCACGAAATAGAAGTAGGAGCGGTCGGCGATGCCGCGCCACAGCGGCGACACCTCCGTTTGCGCGAGCCGGCACCAGCCAATCACGGGAAGCCGCCGGCTGTTTTTCACCTCCACCACACGGCCATCGAGCAGCCCGAGGCCCTCGTGGCGGCCATGCTCCGCCGACTCCTCGAACAGCAGTTGATAGCCGAGGCAGACCCCGAGGATCGGCTTCCCCTTCTTGGCCAGCTCGACGACCCTGCGGCCGAGGCCGCCTTCGGAAAGCTTGGCAAGAGCGGGCGCAAACGCCCCTACCCCGGGCAGCACCATGCCGTCGGCGTCCTGAAGGTCGTCGCCATCGGCGGTGAGCTTGGGCTTAGCTCCAACATGGAGCAGCGCTCGCTCGACCGAGCGCAGGTTCCCGACCCCGTAGTCGACGATCGCGATCACTGGGGGCCCCCAAAAAACAGCGGTGAGCGGGGGGCGGCTTTTTTGGGGTAAATCAACCCAGCAGGCCTTTGGACGACGGCACGCCGCCGCCTCCCCGTACCGACATCGCTTCACGCAAAGCTAGGCCGAGCGCCTTGAACGTCCCCTCGGCGATGTGATGGCGGTTGCGCCCGCGGATGACGTCGACGTGGATGGTCGCGCCGAGATGGATCGACAGCGCCTTCCAGAATTCCTCCAGCACCTCCGACTCGAGCGTGCCGATGCGGCCCCGCAGCGCCACGTTGTAGGAGAGGTAAGGCCGCTTGCCGACGTCGACGACCACGCGCGCCAAGGTCTCGTCGAGCGGCGCATACGCCGACGCGAAGCGCGTGATTCCGGCGCGATCGCCGAGCGCTTTCGATAGAGCCTGGCCGAGCACGATGCCTGCATCCTCGACGAGGTGATGGTTGTCGACGTGCACATCGCCGGCGCCGCGAAAGCTGAGGTCGAACCCTCCGTACCTCGCGACCTGCTCCAGCATGTGGTCGAGGAAGGCGAGGCCGGTCACGACTTTGACCCGCCCGCGTCCTTCGAGCGTGACCCGCGCGGTCAGCTGCGTTTCCTTGCTCTTGCGAACAACCTCTGCGCTTCTTACTCCCCACGAACTCAGAGGCTTCGCCTTGAGTTCGCGAGGGCCCCTACTCAAGGCGCACCTCGACCGCGTGCGCGTGGGCAGTCAGCCCTTCGAGCCCAGCCAGGCGGACGACAGCGTCTCGCAGCATCTCTAGGTCGCCGCGGTTGAGGCTCAGCACGCTGCTGCGCTTGAGGAACGTGTGCACCCCCAGCGGCGACGCGAACCGCGCTGCGCCCGAGGTCGGGAGCGTGTGGTTCGGACCGGCCGCGTAATCACCGAGGGGCACGGTTGCATAGGCTCCCACGAACACCGCGCCCGCATTCTCGACCTGCGAGGCGAGCCGTCCGGCGTTTTCGGCGACGATCAGCAGGTGCTCGGGTGCAAAGTCGTTGGCGAGATGGATCGCCTGCTCGAGGTCGCCCGCGACGATTAGGCAGCAATTGGCGGCGCGGATGATGTCGGCACGGTCGAGGCCCTGGATCAGGCTTTGAAGCTCCTCCTCGACGCGGTCCGCCAGCGCAGCCGAGTCGGTGACCAGCACCGCCCATGCGAGCGGGTCGTGCTCGAGCTGCGCGGCCAAATCCGCGGCGACGAAATCAGGACGCGCGTTCGCGTCCGCCACGACCATGACCTCGGTCGGACCCGCGATGCCGTCCACGCCGACGGCGCCGAACACCTCTTTTTTGGCGAGGGTTACATAGATGTTGCCAGGCCCGGCGACGACATCGACCCGTGGAATCGAGGTGGTTCCGTAAGCGAGCGCCGCGATCGCCTGCGCGCCCCCGATTCGATACACCGCATCCACGCCCGCGATGTGGGCGGCGGCGAGGATGGCGGCGGGTACACTGCCGTCGGCCCGAGGCGGAGTGGTAAGCACGACCTCAGAAACTTTCGCCACGCGTGCCGGGATGACGGTCATGAGCACCGTTGACGGATAGGCGGCGCGACCCCCAGGCGCATACAGCCCCGCTCTTCGTACCGGCCGTGTGATGAGCTTCAGTCCGGGAGGTCCCGTGCTCACGGTTTGCAACTGCTTCGAGTGAAAGTCGCGGATCCGCTGCGCGGCGAATTCGAGCGCTGCGCGGTCGGCGGTCGGCAGCCGATTCGCTGCGGCGGCGAGATCGCCCTCTGGCACCCGGAACGTCTCACCTTTGCGCGGCGCCCAGCCGTCGAATCGCTCGCCATATTCGCGCAGCGCCGCGTCGCCATCCGCGGCCACCCGGGCGCAGATCTCGGCCACGATGGCGCGCTCACCGGCGAACTGCGAGAGGTCGAGGCGCCTCCGCGACAGCGGCGAGTCGAGCCACGAGCCCACGTCGAAACGCCTAACCGGCATCGTTCGCACCATCGCGCAATCGACCGACCAGAGCCTGGACTGCATCGGTTCGTGTCTTCAGGCTGGCCTGGTTGCCAATGAGTCGCGCGGTGGAGGATCCGAGCGTCGCCGCCACCCGCAGCTTGTTCTCGCGCAGCGTGCGACCAGTCGCGGTCAGGTCGACGATGCCGTCAACAAGGCCCACCTGAGGCGCGAGCTCCACCGAACCGTGCAGGAGAACGACCTCGACCGCCTGGCCGCGAGCTTCGAACCACGACGCCGTGGTCCGCGGCAGCTTCGTCGCCACGCGTAGGAGCGGTGGCCACGTCTCCGGACCGCCGATCTCGGACTCCTCGGGCACTGCCAGGACCAGGCGACAAGGTCCGAAGTGCAGGTCGACCAGCTCGTAGTGCGCTCCGTTCGACTCCCAGAGCACGTCCTTGCCGCCGATGCCGAGGTCCGCTGCGCCGTAATCGACGTAGGCAGGCACGTCCGCCGGCCGCACCAGAATCACCCGCACTCCCGAGCGCTCGACCAGCAGGCGCCGGCCGAGCTCGGCGGCGCTCAGCCGCATGACACCGGCGCGCGAAAGCAGCTTCAGCGCTCCCGGCAATAGCGCGCCCGTCGGCAGCGCGATCGAGACCCTCATACGTGTGCCCCCGCGAGGCGTGCCGCCACCTGTTCGGGCGGCAGCGTGCGAGTGCGCCCGCCGCGCGCGGTCCACGCAACCTTCGATGCGCCGCGACACTGGATCAGGTTCTCGGCGCCCACTGCGCGCCACCACGTTCGGGCGTCGCGATCACGCCTCGCCTCGGTATCCACCACGGCCCGCATCCCGAAGAGGCGCAGCGTCGCAAAACCTGTGGCTGGCGCGGGCCGTCCGAAACGTGAGAGGAGCCGGTCATAACGTCCGCCCTGCGCAACCGGCCGGCCGAGATCTGGACCGTAGCCCTCGAAGATGATGCCCGTGTAGTAGTCGAAGTCTCGGATGGCGCCGAGGTCCAGGCCCACGACGCCTCCCAGGCCATGCGCGACCAGCAGCTCCTGGACACGTGCCAGCTCCGACAGCGCCTTTTCGGAGCGACGATTGCGAACAAGGCCGCCGGCAGCGGCGAGGATCTCCGATCCGCCCCGAAGAGCGGGGAACCGCAACAGCAGCTCATGCTCCGCGGAGCGAAGCGGTGTCCGCTCCAGCAGCTCCTCGAGGGCGACGAAGTCCCGCGCCGCGAGTGCGCTGCGAACGCCGGCCTTGACCACGGCCGGCAGGCGGACCGCATCCATGATCCCCTGGAAAAACTCCGCGTGGCCGACATCGACCTGATAGCGGCGAAGCCCCGCCGCCTCCAGGCATCGCGCCGCCAGCGCGATCACCTCGGCGTCGGCCGCGGCTCCCGAAGCACCCACCAGCTCGGCGCCCACTTGGTATGTCTCGCGCCGCTGGTGGAACCGCCCCTCGTCTGCGGACAGAACCGCTCCCGCGTAGCAGAGACGCAGCGGCAACGCGGCGGAGCGCAGCTTGCCTGCGACAAGTCGGGCAACCGGAATCGTCCGCTCGCCGACGAGCGCCACCACCTCGCCGCGTGCGTCAATGAACTTGAACAGCCGGCGGCGCTGGTCCGCGTTAAGGCCCAGCTCGAGCACGTCGATGCTCTCGACCATGGGCGTAATCACGTGCCGGTAGCCCCACCGGCGCATCTCTTCGAGCAGCGACTCCTGCGCGGCGCGAAGGACCTCTGCCTCTTCCGGCAGCAGATCGCGAAACCCCGGCACGCCTCCCAGCTGCGGGGTCACAGGGTTAGGGTCGGTGAAGAGACCTCCGGGCCGCAGCCTGTCTATTCATCCTCGTCCTCTTCCTCGTCCTTGTCAGCATCGTCGGCGTCCTCGCTGAAGTCGAGCGGCTCGGCCTCGTCTTCGACCGCGTGCATGCCCTCTTCGACATCATCGGTGGCCGGCGTGCCCGCGACGAGACCTTCTTCATCCTCATCCTCGGCAAAGACCTCGACTTCGCGCGCGAGCAGGCTCTCTTTCGTGTAAGGCCGGAACTCGACTTCTCGCTTGCGACGCATGGGGAAGCTCGGCTTGCCTGCGAAGTGCGGGTCCTGGTAGGTCTCGCGAACGATGAGCTTCACCGTGTTCCCGTCACAGGAGGTGACGCCGGCCTGGTAGCGGTTCCCACCGCGCATGAACTTGATCAACCGCCGAGCTAGCTTGGCCTCGAGCAGACCCAGACGCACGCCGCGCGACGTCTCCGCAGCGATGCCGTCGCCCTCGATCTTCAGCTCGGCGACGTCGCCGGCGGCGACCTTGGAGCAGATGTCCGACGCGCTGTTCTCGAGGTTCGTGATGATGGTCTTCCCCATCTCCTCGACGAAGAGGTTGAGGTCGACCCGCGTGCCGCCGACCTTGAGCCCCTCCTTTTGATGAAGCAGGGTGTTGATGCGCGCCGCATTCTTCTTGGCGATCGAGTTCATCGGGTTGATCTTCAGCGCGCCTTCATAAGCGGACTTCGCGTCTTTCAACTTCCCGAGCTCGGACAGGGCCTTGCCGAGGCGGTTCTGCGTTTCCTCGTCAGCGCCGAAGCTGTCGATGATGAATTTGTTGAGCTTGACCGCGTCGTCCCACTTGCCGGCGATGGCGAGTTGAACCGCATCGTCCGCGTATTGCGAGCGGGGCTTGAGGTGTTCGCCGGACTCCGTTTTCAATAGGGCGCGCTCCAATGGACCTGGCTAGGTGAGGGGAACGAGTATAGAGACTGCCGGGACGCCGCACGTATTCGCAGCGATTCACGGGCGGCGACAATCTCCGGGTGGTGTCGATAGTGGCCCGCGGGCTGGTGCTCGCCGGGATGGCGGTCCTGATCCTTGCCGGTGCCGCGTGTTCCAGCCCGCCGCCGATCAAGGCGCTGAAGATCGGCGTCGACCTGCCGCTGTCTGGACCCGAGGGCCGAGCCGGGACGCCGGCGCTCAACGGCGTGCAGTTCTTCGTCAACAAGCACCCGACCATCGACGGATTCACCGTCCAGGTGGCGGCAAAAGACGATGCTGTGGCCGGGAGGCACGATCCCGAGAAAGGCGCGAGCAACATCCGGGCGCTAGCCGCCGACCCGCTGGTAATGGGTGTGATCGGCCCGTTCGATTCGACCGTGGCGCGGGCGGAGATTCCGATCGCCAACACCGCCCACCTCGCCCTGATCAGCCCAGCAGTGAGCAGCCGCTGCCTCACCAAAGAGCCATACCTGCCGGCTGGTCTGAGCCCGACGCGCGCTGCGATCAGCTGCAAGGCGGCCGGCCTGGCCGCCCCGTCCGATCTCCGGCCCTCGGGCACTAACAACTTCTTCCGCGTCGCGACCACGGACGACCTGCAAGGGCCGGCAGCCGCCGACTACGCGTTCAAGAACCTGCTGCTTCGCCGAATGGCCGTGCTCTCGGACCACGAGGCGTACGGACAGTCGCTCGCAGGTGCCTTCATGGCGCGGTTCGTCAAGCAGGGCGGGAGCATCGTGGCGCGCCTCGACTTCGATCCCACCGGCAGCGACGACCTCACCGGATTCCTTCGCATCGCCAAGGGGGACGGGGCACAGGGAATCTACTTCGGTGGCGTCACGGCCAACCACGGCTGCGTGATCCGCGCGCAGATGGCGTCGGTGTTCGGGCACGGCGATGCGACCCCGTTCATCGGTGGCGACGGCATCGCCCAGGACCCCGACTGCGTCCGCAATGCGGGCGCCAACGCCGTCGGCATCTACGCGACCGTGCCCGCGATCGCCGCAGAGTCGGTCCCGACCGCCCAGCCGATAATCGCCGCTTTCAAGGCGCAGTTCCCGGGCGGCGGCGACTACGGCGCGTACTCGATGGCCGCCTATGATTCGGCCGGGGTCCTGTACGCGGCCATCGACCGCGCGATCAAGGCGGCTGGCGGCACGCTGCCGGCGCGCGACAGCGTCGTCACGGAAATCGCAGCGACGACCGCCTTTCCGGGTGCCATCGGCACATTCGGATTCGACACCGCCGGAGACACCTCCTTGCGAATTGTTTCCGTATTCGAATCCCGGAGCTCAGATCCGGCCAAGGCGTGGCCCTGGGTGGCCGCAGTGAATTACACCGCCGCACTCCCATATTGATATACCGCCGCGCCCACGCAAGGCCAAACCGTGGTAGGGGATGCGCATGGCCGCTTGACTTCGGGGCAGGCGGAAGTCAATAGTTCAGCACGGAGTAGTGGTTCGGCCACCCCATGTGGCCGCTTTCGCCGCCGGCGCACTCTCGCCCCGACTGAGGTTGGGAAGAGGGCGGCGATTGAGGGGAGGCATCCGCAAGAGGGATTTGGGCCTCCCGACAACACAAGGGGGAACCATATGGTTCGAGCTAGGGGACTCGCAGTCCTCATCGTGGCGACGTTCGTCGCCTTCGCCTGCGGTAATACGGGCGGGGGCACCAGCTCCAAGGGCACGATCGACATCGGAAGCGATCTGCCGACGTCAGGCGCCGACGCGTCGAGCGGCCTGCCGACCCAATACGGGGCGGCATTCGCGGTCTCGCAGAAAGGCACGGTAAAGGGCTTCACGCTCCACTTCGTGCCGTACGACGACGCGGTCAACGGCAAGCACGACCCGACCAAGGGGGCTCAGAACCTCCAGCAGATGCTCTCAGACTCGAAGCTGCTGGGCATGGTCGGCCCCTTTAACTCGGGCGTGGCAGCGGCTGAGATCCCGGTCGCCAACCAGGCGCCCCTGGCGCTGATCAGCCCGTCCAACACGAACGAGTGCTTGACTCTCGCCTTCGACTACTGCCAGAAGTACGCGGGCTACACCGCCGCGAGCCTGCGGCCGACCGGCAAGAACAACTACTTCCGCGTGGCGGCCAACGACACGTTCCAGGGACCGGCCATGGCCGACTTCGCGGCCGACACCCTGGGCCTGAAGACGATCGCCGTCTTTGACGACCAGGAGCCATTCGGCCTGGGCGTCGCCAACAACTTCGCCAAGGAATTCACGAAGAAGGGCGGAACCGTCGTCGCCCGCCAGGGCTTCGACACCTCGAGCAAGCCCGATTTCCACGCATGGCTGAACAAGGCAAAGGCCGCGGGTGCACAGGGCATCTACGCCGGCGCCACCTCAGCCTCGTACGGATGCATCGCTCGCTCGCAGAGCCAGGGCATCTTCGACGCCAACTCCTACTACCTGGGTCCTGACGGCATCGGCGACGGCCAGTGCATCAAGGACTCGGGCACGATGGCCAACGACCACATGTATGCCACCCAGGGCGTGGCGGACGCCAACTCCAACACCAGCGCCGCAGCCACCATCGCGGCCTACAAGCAGGCGCACCCTTCCCCTGACGACACCGGCGCTTACACCTTCGCCGGCTACGACTGCGCCGCCATCCTGATCGACGCCATCGGGCGCGCGATCGACGCCAACGGCGGCAACATGCCGACCCGGCAGCAGGTCATCGACCAGATGGCCAAGACTTCCAACTTCGCCGGCCTGACCGGGACGTACACACTCAACGACAAGGGCGACCCGACGACCCCGGCGCTGCAGGTTCAGCAGTACAAGGGTGGCGCCTGGACGACCGTCAAGAACATCGCCGTCACCGTCTAGAAACAGTCGACTTCGACTGAGGGAGGGGCAATGGCCCCTCCCTCAGTACTTTTTGTTTTGCCAAGCCCCGCAGTTTGTGAACAATTACGCCGATGGCCGCCATGGTCCAAAGACTGCGGGCGTCGGTGATCACGACACCGACCGCGTCCCTGATCAACCTGGTCGGCCTGGCCATCGTGGCGGTTGCACTCGTGGCGACGGCGCAGCGCGTCTACCAGGGTGGCGCCACCTACTTCTTCCAGACCCTCGGTTTCGGGCTCGCCCAAGGGGCGATCTTCGCCCTGGTCGCCCTCGGCTACACGATGGTCTACGGAATCATCGAGCTGATCAACTTCGCGCACGGCGACGTGTTCACGCTTGGGGCTTTCGTGTCCCTGGCCCTGATGCCGGTGTTCGGGTTGAACGAGGGCCGCATCTCCGGCGCTGCACTGATCTTGCCGCTGCTCGGACTCTTCGTCGTCACCATGCTCATCTGCGCGCTGGTCAACGTGGGCATCGAGCGCGTCGCCTATCGCCCACTGCGCCACGCACCACGGCTCGCGCCGCTGATCACGGCCATCGGCATGTCTGCCCTTCTAGAAGGTGTGATGAACGTCTGGCGCGGACCCTTCAACCTCCACTATCCAGACTTTCTGCCTTCGACCCAGATCCCAATCGGCGGAGGCGTGACGATCGCAGCCAAGGCGGTGATGGTGATCGTTGTCGCCGTGGTCCTGATGGTCTCGCTGACCCTCTTCGTCAACCGCTCCAAGCTCGGTAAGGCCATGCGCGCGACCGCCCAGGACCGCGACGCCGCGCAGCTCATGGGCATCGACATCAACCGAACGATCTCGGCGACGTTCTTCATCGGCGCCGCGCTCGCGGGCGCCGCGGGCATCATCTACGGCCTCTACTACAACTCGGTGCAGGCATTCGATGGTTTCCAGTACGGCCTTTATGCATTCACCGCAGCTGTCTTTGGAGGCATCGGCAACATCCCGGGCGCCGCGCTCGGCGGGATCCTCATCGGCGTCATCTACTCCATCTCGGACGGCTACTTCACGGTTTCATGGACGCAGGTTCTGGTTTTCGCGATCCTGATCTTCGTGCTGGTCTTCAGGCCGACCGGCTTGCTCGGAATGCGAGTGCCTGAGAAATGACCACCGTCCGGAATTTCGTTCGCTCCAATGTTCGGAATCCCAACGCCATCGCCTATTTCCTCATGGCGGTCGGCGCGCTCTTCTTCCCGGCGGTCGTCCAGTTCGCCACCGGCGGGAGCGGCGACTATCTCGTGGGGCTGGCCGCCGACGGCGGCATCTACATGCTGATGGCGATCGGCCTCAACGTCGTGGTCGGGTTCGCCGGACTTCTCGACCTCGGTTACGCGGCTTTCTTCGCCATCGGGTCCTACACGTATGCGCTGGTCGCCTCGAATCATCTTGGTGTCACTCCCATCGGACACTCGCTGCACGTCCCGTTCTGGATCGCGCTGTTCATCGGCATGTTCGTCGCCGCCACGGCGGGCGCGCTGCTGGGCGCCCCGACACTCAGGCTTCGCGGCGACTACCTGGCCATCGTCACGCTCGGCTTCGGCGAGATCGTGCCGCGCGTATTCCGCAACGCCGGGATCTGGACCGGCGGCGTCCCCGGAATCAGCGCACTTGACGTGCCCACATTGCCCGGATGGGTGCAGGGACCATGGATCGGCCAGGACTTCGGCTGGGTGCCTGACTTCAGGTTCACATCGGCCAACCTCACCGCCTACTACATGCTGATGATCATCCTCATTGCTTTCGTGGTGATCCTCGTCCACAACCTGTACAACTCGCGTCTCGGTCGCGCATGGATGGCCGTCCGCGAGGACGAGACCGCGGCTGCAGCTAGCGGCGTGAACACCGTGTCCGTCAAGCTGCTCGCCTTCTCGATCGGCGCCGCGACCAGCGGTTTCGCCGGCGCGTTTTACGGCGCGAAGCTTTCTTATGTCAGCTCAGAGAACTTCGGCTTCATCGTCTCGGTGACGGTGCTGGCGATGGTCGTGCTCGGCGGCATGGGCAACATCCCGGGCGCCATGCTCGGGGCGATCGTTCTCTACTTCATCCTCTTCTGGCTGCTGCCCAACGCGCCCGGGCAGATGCAAGGCCTCGCCTCATCTCTCGGCCTCGATTGGCTCAACCAATCGAATCCCAACGGCTGGCCGGGGATCGGGGAGGTCGTGTCCCGCAGCAAGTACGTGATATTCGGTCTCATCCTCGTCGGCATCATGCTTCTGCGCCCGCAGGGGTTGCTGCCCAGCCAGATCCGCAAGCAAGAGCTCACGCACGAAGAGCCCGAAGCGCTGGCGGCGCCGCGCCAGCTGCAGGCCTGAGATGTCCGCAATCCTTCGGGTGGGCGGCGTGACCAAGCGCTTCGGCGGCCTGGTCGCGGTCGACAACGTCACCTTCGAGGTCGAGGAGGGCGAGGTCTTCGCGCTGATCGGTCCGAACGGCGCCGGCAAAACGACCCTTTTCAACTGCGTCACCGGTTTCTACAAACCGACTCTCGGCACGGTGACGTTTCGGGACCGCAACCTGACGGGCTCGCCGCCGCACCGCACGGCAAAGGCCGGCATAGCTCGCACGTTCCAGAACATCCGCCTGTTCGAGTACATGTCAGCGCTCGACAACGTCAGGCTCGGCCACCACTGCCGCATGCACTCCAAGCTCTGGGACTCGCTGTTCAAGACTCCGTTCGAGCGCAGCGAGGAAAAAAGGATCACAGAACACTCGATGGAGCTGCTCAAGCTGGTCGGCCTCGAGCGCCAGTCCGAGAACTATGCACGCAATCTGGCCTACGGCCAGCAGCGCCGGCTAGAGATCGCTCGCGCGCTCGCCACCGATCCCAAGCTGTTGCTTCTCGACGAGCCGGCCGCAGGGTTCAACCCGCAGGAAAAGGTAGAGCTCATGGCGCTCGTGCGAACGATTCTCAAGCGCGGCGTCACGGTCTTCTTGATCGAGCACGACATGAAGGTCGTCATGCAGGCGTCCCAGCGCATCGTTGTGCTCGACCACGGTGAGAAGATCGCCGAAGGCCCGCCCGCGGAGGTACGGAACGACCAGCGAGTGATCGAGGCCTACCTGGGCAAGTCAGCGTGAGCCTCCTCGAGGTATCGGGGATCGACGTTTTCTACGGCCGCGTGCAAGCCGTACGCAGCGCCACGCTCGAGGTCGACACGGGCGAGGTGGTCGCCTTGATCGGCTCCAACGGCGCCGGCAAGACGACGACCCTTCGCACAATCTCTGGCCTCCTTCACCCTCTCCGTGGCACGATCAAGTTCAACGGGCTTGACATCACCCGCATCGAGCCGCAGAAGATAGTCGGCCTGGGCGTCTGCCAGTCGCCGGAGGGCCGGAGGCTTTTCACGCGGATGAGCGTCCTGGACAACCTCCGGATGGGCGCCTACACACGCAGCAGCAGGGCAGACATCAAGACCGACATGGATCGGGTCTTTGAGCTCTTTCCGCGGTTGAAGGAGCGCATGAACCAGATCGCGGGCACCCTGTCTGGTGGCGAACAGCAGATGTGCGCCATGGGCCGCGCGCTCATGGCAAGGCCGAAGCTCCTGATGCTGGACGAGCCATCGCTCGGCCTCTCGCCAATCCTGGTCGAGACGATCTTCAGCATCGTTCGCGAGATCAATGCCACCGGCACGCCGGTCCTGCTCGTGGAGCAGAACGCCAACAAAGCGCTAGACGTCGCACACCGCGGCTACGTGCTCGAAACCGGCTCGATCGTCAAGACAGGGTCCGGAAAGGAGCTGCTGGCGTCAGCGGACGTGCAGAAGGCTTACCTCGGCATGTAAGCGGCCGAGCTACTGGCCGGGGGGTCGGTAGCTCGAGACGAACAGGTAGATCAGGATCGCGGCGAAAGCCGCGTACTCGAGGATCACGTTTCTCGTGAAGCTGTCCTCGACCGTGTGGCGCACCAGGCCTCGGTTGATGTACCAGGCAAACAGGAGCATCACGGCGAACGGTCCCTCGCTCACGACCAGCCAGCTCGACAGCGCGGTGATCGCCCAGGCGAGGAACGTCACGACCTGCGCGACGAACAGGGCGAAGATGAACCCGCGGCGGGGCGCGATCGAGACGCCGTTGATTCGGAAGCTGCGGTACGACGCGAGGAACGTGATCGTGAAGATCCAGACGAGGCGCAGGACTATGTTGAAGGGAATCGTCACCAGGACGAGGTAGGCGCCGGCGACGACGAGCAGCAGGATCGTCTCCTGGACGAGGATGTGGCCGCGCTTCTCCGCATCGCGAAGCCGCAGGTAGTCGAGCCTCGCGAGGAGAATGAAGCCGACCCCGAAGGTCACCGACAAGAGGACGTATTTCCAGAGCTCGGGAACGACGTGGGGATCCGACAGGCCGGCGAGGGTGACTGCGCCAAGCGCGACCGGTATGTAGTGCTCGATGCGCGGGAGCTCGGCGGCGCCACGCAGGTAGCCAAGCAGGGCCGGGGCGGCAACGATCACGAGGCCCAGGGCGAGCGCCCACACCTGCCCCTGTCCCAGGAGCTCCGACTTGAACCCGAGCGCGATCGCGACGAGAACCACGCCCGCGAAGATCAGGAAGCTGCGGTCACGCTCTAAGGGGACCGCAGCCGCGGTCCGCAGGTAGCGATCTTCAGCAATTGGCGGTGTCTTCATTGGACCCGGGGAAGTCTATCCTCCCCGCCTGGCGAGGAGGATGTCCCGGCCGCAACGCGGCCCGGACTGGAGGGCAGCCCAAACTGGCTCACTCGCTGACCCGCCCGTAGCGGTCCTCGAGACGCACGACGTCGTCCATGTCCGCGGTCGAAACCTCGTAGATGTCGGAGTCCTCGACCGCGGTGACCCGGTGGCGTATGTGCGGCGGCAGGTGCACCGAATCCCCCGGGCGCATGCGACCTTTCTTCAACTCTCCATCGATTGACCCGATCTCGATGTCGACCTCCCCCTTGGTCAGGAGCAGCCATTCATCCTTCCGCTCGTGGTACTGGAGAGAGAGCGCCTCGCCTTTGTTGACGTGGATGATCTTGCCGAGATAGCGGTCGGTGATCGCCCAGCGGATCTCATAGCCCCATGGTTTGTCG
>VBHX01000104.1 GCA_005879945.1 Chloroflexota bacterium | reverse complement strand
GATGTCGGCGGAGAAGGGCGTGTGCCCACCCTCGTGCCGGGTCACCACCTCCCCATTGACCCAAACCACCGCGCGATAGTCGACTGCGCCGAAATGCAGAAGGAGGCGCTCGGCTGCGGGAGCGTCGAATCGCCTTCGGTACCACACGACGTCCGCCTGCTCCCAATCCCGGATCCCGGAAAGGTCCGACTCGGGCGCGAACGGAACGGTGATGCGGCGGTCGAACCGTTCGGAAGGGCCGGAGCCGAACTCCCATTCGCCGTTCAGGTTCACCCAGGCATTCCGCCGCATGGATGGCCGCGGGTATTCGGGACGCGGTGGGGCTGTTGAGGTCAACGCCTCTCTAGTTTGTGGGGAGACTCCCCCTATTGGCGCCGGGCCAGGCAGAGCCAGGTCCCGGCGCACCCCCCTGCTTCCCTCTCCCGATGGGGAGAGGGGACTGCGTGTTGGCGACCTATGATGCGGGTGCAGGCATGCACCCGCAGCTAGAGAGCTCATCCGGCCTCGCAGGAGTCCTTCGCGGCGTGGTCGCCGACATTCAGCACGCCTCGGGCGCGGACATCGTGTCCATCTTCCTTTACGAAGAGGCAAGCCGGACGTACTACGCGCCGGTCGCGATCGGCCAGCCGCAGGAAAGCCTGCTCGACTCATTGGCCGACATGAGCCAGCAGCTCCACCGCTACCTGGGCGACAAACAGCAGGGCAAGGTCCCCGACGAGGTCGGGATCCATCACTATGGGTCGACGGTCTGGTTGACCGTCACAAGGCAGAAGCTGGTCGCGCTGGACGCCCCCTCGGAAATCGACAGCACGTTCATCCGCCGCTACCAGGTGCAGTCGACGATCGGGCTGCCGCTGCTGTCCGGCGACCGGCTGCTTGGGCTCGTGTACCTGAACTACCGCACCCGCGAGCGCGTGCCGGACGAGGCGATGCTTGCAGAGCTGGAGCGCCGCGCCAAAGCCGCGGCGACGATCATCCAGGCGGTCCTCGCCGATTCAGAGCGCTCGGCCCTCGAAGGGCTCGGGCGGTTGACATCGCTCCTGACCGGCCCCATCGGTGACCCCGAGACCGACGCCAAAGAGCTGCGGCGACTCCTGTCGATCGCGCTCGCCGACCTGCTCCTCGCCAGCGATTTCGACGCCGCGGCGATCTACCAGTTCGCGGCCCAGCGCATGAGCCTGGAGCTGGTCACGGCACATGCGCCGGTGGCGGCGCCGCCGCGCGTCGATCGCCACGATGTGTCAGAGCCGTGGGAAACGCTGCTGAGCAAAGCGGTCGCGGCCGGGACCGCGGCAGCTGAACTCCACGTGGTCGCGACCTACCCGCTCGGCAGCGCCGACGAGCCGCACGGATTTCTCGTCGTGCTCAGCCGGGATCCGCTGGCGACCGTGCGCCGGCCGCCGGCGACAGACCTCTTCTTGAAGGCGAGCGCCGACCTGATCGGCGCGGCCCTTGCGAGCCGGCTGCTCATCGCCGGCCTCGAGCACAGCAACCGGCTGCTCGGAGCGCTCGGGGACATGACGACCGCGATGCTGCGTCCAGGGTCGGGCCAGCAGGACGTGCTCGACGCGGTCGCAGGCCACCTGACCGACGCGTCCGTGCCGGAGTTCGATTTCAACTTCGCGACCGTTTACCTGCTCGACGAACGGGCTGATGGGACGGCTGTCGTGCACATGGCCGCGGGCGCCGCAACCAGCTCGACAATCATCGCGACCTCCGAAACAACCAAGGGAGATGGGCACACTGCCCACAAGCGCGTGCCTCGGTGGGCGCTCGAGGAAGAGCGCGAGCTCGCCGCCGACGACGTGCTGCTCTACGTGGCGCGGACGCGGCAGGCCGCAGTCGTCGGAGCGCTCGCGGCCGGTGTGGAGTCGGACCGCGGCGACGTCATCACCGGCAGCATCCCCGAATCGGCCACCTGGATCGACGTGCCTGTGGTCTGGAGCGATGGCACGACCATGGCCCACGTTGCCGCGTGCCTGATCGGTGAGCCGAAGGGCCAGGAGGATGGCCGCCGCCCTGCCCGAGGCCAGCCGCCTTTCACTCTCGCCGGCGAGGTGTTCCAGAGCGGCGGACACGCGGACCTGATCCGGATCTTCCTGCCCTTTGGCTCCGACCCGACACGCATCGCGTCCGGGGTGCTGGAGGTCGGCTATCACCGGTCGTACGAACGCCGTCCGGACTGGGGCCAGATCGAAGCGCTGCGCGCGGCCGCGGCGCAGGTGGCGATGGCCGTCGAGACGGCGCGACTCTACGAGGACACCCGGCGCCACGGTCAGCAGCTGGAGCTGAGCGCCGACATCAGCCGCGCGATCGCATCGTCGATCGACCTCGATCAGACGCTGCGTCTGGTCGCCCAGAATCTCGCACGGCTGGTCGACGCGTCGCTGTGCCAGATTGCACTATATGAAGAGGATCGCGAGGGCTGGTTCGGCGCCGCCGCCTCCGACCAGGAGGACCTGTGGCGCCGGCAGCACGGCGAGCGCTCGGAGCCCTCTTTCTTGTTCGAGGTCCTGGATCACGGCCGGCCGGTCGTCATCGAGGACACAAGCACCAGCGATCTCGTGAGCCCCGGCTACGCCCGCACGTTCGGCGTGCGCTCGCTGCTCGCGCTGCCGTTGGTGGCAGACGGCCAGTCCATCGGCGCGGCCGTGCTGGCCGAACGCGATCGAATGCGGGCCTTCACGACGGAGGAGGTGCAGCGCGCGCAAGGCTTGGCGCTGCAGGCCGCTGTCGCGATCAAGAACGCGCGGCTTCACGCGCTGGCTGAAGAGGAACGGCACCTGCAGAAAGATTTCGTCCTCATCGGTTTCGGCCAATGGGGCCAGAAGGCTTACCACCCAAAAGAAGAAGACGTGCGAGGCCACGGCGATGCGTTTTATTGGGACAGCCCGGCGTCACCCGCGCACGACCAGCTGGAGCGCGAGCTCGAGTCCAGCTCGTACGTGATCACCTACGTGGCCACGCCCGCGGCCACGCATCTGCCCACGGTCGCGCTCTACTACGACCTGAGCGACGTGATCCTCATCGAAAAACCGCTTGGCGCGCCGCCCGAGGCATATCGCGAGTTTCTCGACACCGCGCCCGGCGGCGTGGAGATCGTCGCCGCGGACCATTACTACTTCAAGCTCGAGGTCCGCCTTCTCCAGCTCCTGCTCACCGAAGAGCGCACGCTGCGCGACTTCCTCGACAGCGTGGAGGAGATCCGCATCGAGATCCTCGAGGAACAGCCCTTAACTGGCGCCGCGGCGGACATCGGTGTGATCGCCGACCTCATCCCGCATGCTTTCGCGATCATCTCCCTGCTCACGCCTATCGACCACATCCACCTCGACGCCGAGTCTCCACTGCTCGTCGGCCGCCACGAGGGCATGCAGGGGCAACGGGAGAGCTACGCACGCATGAACGGCAGCTTCCCCTACCACGGTCGACACGTGAGATTGGTGATCGACGTGGGCAAGGGCGCCGAGAACGCGAAGTGGATCAAGCTCAGCGGCGAGCGGCGCGCGGGCGGTCGCAGCCCGAGCTACAAATTCGATTTCGGCCGCGGCGAGGCGATCGATGGAACGCAGGCCACAGTGCGCGCCGCAGTGCGCAGGATTCGCGAACCGGGAGTCCCCGACAACGCGCACCTGAACATGCTCCGCCACGTCATTGAGAAGCGACACCCCGCGGTCGGCATCCTCTCGATCCGCGAGGCGATCAGGGCCAACCAGCGGGTGCGCGACCTCGAGGCGATGGCGGTCGACTTGCTGGCACGCGGCCAGTGGACGGGATACGCGATCGGCACGAGGCCGGCCTTCGATGCCGCGCCGACGGCCTCGACCTCGGGCGGCAACGCGAACGCGCCCAGGGCGCGCGCGCGAACGTAGCTCAATCAGGCACTTTCTCACCGCCCGGCGCGTGGTGCTCAAGGAGCACCGGGTATTGATGGAATCGCATCGAGGTCACCGGCCTGCATTTCGCGGGCCACCCGATTGATTTCTCGGTCGAAGGCACGAGCGTGAAGGTCGGCACGGTTCCGCGCGGCATCGAGGTGGAAACGAGCTAGAGGTCCGGCCGCGCCTCTATGCCGGTTTCCGGAGCTGGCCCAGGCGGGCGGCCTCGTACACCGAGAGGTAGCCCTCGCCCATCTGCTCCAGACCGAAGCGGTCGATGGCGCGCCTGACGCATCTCTCCAGGTCGATCTCGCCCAGGTGACCGTATGCGTCAACCAATCCATCGATATCGTTCGCCAGCCAACCCGTTACTCCCGGTTCGACGATCTCGATGGCTGCACCATGCTTCAACGCCAGTACCGGCGTGCCGCTGACCATCGCCTCGACCATGGCGACCCCAAACGGCTCGTCCCACTGGATCGGAAACAGCATCGCCCTCGCGCCGGCCAGCAATCGCGCCTTCTCTTCCCCCGGGCTGACGACCATGGCGATTCGAAGCGGCCCCACTGCACTAGTAGGACACCCTGCCCAACCAAGCACCCCTTACCTGATCAGTCGGTCACCAGCTCCATCCATGGCGGAGTACCGCGCACTACTTCAATTGCAGAGGGTGCTTCAACCTCGACCGAGGACGATCCATCTTCTGCGCGTTTCGCGCGCACGCGAAGGTGATGCCGACCCACATGCAGGCCTTCCAGAGTGAGTGTCGGACACCACGGAGGAAGCACCGGATCGATGTACAGCTTGCCGGCGGGAATGTCGGGTTCGACGCCAAGCAGCACGCGCACCATCTGAAGCACCGAACCCGCCGACCATGCCTGCGGCACGTTGGCCATGCGGTACGGCACCGGCACCGCAAACTCCTCTCTGCGCAGGCCGGCGAACAGCTCCGGCATCTGGATGTCCTCGAAAGACATGACGGCGCTAAGAAGACCGTCGAGGATCCTCCACGATTCCTCGACCAACCCGTATCGGCGCAGGCCCGCGGCGGCCATCACGCTGTCGTGCGGCCACACAGATCCGCGTTGATATGAATGCGGGTCGTAGGACGGATGGTCCTCGGAGAGTGTGCGCAACCCCCAGCCGCTGAAGAGGTCGCGCTGCATCAACCGCTGACCTGCGATGCGGCCGCGCCGCGGTTCAAGGATGCCCAACCACAAGCAGTGACCCGGGTTCGACACCACCGTGCGCACTGGCTGCTTGTGGCCGTCGAGAGCGAACGCGAGCTCGCCAGTTTCCTCGAGCCAGAACTTCTCGTGGAACCGGCGTCGCAGCTCCAGCGCCTCGGCCACCAGCCTGCGCGCGCGATCGCGATCGCCCCACGCCTCGAAGAGCGGCGCGATTTGCATCTTCGCGGCGTAGACGTACGCCTGCATCTCGCACGTGCCTATCGGTAGCTCGGGAAACACGCCATTCTCATCGAGCACGCCGTCGTGCGCGTCACGCCAGGCCTGATTGCGATAGCCGCTCGGAGTCCGCGGTGCGTATTCCTGGAAGCCGTCGCCGTCGCGGTCGCCAAATTGGTCTATCCAGCCGAGGCATCTCTCCGCGACTGGCTTGTATGGCGCGAGCACATCGAGGTCGCCAAGCCAGCGGTAATGCTCTGCCAGCAGCAGCAGGTATAGCGGCGTCGCGTCGGCGGTGCCGTAGTACGGACGGTGGGGCACGATGCCGAAGTGCGCCCACTCGCCGACGCGCAGCTCGTGTGGGATCTTGCCGGGCTCAGCGTCGCGCACCGGGTCGTCCACGTCTGACTGCCACCGCGCCAGGTTCTCCAACGTCCCAATGGCGACCTGGGGCTGGGCGATCATCGCCTGCATGGATGCGATCACGGAGTCGCGTCCGAACAGGGCCATGAACCACGGCATCCCCGCCGCGGGCATCCAGTGCTGCGACGACGAGTCCTGCTCGTGAAGGCGCAGCGCGGACAAATCTTCAATCGCCCGCTCGTAGGCGAACTGCAGACGGATGTCGGACGGCTCGATCCGCGAGACAGATCGCTGCCAGCTGAGCGCCTGCTGCTGGTGCTCGTCGCCGGCCTCGTCGTCGAGCGGGCAACTCGCCGCCAGGTGCGGGTGCGGCTCATCGCTGGTAAGCAGGTCGTACTGGAGGCAGAGGCGCCATTCCTGCCCTGGTTGGAGGTCGACTGGAAAACGCAGCGAGCCGTTCGCGTATGTGATGCCGGCGCGATCGGTAAGGGTGCGCACCAAGCAGCGGCGGACGAAATCCCGGTTTCGATAGTGAGCTTCGAGCCGGTTGGGCGGGCTCCACAGCGTCTGCAGTTGATCGCGGCGCTGCCACGTCCGCCGGCGGACCTCGAAGAGGTCGGCGAAGTCGCTCTCGAGGGCAACCTCGAGGAGCAAGGTCAACGGCGTTCGCCCGTAGGTCCGGAGGACGAGGTCTTCGTGGAGGCGGTGGTAACCGAGCAGCCGATCGATGGTGACGGCCACCCGGGCCCCACGCATGTCCGACGTCGCGCTCGCGATGTCGTCGGCGATGAGGTGCCAGCGCGCGTGCCGGAATGAGAGCCTTACCGATGCGACCGACTGCGCCCGGCGGCCGTTCAACCGCAGCTCATGCCTGGAGATGAACCGTGTGTCGGCCGCGTACAGGCCGCAGTCCCCTGCCTCGAGCGGCACTGCTCCGTGCGGGTCTGTGACTAGAAATGTGGCGCCGTAGTTGACCTTGACCGTGGGGTTCGGGTGGGCGGCGGAGATCGGCGTTCGCCATGGGGTCTTTGTCGCCATCACGCGATTGTTACGTTAGCCACCCGCATTCGGTGGCTGCAAACATGTTGCCGCGGCTCGTGAACTTGCAACGCGCACGACAGTAGCGTTGAATTATTTGGTCGCAGCAACCATGTAGTCCATGTGGGGGATGACTAGTGGGGGTTCTGCTCACGTTCCACCAGTCGTACCAGCCGGTGGGAGACAGCCTGCTGCTGTCCGCCCTGGTCGCCGGTCTCCCGCTCTACGTCCTGTTCGTCATGCTCGCGGTTCTGCGCCTGCCGGCGTGGATCTGCGCCGTCTCGGCCATGCTCACAGCGTTCGTGCTGGCCTGGCTGGTCTGGGGCATGCCCTTTGGCATCACTTTTGGCACGGCCACCGAAGGCATGGCCTTCGGCCTCTGGCCGATCAGCTGGATCGTCCTCAACGCAGTCTTCTTCCATAACCTCACGGTCGCCAGCGGAGACTTCGACGTCATCAAACGGGCGCTCACGCGCCTGACACAGGACCGCCGCCTGCAGACGCTGCTGATCGCGTTCAGCTTCGGCGCGCTCCTGGAGGGGATCGCGGGATTCGGGGCCCCGGTCGCGATCACGGCCTCCATCCTTGCCAGCCTGGGCTTCGAGCCGGTTACCGGCGCCGTTTTGGCTCTGCTCGCAAACACAGCGCCAGTGGCGTTCGGCTCGATTGGGATCCCGGTCGTCACACTGGGCGGCCTCATCGCCCCGATCCTGCACAAGGACACGACTGCCACCACGCTCGCGCTGTCGGCGATGGTCGGCCGGCAGCTGCCGCTCTTCTCCATCATCATCCCGGCCTACCTGATCGTGGTCCTGGCGGGCTGGAGGCGGATGCGAGAGGTCCTTCCCGCGGTGCTGGTGACCGGCATCTCGTTCGCCGTCGTGCAGTTCCTGGTGTCCAACTTCGTCGGACCTGAGCTCACCGACATCATCGCCGCGCTGGTCTCCATGGGCTGCCTCGCCGTTCTTTTGAAATACTGGCGCCCGGCGCAGGTCTACCGGTTCACGAATGAGCCCGCGGCGGCTTCGGCTCCCGCACCGCGACGTGTGGCCGGCGGCGCGCCCACCCCGGAGTCCGACCTGCCCGGGGTGGCGGCGGCGATGGGGAAATCCCCGTTGGACGTCGACGACGCGCCGAACCGCGTGTGGTGGGCCTTCGGAATGTACGTCGTGCTGGTGATCGTCATCCTCATCGGCCAGATGGGCAACCTGCCGTTCTTCTCCGGTCATCCGGTGAACGACCCGAAGACGGCGCTGGCGGCGCCGCTCAACATCACGGCCGACCTGAAGTGCGGCACGCCGGCGTTCAAGCTGTGCCCACAGCCGTGGATCGGGCCCCTGCCGACCAAGGACCGTCAGGCCTTCAAATTCCCCGACTGGAACTTCTACTGGCCGGGCACGTACGAGATCAAGAACGGCAAGCCGGTCTCGCTGATCAACCGCGAAAAGCCGATCGTCGCGAAGTCCACCGAGTACCCGCTGACCTTTGACTGGAACTTCCTGGCGGCAGCCGGGTCACTGGTTCTGTACGCGGGTATGGCGGCATGGCTTTTGATGCGGGCGAGGCGCCTCGAGGTCAATTTCCTGACCGTGTACGGCAGGACACTCCGCCAGCTCGCCCTGCCGATCGTCACGATCGCGTTCATCCTGGCCATCGCCCAGCTCATGAACTACTCGGGCATGACCTCGAGCCTTGCGATCGCTTTCTCGAAGACGGGGTTCGTGTTTCCATTCGTCGCCGCGTTCCTGGGTTGGCTTGGTGTCTTCCTGACCGGCAGCGATACATCCTCCAATACGCTGTTCGGCCCCCTACAGGCTCAGACCGCGCAGCAGCTCGGCAACGTCAGCCCGATCCTCACCGCCGGCACCAACTCTTCCGGTGGCGTGATGGGCAAGATGATCAGCCCGCAGAACCTGTCCGTGGGAGCGGCGGGCGTGAACAAGGTCGGCGCCGAGGGCGAGATCTTCAGGCGCGTGATCCGGTACAGCATCATCCTCACCACCCTCGTCGGAGTCGTGGCGATGATCGAGGCCTACGTGGTGCCGTTCATCATCCCGTCTCCGTGACGTAATTCACCTCCCCGCCGTGCGGGGAGGGTGGTGCCCAGCGCCGGGTGGGTAGGTCCGGGGTCGCCAAATAGCTGGAAAGAAGGTGTGACTGCTTCGTGCGGTCCCCAACAAGAACGCCCTGGAGTCACTGGCGCGAGTTAGTTAATTTCTTCTTTCTCTTGCCTCTCCAAACATATGTTCGTATACTCTCCCTATGAGAGTGGGGTGTGGGGGTGAAGTAGCTGGGGAGGTTCTCGCCGAGCGGCTGATCCGCCTCCGCAACTCCATCGATCTGCTCGAGGTCGAGTTCTCGCACATGGCGAGCGATTTTGCCCGCACCAAGCAGTCCGATGAGGAGGGCTATGACAGTCCTATCGGCTGGCTCAAGGCCAACTGCCACATGGCCGGCGGCGCCGCCGCCGATCGGGTCTGTGTTGGCGAGCAGCTTGGGCACCTGGATCGCCTGGGTGAGAGTT
>VBHX01000103.1 GCA_005879945.1 Chloroflexota bacterium | reverse complement strand
ACACCGCCGACGCCATCCGCCGTGCCGGGAGCCGCATCGCTCATGTGCACATCTCCGAGAACGATCGCGGCGTTCCGGGAACCGGCAGCGTCGCGTGGGACGCAACTTTTGGCGCCTTGGGCGACATCGGCTACGACGGATGGCTCACAGTCGAGGCCTTCGGCAACTTCCTGCCGAACCTGGCTGCGGCCACGAAGATCTGGCGACCGCTGTTCGACAGCGAGGAACAGCTCGCGGCAGACGCGCTTGCGTTCCTGACCGAGAAGACCGGCCGCCGCCGGCGTTAAGTAACGATCGATAAGCCTTGACATTGGGTATCGGCCCACACAGAATGGCGCCACGATCGTGCTGGGCCTGCAAGATTGTGCTGAGGTGATGCATGCCGGAACCTGACGGGGACGCCAAGAACTTCTACGCCGACGTGCCGCCGCCGAGCCAGGGCTTCTTCCTGAAGGGATCGGGGTCGCTCGACTGGGGCATGAGCAACCGGCTTGCGCGGGTGTTTCGTCCGGATACCGGCCGCACCGTGATGCTCGCCATCGACCACGGATACTTCCAGGGCCCGACGACTGGGCTCGAGCGGGTCGACCTGAACATCCTCCCGCTGGTCCCCCTTGCGGACGCGCTCATGTGCACGCGAGGCATCCTGCGCTCGACCGTTCCGCCCACCTCCCGGACACCCGTCGTGCTGCGCGCCAGCGGTGGCCCAAGCATCCTCAAGGAACTCTCCGACGAGCAGATCGCCGTCGACATCGAGGATGCGGCGCGGCTCAACGTCGCCGCCGTGGCGGTGCAGGTCTTCATCGGCGGGGAACACGAAACGCAGTCGGTGCACAACATGACGCGGCTCGTTGATCTCGGCCTCCGATATGGGATCCCGGTGATGGGGGTGACCGCCGTCGGCAAGCAGCTGACGCGCGACGCGAAATATCTCCGTCTGGCGTGCCGGATCTGCGCCGAGCTTGGCGCCCAGTTCGTGAAGACGTACTACGTGGACGAGGGTTTCGACAGCGTCACGGCATCGTGCCCGGTCCCCATCGTCATGGCGGGAGGCAAGAAGCTGCCCGAGTTGGACGCCCTGACCATGGCCCACCGCGCCGTCACCGAAGGCGCGGCCGGTGTCGACATGGGCAGGAACATCTTCCAGAGCGACAACCCCACAGGGATGATGCGCGCGGTCATCGCGGTCGTCCATGAGGGAAAGACACCCGAAGAGGCGCTGGAGATCTACCGATCGTCAGAGGAGATGCGCCCTGCGCGCGCCCGGCGGGAGGCTCCGGTTGAACAGCGCTCGGCGGGCTGACGTACGGCTGAGCATCGGCATCACGACTGCAGACTGGCTGCATATGGGTGATGAGCTTGGGCGCCTCGAATCGGCCGGCGCCGACTTCGTGCACATCGATGTCATGGACGGGTGCTTCTGCCCGCAGCTCACGGTGGGACCGCCGGTGATCGCCGCGCTCCGTACCAAGCTGCGAAAGGACGTCCACCTGATGATCGAGGATCCTCTCGACAAGGTCGGCGCCTACGTCGACGCCGGCGCCGACATGCTGACCTTCCATGTCGAGGCCACCCGGCATCCGCACCGCGTTCTCCAGGCGCTGGGTTCGGCCGTCAGCCGAGGCATCGCGCTCAATCCCGGAACTCCAGTGGAGGTCGTAGAACCGCTGCTGGATGACGTGGAGCTGGTATTGGTCCTGGCCGTGAATCCGGGTTGGGGAGGACAGCGGTTCGCGCCGAATACACAGCGCCGTCTCGCCGCTGTCAGGGACCTGATCGATCGCAGCGGACGCAGCGTGATGCTCGGCGTGGACGGCGGGGTGACCCGTGAGAACGTCGGGTCCATCGCCGCCATGGGCGTGGACGTGATCGTGGCCGGCAGCGCGGTGTTCGACGGGGGAGACGCGGCCGCCAATCTGAAATCCCTTCGCGCCGGAGTTGCGAAGTGAACACGGACAGCCTCTTCGCCGGGGCGCTCGACGAGGTCCGCGGGGTCCTCGAGGACGGTGCGGCCGCAGAGGTCGACAGGCTCTGCGACGAGGTGCTGAGAGCCCACCGGATCGCTTGCTACGGGGTCGGGCGCGAGGGCCTGATGATGCGGGCGCTCTGCATGCGCCTCATGCACCTCGGGCTGGACGCTCACATGGTCGGAGACATGACAACACCGGCCCTTGGTCAAGGCGACTTGCTGATAGTCAGCGCCGGACCTGGCTCTTTCTCGACTGTCAAAGCCCTGGCGGGCGTGGCTCATTCAGCGGGCGCGCGAGTCGCCGCCGTCACCGCCCAGCCCACCGGCGATGTCCCGAGCGCCGCCGACGCCGTGATTCACCTTCACGCCCAGACGATGGCGAACGACACGGGAGGCACCAGCGTCTTGCCGATGGGCAGCCTTTACGAGGCCGCGATGCTCATCTTCTTCGACATCGTCTCCATCGTTCTGCGCGAACGCACGGGCCAGACCATGGAGGAGATGCGTGCCCGGCACACGAACCTTGAGTAAAGCTGTGAAGGCGGCCAACGGTCCGACGATGGACCAGCTCATCGACATCGCGACCCGGTTCTATGTGACGGGCCAGAGCCAGATCGCGATCGCGCGCAATATGGGCCTTGACGCGTCGACCGTGTCGCGCTACTTGAAGAGGGCGCGCGACGAGGGCATCGTCCGGGTCGAGATCCAGCGTCCCCGCAGCCTCCACGGGGACCTTGCTCTCGAGCTGGCGCAGGACTTCGGGCTCAAGCGTGCGGTTGTGGTCGCGGGCGATTCCGGGGTTGGTGCTGTTCAGGCGGTCGCCCGAGCAGCCGCCGATTACGTCAACAGCCAGCTCCTCAACGGTATGCGACTGGGCCTCTCGTGGGGCCGCATGCTGTCGGCGGCGATCCATCTGCTGCCGCCAGGGACGGTGTCCAACCTGGACATCTCACTGCTGCACGGCGGCGTGGGCAGCGCCGGGGCCGGCATACAGGGGGTTGAGCTCGCGCGCCACATCGCGTCGCTGCACCCACACAGTCACGTTCACTATCTGCACGCGCCGGTCCTGGTGGACTCGCCCGACATCAAAGACGCGATGCTCCGCGACGGATCCATCCGCGCGGCGCTGGAGTCGGCCGCTTCAAGAGACATTGCGCTCGTGGGCATCGGCACCCTTGACGAGGGTGCGCCTCTCATCCGCTACGGACACATCTCGCCCAAGGACAGGAAACGGCTGCTCGCGGCCGGCGCCGTGGGGGACATGTGCACGCGCTTCTTCACACCGGAGGGCGAGCCTGTTCACGTGCTCGACGACCGCCTGATCGCGATCGAATGGGCCGAGCTGAAGCGGATCCCGCTGGTCGTCGCGATGGCAGCCGGGCTGGAGAAGCGCGACGCGATCCTTGGCGCGCTGAGGGCAGGATGCATGAACGTCCTCGTGACTGACGAAGCGACCGCACGCGCTGTGCTCAAAGCTGCGCGACGCGGCTGATTGCGGGCTTGGGACCCATCGTCGTCACTGGCGGCCTCGGTTTCATCGGCGGATATGTCACGCGAGCGCTGGTCGACCTGGGGCGAGAGGTGGTCGTTGTGACGAGAGGCCGACCGCCAACCCCTGACATGCAGTTCGCCCTGCGCGATTACGCGGGTCGCTATGCAAGCGAGATCGCGTCCGTTGAAGACCTGCCGCAGCTCCTGGACGTTTTCGGCCGGTTACGTCCCAAGACTGTTGTGCATGCCGCGAGCAACGTGGACGTTGCGGACCTCTATCGCCATCCGTTTCGTGCCTTCCAGACCAACCTTGTCGGCACAGTCAATGTTTTCGAGGCGGCCCGCCGTACTGGCGTCGGCCGCGTGGTGGATTTCTCTTCGATCGGCGTGCTCCCGCCGATCCAGTACCAACCGATCGACGCGGCGCATCCCATCATCCTTGCTCGGCAGGGACCCGGCAGCGGTGCGTATGGCGCCTCCAAAGCAGCCGGAGAGCTGTTCGGGTTCGCATACCAGCAGGCTTCGGGGCTCGACGTTCGCATCATCCGGCCCTCAGCCGTCTACGGATTCGGCATGCAGTGGCATTCGGCCAACTACATGAAGCAGTTCGTCGAGCCCGCCGTGAGGGGCGAACGCGTGAGCGTCCCGTCGGGGGGCCGTCTTCCGCGCGACTACACTCACGTGCTCGACGTCGCCACGCTCACAGTTCGGGTTGTCGACTGCACGCTCGGGGCCGACAGGATTTTTTATGCAGCAACCGGCCAACCGCTGATCACCGCCGCACAGGCGGCCAAGCTCGTCGCCGAGCTCGTGCCGGGCAGCAGCATCGAGGTAGCCGACGCGATGACGGCCGAGGACGAAATCGAAGCCTCGTTTCGCGGGGTGATCTCGATCGAAAACGCGAAGGCGCAGCTGGGCTGGACGCCGCGATATGCATCGCTCCGGGAAGGAATCAGCGAGTACATCGCCACCTACCGCGCCTACCTCGCGGCTTGACGCAACGCGTTCCAAGCACCCCCTTGACAAAACGGCGGGCGCACCCATACTTGCTCCACGATCGTGGCGAGGCTGCAAGATCCTGCAGTCTTCTGACGTGCTCAATTCGGGAGGGGAAACAGTAATGGCCGCATCGTCTGCCAGCCGGGTTCAAACGGAGCTCAAGCCGGAAAGCCTCGGACTCGTCGCCGTGACCATGCAGGCGATCACGCACATCGCTCCTGCAATCGCCGCCCTTTTCTTCACTCAGTTCCTGGTTACCTTGTCCGGCCTAACGGCGCCACTGGCGTATCTACTCGGCGTCGTGGTCGTGCTCATGCTCGGCAACACGCTGATCCAGTTCTCGAGGCAGCTGCCCTCGGCAGGCGGCTACTACACCTACGTGAGCCGCGCGCTGGGCGCCCGCGCCGGGTTCCTTACTTCGTGGATGTTCATCCTCTACTCGCCGATGGCCGGTGGGGTCGTCTGTGGGTTCTTCGGCTTCATCGCCGCAGGTGAGCTGAAGACCAGCTACAGCTGGGATGTTCCCTGGCTGTGGTGGGTATCGGTCATTGTGGGGGCGTCGCTCGTCGCCGCCCTTCAGTATCGCGGCATCGAGCTTTCGGCGCGGACGCTTCTGGTCACGGGCGGCGCCGAAATCGTAATCGTGCTTGCGCTGGCGGTGACGGGCTTTGCCAAGCCCGGACCTGGTGGCGTCTCGCTGTCGGTATTCAACCCTGCCAATATCGGGGTGGGCACGGCCTTCGGCCTCTCGGGATTCACACTGGCGATCGTGCTGGCTGTGCAGGGCTTGACCGGTTGGGAGGCGGCAGCCCCGCTTGCGGAGGAAACCAAAGACCCCAAGCGCAACGTGCCCCGCTCGGTGCTGCTCTCGATCATCATCCTCGGCGTCTTCCTGGTGTTCACCTACTGGGGAATCATCACTGGATTCGGGGTCGACAACATCAAGGGCATCATCGGCTCCCCGGACCTGCCAGGTCTGGCTCTCGCGCGCAACGTTTGGGGCGGAGGCTGGTGGCTCATCCTGATCGCCTTCATGTCCTCGACACTGGCGGTGACCCTCGCCACCGCAAACGTCAGCACGAGGATGTGGTATGGCATGGGCCGGAACGGAGCGTTCCCGAAGCTCTTCGCGAAAGTCCATCCCGTCTACAAGACGCCGACCAATGCCATCTTCGCCCAGCTCAGCCTCTCGCTGGCGGCCGGACTTATCGCCGGCGCCTGGTTTCACCCCGACGTCGCGTTCTTCCTTCTGACGGGCCTGGTCCTGGTTCTTGGCGTCTCCTTTGTCTACCTCATGGCCAACGTCGGCGTCTTCGTTTACTACTGGCGCGAGCGCCGCTCTGAGTTCAACTGGCTGTGGCACGCCATCCTGCCAGTGGTGTCCGGATTGGTCCTGATCTACGCACTCGCCGAGTCATTCCCGCCATTCTGCCCGTCGCAGAACT
>VBHX01000102.1 GCA_005879945.1 Chloroflexota bacterium | reverse complement strand
TGCCGGAGCTCACATTCGCACTGCCAGCGTGCCGACTGCTGCAGTCGTTGCTGCAGTAATACGCCGACGCTATTTAGGTTTTGTCCGACGTACTAGCAGACCCTGAACTCACCAGGGCTGGTCGGGGGGACGGGATTTGAACCCGGGGGCCCGAACCATGTCGGCCTTATCCTCGCGTGACCTCCCGGCTCCTTGCGTGTCCTCACGAACTCGATGGCGGCCGGCGTGGTGTCCTCCTGCGACCTCACGTATCCGCCCGCCTCGCCAAAACGCGGCGCTTCGTCGGCCTCAGACGTTGTGCAGCCGCCGCGCAGACAGCGCCACCCAAGGTGCCATCCATAGCATCGCAGGCATCTGGAGAGAAGAAATCACCGAGAAGATGCAAGGAAACCGTGTAATTGAACTTGGAGCCCACGCCCGGATTCGAACCGGGGACCTTTTCCTTACCAAGGAAATGCTCTACCGCCTGAGCTACGTGGGCGGGGCCGCAGCCACAAGATTCTATCGGGCCAGGGCAGCTACACTCGCCGCAACGCCATGTCCCCGACCATCGACGAAGTCCTAGAACAGGCCCGGCGGAAGCTCGTCCGGATTGAGCCTAAGGAAGCCGCCGCCGAGCTCGCAAACGGCGCCCTGCTCGTCGACACCCGGACCGAGGCCCAGCGCGCCAGGCAGGGTGAGATTCCCGGCGCGATCGTCATCGACCGGACCGTCCTCGAGTGGCGCCTCGATCCGAAATCGCCCTCTCGGATCGAGCAGGCTACCGATCACCAGATCCGGGTCATCGTTGTTTGCGCCGAAGGCTTTTCGTCGAGCCTCGCCGCCGCGTCGCTCCAGGACATCGGCCTGGTGAACGCGACTGACCTCATCGGTGGGTTCCAGGCCTGGAAGGCCGCCGGCTTCCCCGTCCAAACCTAGCTCGAGCCCCTATCCCCGACCCTCTCCCGTGCAGGGAGAGGGGGACTAAGATCCTGACTCCACTTTCCCCACGTCGGTCAGAATCTCCGCCCGCCCGCGAATCTTGATCGCCGCCGTGAGCTCGGTGAACTGCGCGACCAGCACCTCGCCCGCGTCCAGCCGCTCCGAGTGGTGCGAGCGCGTGTCCTTGCCGCGCGTCAGGCCCATGATCACCACCCCATCCTCCAGCGCCTTCACGACCACGTAGCGGCCGTTGGCGGCATCCTCGTCTCCGCTCATCTCCAACCCCTCTTTCTCCTCTATCTCGTCTAGTTCTTCCAGCTCGGCTTGCCACGGCCGTTGCCATTGGACTGCGCCTTCGGCCGCACCGTCTCCAGCCGCGTCGACGCGGGACCGACGATCTCGTCGAGCTCGGCGGCCAAGGCCGCACCGGCCTGGACATGATAGCGATCGGCATGGACGGTCACCTCCCGGCTGCCGACCACTACGTGCAGCACCACCTCGTCGCTCCCTGGATGGCGCGCGAGCACAGCCTCCAGCCTCTCAGCCAACCCGTTGTCGCCGCTCGGCACCCGCACGTGCAGCAGCTGCCGGCGCGCCACCGGTAGGCATTCCGGGTCGTCCCACAGCCAGGCCATGTCTGCCACCACTGACGCCGTCTCGACCTCGGCCTCCATCTCCGGCTCGACCGGCGATGAGGATGCCCCGGTCGCGCGAGTGCTCCCCGCCCGCGCGTCCACCTTCCCCGCCACCACCACGACCTTGTCCGGCTCGAAAAGCAGACGAGTCTGCTCGAACACCCGCGGGAACAGCACCACATCCACCGTTCCCGTCAGGTCCTCCAGCGTCGCATAGGCCATGATCTGCCCCTTACGCGTGACCACGCGCCGCACCTCGCGCACCAGGCCGGCCACCCGCACCTCTGTATCCTGCAGCGCGCTCGTGACCTCCACCGCCTGCGCGTCCGCCAGCTTCGCCAGCTCCGCCGAGATTCGCCGCAGAGGGTGGTCCGACAGGTACAGCCCAAGCAGCTCCTTCTCCAGCCGCAGCTTCTCCTCGCCGGCCATCGGGGCGACGTCGATCGCGAGTCCGTAATCGTCCGCGGTCACCTCCTCCGAGCCGACCATGTCGAGCAGCGAGGTCTGGCCCGACTCGCGATCGCGCCGCGCCCGCTCAGCGCGCGAGATCGCATGCTCCAGGACGTAACCCAGCCGCGCCCGCTCGCCCAGCGTGTCGCACGCCCCCGACTGCACCAGCGACTCGAGCACCCGACGGTTCACATCCTGGATCGCCGTCGTGCGCTCGCAGAGATCCTCGAGCGACTTGAACGGACCGTCCGCTTCACGCAGAGCGACGATCGATTCCACGGCGTGTGACCCGACGTTCTTGATCGCGGCCAAACCAAACAAAACGCGCCCGTCAGAGATCGAGAAGTCCGCGCGGGAGCGGTTGATGTCCGGCGCCAGCACCTCGATGCCACGGATGCGACAGTCAACGATCGCCGTCGCCACCTTGTCCGCCGACCCCTCCATGTGGATCAAAAGCGAGGTCATGTACTCGAGCGGATAGTTGGCCTTTAGATAAGCCGTTTGATAAGCGATCACTCCATATGCTGCCGAGTGCGCGCGGTTGAATCCGTACTCGGCGAACTTCGCGATGCCATCGAACAGTGTCTCCGCGGTCGACGTGGCGATCCCGCGCTCGACCGCACCCGCCACAAACTTCGTCCGCTGCTTGGCCATCTTGGGCTTGTCCTTCTTCCCCATCGCGGCCCGCAGGATGTCAGCTTCACTCATTGTGAACCCGGCCAGCTCGCGCGCGGCCATCATCACCTGCTCCTGGTAGATCATCACGCCGTACGTCTCGCGCAGGATCGGCTCCAGCCGCTCGTGCATGTACTCGATGGGCTCACGTCCCTGCTTGCGCGCGATGAAGGCGGGGATGTTGACCATCGGGCCCGGGCGGAACAGCGCCACCGCGGCCGACACGTCCGCGAACGACTGCGGCCGCATGTCCATCAACATCCGGCGCATGCCCGCACCTTCGAGCTGGAATACGCCATGCGTGTCGCCTGTGGACAAAAGCTCAAACGTTTTGGCATCGTCGAAGGGCACTGCATCGAGGTCGACTTCGATTCCGCGGAGCTCACGAACCAAACGCAGGCAGGTGGCGATGATGTCGAGGTTCTGCAGGCCCAAGAAGTCGATCTTCAGCAGGCCGATGTCTCCGACGGCCTTCATGTCGTACTGGGTGATCACCGCATCGCTCTTCGGGCCGAACTGCAACGGCGTGTAGCGCACCAGGGGCTCCGGCGCGATTACGACACCGGCGGCGTGGGTGCTGACATTGCGGCTCACGTTCTCCAGAGCGCGAGCGACGTCAATCAATCGCTTCTGCTCCTCGTTCGACTCGTACGCCTCGCGGAGGTCGGGGACCTCTTTCATCGCGTCGTCGAGCGATTTCGAGCGCCCCTGCCAAACCGGAACGAGCTTTGCCAGCCTGTCGGTGTCACGCAGCGGCACCTCCAGCACGCGCCCCACGTCGCGAATTGCCGCCTTCGAGGCCATGGTCGTGAAGGTGATGATCTGCGCCACGCGATCCGTCCCGTACTTCTCGGAGACGTACTTGATGACCTTCTCGCGGCCCTCCACTGAGAAGTCGCAGTCGATGTCGGGCATCGACACGCGGTCGATGTTGAGGAAGCGCTCGAAGATCAGGCCGTGCTGCAGCGGATCGAGGTTGGTGATGCCGAGGCAGTACGAGACGAGGCTGCCCGCGGCGCTGCCCCGGCCCGGCCCGACCACGATCTCGTGCTTGCGCGCGAAGTTGTAAAAGTCCCAAACGATCAGGAAGTACGACGCGTAGCCGGTGGCCTTGATGACCTCGAGCTCTTGATTGGCGCGGTCGCGCGCAGGGCTCGGCTCGCCGTTGTAGCGCCACTTCAGGCCGTCGGCCACCAACTTCGTGAGGTACTGGTCGGGTGACAACCCGTCGGGAACGTCGAATGGAGGCAGCAGCGTGGCCCCCAGGTGCAGCTTGAGGTCGCACATGTCGGCCACGTCGAGGGTGCTAGCAAGCGCGTCGGGCAGGTCGGCGAACGTCGTGGCCATCTCTTCCGGCGTCTTCAGGTAGTTCTCTTGGGTCGAGAAGCGCCAGCGGTTCGGATCGTTGAACCGCGCGCCGGTCTGCAAACAAAGCAGAACATCGTGCGCGTCGGAGTCGTGGCGGTGGACGTAGTGGAGATCGTTGGTCGCGCACAACCGCAGGCCGAACTCCTTGCCGAAGCCGGTCAGCGCCTCGTTGACACGATCTTGCTTCTCGATGCCGTGCCGCTGGACCTCGAGTAAGAAGCGGTCTTTGGTGAATATGTCGCGGAACGTGGCCGCCGACTCTTTTGCGCCCTCGAGGTCGTTGTCGACAATCCGCCCGGCGATCTCGCCCTGCAGGCACCCGGACAGGGCGATGAGCCCGGCGGAATGCTCGGCCAGGATCTCCTTGTCAATTCGAGGCTTGTAGTACATCCCCTCCATCTGCCCCACCGTGCAGAGCTTCATGAGGTTCAGGTAGCCATCTTGGTTCGCGGCGAGCAGAGTAAGGTGGCTGGGATCGCGGTCGACGCGGCCCTCGCGCATCAGCCGCGACCGGGGTGCGACGTACACCTCGCAGCCCACAATCGGCTTGATGCTCGCTTCCTTGCACGCCTTGTAGAAGTGGATGGCGCCGTACATGACGCCGTGGTCGGTGATCCCGATCGCCGGCATCTCAAGCTCGACCGCCCGGGCGACCATGGCGGGGATACGGCTGGCCCCATCGAGCAGCGAGTACTCGGTGTGGTTGTGGAGGTGGACGAAGGTTTTGGGGGCGTGCTGCATTCTTTAGGCTGGGTTGGCGGGACCCCGGGATAGTCTACTGGCGCCAGGATGCCATCCACCATCCGACCCGCGACCGAGGCCGACCAACGCACGATCCGCAGTCAGATCAGGAAAGCGCGTCTTCCTCCTATGAACCTTCAGTGGCCAAACTTCGTGGTGGCCGAGGACGCTGGACAGGTCATTGGGGTGGGCCAGGTCAAGTCGCACCGCGATGGCAGCCGTGAGCTGGCATCCATCGCCGTCATCCCAGGTCGGCAACGCGAGGGCATCGGGACAGCGGTCATCAGTAAGCTCCTGGCTCGCGAGGCCGGCGTCGTCCTCCATCTGTCCTGCCGCCGCGAGCTCGAGGGTTACTACAAACGCTTCGGCTTCCGGCGTCTCGAGCAGGCTGCATATCCGCCTTACTTTCGCCGCACCACGTCAGTGGCCAACTTGATCATGCGGTTCTTCGGGATACATCTCATCGTGATGCGGCGCGACACGGGCGGGTAGCTGGCCAGCGCCCCTTACGATTCATACCAATGACTCGGCCATCTTTGCCTTCCCTTTCTCATCTGCCGGCCGAGGCCGAGCATTCGGGCATCCGCGAGATCTCCAACGAGGCGCTGCGCACGCCAGGATCGATCCGGCTCGATGTCGGTCAGCCCAACTTCCCGACCCCCAAGCACATCGGCGAGGCCGGGAAACGCGCGATCGACGAGAACAAGACGTTCTACACGCACACGCAGGGGCTGATCTCGCTGCGCGAGAAGCTGGTGCACAAGCTGCAGCAAGTGAACGGAATCACCGTGACGCCGGATCGCATCGCATGCGCACCCGGTGGCGTTGGCGCGCTCGCGGCTGTGTACGGCGCGGTGCTCGAAGCGGGAGATGAGGTGCTGATGCCGGACCCGGGCTGGCCGAACACCCGGCTGATGCTCACGTGGGTCAGTGCGCGAGGCTTCTTCTATCCGTGCTCAGAGGCCGCCGGGTTTCAGCCGGACCTGGACACGCTCGAGGGCCTCATTACTCCGCGCACGAAGATGCTCCTCATCAACAGCCCCAACAACCCGACGGGGGCCGTGTATCCAAAGGGCACAATCGAGCGGCTCGTCGAGATCGCCCAGCGCCACAACCTGTGGCTGCTCAGCGACGAGTGCTACGACCAGATCATTCTCGACGGCACCTGGACCAGCCCCGCATCGCTGGCGCCGGATGACCCGCGCATCGCCAGCGTGTTCACGTTCTCGAAGACGTACTCGATGACCGGCTGGCGCCTCGGGTACGTTGCCGGCTCCGAGGAGCTGATCGACACCGCGACCAAGGTCCTCGAGTCCAATTCCTCGTGCGTCTCGACCATCAGCCAGGTGGCCGCCGAGGCCGCTCTCGACGGCCCGCAGGACTGCGTCGGCGAGATGGTCGCGGCCTACCGGCACCGCCGGGACGTGGTCGTGGACATCCTGAGAGAGGCGAACATGCTCATCAATGAGCCCACGGGCGCCTTCTACTGCATGGCCGACATCTCTCGAAGCCGGCTGGCGGCTCGGGACTTCGCCTTTCGCCTCCTGCGCGAGCGAGGGGTCTC
>VBHX01000195.1 GCA_005879945.1 Chloroflexota bacterium | reverse complement strand
GGGCCCTCATGTTAATTCGAGAATCGTCCGTAGGCGGACTAAACTGGCGGAAGTTCCGCTTGGCAGGTTGCAAGGCAGCGAGTTGAAGCTCCCGCGGATCCGGACTTGAGGCTTTACGTGCTCAACGCTTGCGCGGGTCGGAACGCGTCGGGAAGTGGCGTTCCAACCTCGTTCGAGTCCACCTCAACAATGTCCGGCTTGAGCGGGCCGAGGATCGCAAGAAGCTCGCCTTGTTCGGCTGTGGGGACTTTGAGTTGCTTCAGCGTGGCGACGAGATCGTTGACCAGCGCGTCGAACTCACCCTTCGTCACGTTCATCCCCGCATGTGCTTCCTTCATGCTGCGTCCACCGTATCGACAAGGACCACCGGTGGCTTCGCAGATCTGATCGATGAGCATTTTTGTCAACCGGGCAATGTCCGTCCTCGCAAACTTCAGGTTTATCCGGTCATCTGCAGCTGCCCGGTCCCTGAAGTCTTCGACCACCGCCGTGATGGCCTCAATGCCACCAAGTCGTTCGTACAGCGTCCGCTCCATGCCTCCGCCTCCTACAACGTTTTCTTGGAGCTCGGTGCCTCCCGTGGCATCGCCGTCATCTCGACTATCGGCCCCGCGGGTTGAGGTGTCAATAGGTCCGCAGTCGCCGTGGCTGCACATGACTACAAACATCGGGTTGACCCTGAAAAGATCGCGTGTAAATTCCACGGGACGCACTCTTTCCCAGGACCAAAAACCCTACTTTCGAATACATTTTCGCTCCGGAGCGGGGGATTCGAACCAGATCAGGCACGCTGGAATAATTGTGTGAGTTGCGCAGGGCTGATGTTGCCCCCGCTGCAAATCAGAGCCACATTGCGACCCTTGAGACGCTCCCTTAATTTGAGTGCGGCCGCCAGCGAAGCTGCACCAGCGCCCTCGACCAAGGTTCGCGTCGTTTCGATCATCAACGCGGTGGCGCCGTCGATCTCTTCGTCAGTAACGAGTACGAAATCGTCAAGCAGTCGGCGCAGTATGCGTTGAGGCAGTTCGAACGGCGCTCCCGTAGCGAGGCCTTCAGCACGAGTCCGGTTAGGCGCCTCACGGGGCTCGCGGTTCTTCCAGCTCAAGTAGGCCGCCGGCGCCTGCTCGGACTGGACTCCGACGACCTCGATTCGCGGATTCACCGCTTTGGCGACGACGCATGCGCCGGCAGCCCCCGACCCACCGCCTACGGGCACAATGACAACCTCGGTATGAGGCTGCTCCAGCAGCAGCTCCAGCGTGTGCGTGCCCACACCAGCGATGAGTAGAGGTTCGTCGCCCGAATGGATATATCGGTAGCCGTGCTCTTTGGCGAGCCGGGCGGCGTTGAGCCGAGCATCGTCATACCGCTCGCCCATCAAAATCACTTCGGCCCCGAGGTCCTGCATGGATTCGACCTTGATCGGGTTCGAGTTTTCCGGCGCGCAGATGATTGCGCTCACTCCGAAAAGGCGCGCGGCATAGGCAACTGACTGACCATGGTTTCCAGTTGAAGCGGCAATCACGCCTCGTCCCCGTTCATCGCTCGTGAGCCGGCTGACGAGGTTGATGCCACCCCGCACTTTGAAGGCTCCCGTCGGGTTGTAGTTTTCGTGCTTGACGTGGATTTCGGCGCCGACGAGGCGGCCAAGCGCCGGATAGTGTCTCAGCGGGGTGGGCTGGAGGTAGCCGCGGATTTGCCGCGCGGCGTCCAGCACATCGGTAAATGTTGGTTCGAGCAATTCGTGCATGACTAACCTTCAAGCATGACGCGGCCGACATATAAGTGACGCGCGCGGAGCGGAGCTGCCGACTTGAGTGTGGAGCCTGTGGCATAGTGGGCTAGGCCGGAGTCGCCTGGAGACCTCCCCAGGGCGATTGATGCGCGCCGGCCCGGAGGCCACCATGTCCGCAGCAAGTCTCAGTCGTCCAGGTCGACCAAGCGGCACGATGACCGCAGCGGTCCTGCACGCGCCACGCGATCTTCGAATTGAACAGCGCCGGATGCCAACTCCGACGGAAGGCGAGGTGCTCGTTCGGATTCTGTCAGTAGGAGTTTGCGGATCTGATGTCCACTACTACGAGCACGGCCGCATTGGCGATTTCGTGGTCCGCAGTCCGTTGATCCTGGGACACGAAACGTCCGGTCAGATTGTCGAAGTCGGCAAAGGAGTGTCTCCAGCGCGAGTAGGCGAACGTGTCGCCATCGAACCGGGCCAACCATGCCGTCGCTGCGATCAGTGCAGGACCGGCACATACAACCTGTGTCCGAACATCAGATTCCACGGCACGCCTCCGGTCGACGGGACGCTGTGCGAATTCGTCGCGGTGAGGTCGGAGCTCGCCTTTGCGGTGCCCGACGAAATCAGTGACAACGCCGCCGCGCTGCTCGAGCCCCTTTCAGTCGGCATCTGGGCAAATCGCAAAGCCGGCACTCAGATCGGGAGTTCGGTGTTGATCGCAGGGGCGGGGCCAGTCGGCCTGGTCACAGCCAAGGTTGCACACGCCACGGGCGCGACTCGGATCGCGGTGACTGACGTCAACCGGAGCCGGCTGTCGTCGGCCTTGGCAAGTGGCGCCACGGAAATTGCGGTCGCGGGCTCTGACAACGTCCGCGGCGGGTTCGATGCATTCATCGACTGCTCGGGTTCATCGGCCGCCGTCGATGCTGGAGCGCGTTTGGTTCGGCCAGCGGGGTCGGTTGTGCTCGTCGGGATGGGCGCGGATGAATTGAGGCTGCCTCTAGGGGTCATCCAGCAGCGCGAGCTGCTCATTACCGGGACATTCCGCTATGCCAATACATGGCCGACCGCAATTGCTCTCGTCGCCTCGGGGCGCGTCACCCTCGACGACCTGGTGACCAGCGAATACGGTCTTGCCGATGTGGAGCAAGCCCTGACCGCCGCCCGCGATCCGCAGAGTGTTAAGGCCGTCGTTCGGCCGGCGCTCAGGAATTCAAGTACGACCCGAGGCCAGAACAAGGTCAAATCCCAAGCGGCGCTGGGCCAATGGAAGGCCGACGAAATAGATCCATAGATCCGACCATCCGCTACCCGCAAAGAGAGCCGACCCAAGTTGCGCTCAAGTCACGCTTTCAATGCACGCGATCGGACGAACTCGTATTCAGATTTGGCTCCGGAGCAGGGATTCGAACCCTGAACCTTGCGGTTAACAAATCGCTGCAGCCCGTTTAGAAACGGCGTCCCGAATTCGCCGAGTGCTGCTGAGCATCGGCAATTACGGCTGCGATTACTTCGGCGACTCCGAGGCTCTCGTCGCCGATCGGGAAACGACGTGGACCAGTCTGATTTCAGGGTGGCGACGGGCAACGCGGGACGGTAGATCCATTCGGAGCCAGCGGGAGGCGCCCGGCGGTAGCGTCGATAGGACGATTGCATCGTACTTGTCATTGACCAGCTCTTCTTCGATCGCAACGAATGGGTCCCAATTGCCGATTCGTGTCGACCGGACGCGCATCCCCAGGCTCTCCAGCTGTCGGCGAGTGCTCTGGGCTCGCTGCGCGGCCAACTGTCGTGCAGATTTCGCAGTGCCCTCGAACTGCTGGAGCAAGTTGAGCGGGGTAGCTGGGATGACGATCACGAACTCAGCGTCTGGATCGCGTGCGTTGATCTCGGCTACGGCATCCAGCATTTCCCGGCTCTCGGCAGTCTCATTAGCAACCAAGAGATAACTAGGCATCGGTCTGGACCTGCCTTCCCATTGCTTCCCGTCAATAGCAAGTTACTCCGGATTGACCGGGCGGCCAAGCAGTACCTTCGAGAGGCCAATCCGCTCGACGGCACCGCAAGGACGTCATTCCCGAGCTGCCTCGAGGGTCGCATCGATTGCCGTGTCATCGTGTGCCGCAGAGATAAACCAGGCTTCGAACTGCGAAGGGGGCAGCAGTACACCTCTGTCTCGCATCCGCCGGAAGAACTGCCCGAACGCTTCGCTGTCACACTGCTTGGCTTCGCGAAAATTGGTCGGTCGCTTGCCGCGGAAGAAGAGTGTGAGCAGCGAGCCCACGCGAGCCACGCTCATCCCCTCACCTCGCAGACCCTCCTCGAGGCGGTCCCCGCGCGCCTCAATCCCTGCGTAGACGTCGGGGGTCAATTCGAGGAGGGCTGCTTCGCCGGCTGCCATCACCGCCGGGTGTCCGGATAGCGTCCCAGCCTGGTAGACAGGGCCGGCGGGCGCGACCAGGTCGAGTAGATCGGCGCGCCCGCCATACGCACCGACCGGGAGGCCACCGCCGATGATCTTGCCCAGAACCGTCAGGTCAGGCCGCACACCATAGAGTTCCTGCGCGCCGCCAGGAGCCACCCGAAAGCCAGTGATCACCTCGTCGAAGATGAGTAAAGCGCCAGCCTGATTGGTCAGCTCGCGCAGTCCGGCGAGGAAGCCGGGTGCCGCCGTGACGACACCCATGTTGGCGGCGATCGGTTCGACGATGACCGCCGCAACCATGCCTGCATACCTCTCGAGAAGTGCGGCTACCGAGCTCAAATCGTTGTAAGTCGCGATGAGCGTTTGCGCCGCCACTGACGCAGCGACTCCGGCGCTACCCGGGATTGACAGCGTGGCAGCGCCGGAGCCGGCTTCAACCAGCAGTGAGTCAGCATGACCGTGGTAGCCACCCTCGAACTTGACAACCAGATCGCGACCTGTCGCGGCCCGAGCGACGCGAAGCGCGCTCATGGCAGCCTCCGTACCGCTGTTGACGAATCTGAGACGCTCGATGGATGGCATCCGCGAACTTATCAGTTCGCCAAGCCGGATCTCAGAGGGCTGGTGGCCCCGAATGAGCCGCCCGCTTCGATGGCTTTGCGGATTGCCTCAACGACCCTCGGATTCGCGTGGCCAAGCATGAGTGGACCGAACGCGCCGACGTAATCGATGTAGCGGTCGCCGTCAGCGTCCCAGACGAACGGTCCCTGGCCCCGCACCATGATCGGCGGTTCGCCGCCGACTGCCCGATATGCTCGGACTGGACTGTTGACTCCGCCTGGGAAGAGCTTGGCGGCTCGGTCGCGCCAGGCGGCGCTGTCGCTGCGCCTGGTCATGTGACTTCCAATCGCGACGTTAGCGTCGCGATGAACCTAAGGTGGGGTCCTTGGATGCGAGGCCTAACCTGTTGCTGGTGGGCCGCGTCCCGGGTTGTCCTCGCTTGCCACCGTCGAGCCACGTGACGTATTCAAGCGTCTTGGTGCTTACTAATCGATCTGCGGCCGCCATGTAAGCGCGTGGAAGAGGCTGCACGCGGAGGTTTAGGTCATCGATGCCAAGAAAGTCCTTGTTGAGGCGAGCCCTAACCGCAGCGGGAATGGCGGTGGGCGCGGAAATGTCGGCGATCGGCGGCGCCTCGCCTTCCCAGGGCTGAAGCTCGCGCCATTCGCCGGCGAGAGCAACCGCGACGGCGCTGCTCTTAGGTGCAAGCTCTGCACCACCGGCGAGATCGACGCCCCGACCCCCGTAAACCCGGGCCAGTCGGCGGGCCCTGCTCTCGTCGCGGCTTGCGATGGTCACGTCAGCACCCGCAACTCTCGCAGCATGAGCCAGGGACGACCCCATACGGCCAGCCCCGGCGACCAGGACGGTATGCCCCGATAGCCTCGAGCGCTGGTCCAGCCAGGCCACCGCTCTCTGCGCGAGGTTACCGCTCGAGGCTGTGCGCCCGGCGCGAGCACGACGGCCGGCAGCGATGGCGGTTTCGAATAGGCGCTGGAGCCTGCCATCCAATGCCCGCGTTGCGCGGGCGTTCCGCAAGGCCAGCCGCACCTGATGGAGGACCTCGTCCTCGCCCACAATCGCACTCTCCAAGCCGGTAGCGACCCGGATCAGGTGTTGCACGGTGTCCTTGTCCGTCTTTACGTGTAGACGCGGATCAACTTCGGGCATAGCACCGAATCCGTAAAGCTCCACGCGGTGACAGGTGCTGAGTAGGATCCAGTCGCTGTGAAAGGGGACTCGGCCCTCTACAGAACGCGCAATTCGCTCACGCTCCTCTGCGCTGGCAGTATCGACCTGGACGGCCATAACCCAGAGGTTTTCAAGCGACATTGGCACTTAGCCTACCGGTAGCGGTGCACACACTTCTGAGGCAGCTTCGCTCCCGTTTCACATATGAAAGGACGCGCGACCCCTCCGCGGATCAGACGACATGCCCTCGTGGCTGAGGTGAGGTTAGCTCAGCAGGTCACGTCGAGTATGGCGTTCGTAGGTAAATCGCCGCGATTGAGAATAGCGATGGCTGCCTGGATCGGGCCACCAGCTTGACTCGGCGGCCAGTTTCGTCGCGAATGCGCACTACGTGAAAAAGAGTCAGGGCTTTTGATAGACGGAGACGTGGGCGCGACTGAGGCTTGTAAACGGCTCACGCTGCCACCCGGCCCAACGGTCTTCGGCAAAGACGTAGTGCTGGGAGCTGAACCGTTGTGTTACGACGTCGTAGACGTCGAAGGAAAGCCCTTCCGGTTCGGCACGGTAGGGGATGATCGTCTGGCCGAGTGGTAAGCGCTGTAAGTCGGGCACATGCGTCTCATTCACGAACCGCCCGCCACTATCGAGATGCACGGCGGCGTTTTGGAAGCACGCGACTTGCTCTTCCTGCGTCACCAGATTGAAGATCGTATTGAAGACCAGATAGACGAGCGTGAACTCGCCGTCCACGCGGGTTGTGGCGAAATTACCGATGGTGACATTGATATCCGCGGCTCCCGGTTTTGCGCGTAACCGAGCCACCATCGCTTCCGAGTTATCGATCCCAATGACACGCACACCGCGCTGTGCGAGTGGAAGCGCGATCCGACCTGTGCCTATCCCGAACTCCAACGTCGGGCCGTGGCCCGCCAGGTCCGCGAGCAGGTCCACGACCGGCCTTAGCACCGCCGGGTCGAACATATCGGCAGCGCGCTCGTCGTAGACCGACGCAGCCCTTTCGCCAAAAAAGCCCTCGTTCGGTACGTCTGGCACGAGCGGACTCTATCAGCCCTCGTTCATGAGAGGACGCGCGCCAGGCCAGGCTGCTGAATGGCGGTCCTGTTGACTTGTCATCTCCGAAACCTTCCAGACGTCCGCGGTCAAAGGCGCAAGAGATGAGTGCCCCGAGTTGCTGCCCACAGGAGTTCGAAACCGTGTCCGGCCACGGCCACGATCACAAAGGCATTCCAGATTGGGTGAAGCCAATCGAGGTGCATCACCGCGGCTACAAGGCCAACGACGCCAAGAACACCCCAGCCCGTGCCGGTGATGATGCAATGGGCTTCGCGGCACCGAGCAAAGTTCGCAAGGCAATATATGCGTCCCGACCCAAGCAACACCACCCACGAGAAGGGCCAGGAGGATGAGCGCCCCAGCCCCGAGTGCTATGTAACGTTTGCGATTCGCGTTTTGCAGACCCTTACAGCGCGGGGAAATCGTACCGTCGAGAGGAGTCAGTTGGACGTCAGACCGATCGCGCTCGTCATCACGGCTGCTGCCCAAACGTGTCTGCTGGTCGCGGTCGAGATCGGTTTCCGATGTGGGCTTGGCCCGGAAACCACGAGGCAGATCGCGCACGTTGTAGGCGCGGCATCGGTCGCCGTGCTGCCGCTCTTTCTCCGGCTCTCTGAGCTGATCGTCCTCGCGGCCTTTTTCACGGCGATCCTGGCGTGGACCCGCGCGCGCCACCTT
>VBHX01000194.1 GCA_005879945.1 Chloroflexota bacterium | reverse complement strand
CATCGCCACCGAAGACCTCGTCTACCTGCTGCGGGGAATGGGCGTGGAGACGGGCATCGACCTGGATGCGCTGATCGAATGCTCACGCTGGCTTGGCCAACAGCTTGGCAAGGATCTGCCGAGCATGGTCAGTCGCGCGGGAGATTTTCCAACCGCCGGATAGGTGACAACATGGCGCCATGCCGAAGAAGAAAGTCGCGAGTCCGCACCGCGTCGCCGTCGTGCAGCATCCACCAGTCACACTTCACCGCGACAAGACCATCAAGCGCGGCGTTCAGCTCATGGAGGAGGCTGCCGCCGGCGGGGCGCGACTGGTCTCATTCCCGGAGGCGTGGCTGCCAGGCTACCCGGAATGGCTTTGGCGACTGCGCCCGAGCGAGGACTACGCGCTGACGAGTGAGATCCACGGCCGGCTGCTCGAGAACGCAGTCGACCTGAAGGCTGGGCACCTGAAACCGATCGAGGCCGCGGCGCGACGTCTCAAGCAGACGGTCTCGATCGGCATTCATGAGCGCGACTCGGACTTCAGCCGGGGCACGCTCTACAACACCGTGGTTCTGATTGGGCCGGACGGTGAGGTGATGAACCGACACCGCAAGCTCATGCCGACGAACCCCGAGCGGATGGTGTGGGGGATCGGCGACGCCCACGGGCTGCGCGTGACCGAGACGCCGTCGGGCAGGGTCGGCGGCTTGATCTGCTGGGAAAACTACATGCCGCTGGCGCGGTTCTCGATCTTTGCGCAGGGTTGCGAGCTGTATGTCGCGCCGACCTGGGACGCCGGCAGTTCGTGGGTATCGACGATGCGGCATATCGCGCTCGAAGGTCGCTGCTGGGTGCTGGGCAATGGCACCGCTATGCGCGGCAAGGACATCCCGACCGACTTCCCTCAGCGCGCTCGCGTGTTCCCAGACCTGGAGGAGTGGTTCAACCCGGGGGACTCGGTCATCGTGGCGCCAGACGGAACCATCGTCGCCGGCCCTTTGACCAAGCAGTACGGAATTCTGTACGCCGACTGCGACCCCGAGCGCGCCAGCGTGGCGAAGCGGACCATGGACGTCGCCGGTCATTACGGGCGCCCGGACATCTTCCGCCTCGAGGTCAACCGAGAGGCGCGAGCTCCGGTGGATTTCGGCTAGACGGCGTCGGCCTCCAGCTGGTCGAGGCCGTATATCCAACCGTACTTCTGGCGCACGTACGCGATCCACGGCTTCGGAGTCAAGCCGCGACCGGTGACTCGCTCGAGCAGCTCCCCAGGCGTGAACTTCCGCCCGTGCTTATAGACATGCTCCTGCAGCCAGCCAAGCAGGTTTCCAAACTCGCCGCGCTCGATCTGCAAGTCGAGCTCGGGGATGTCCGATCGGATCTTCTCCATCAGCTGCGCGGAGATGATGTTGCCGAGCGTGTAGCCGGGAAACTCGGCGAACCCGACGAACGACCAGTGGATGTCCTGCAGCACGCCCTCTCGATCGTTGGGCACGTCGAGTCCGACGTATGACTTGAACAGCTCGTTCCACGCCTCGGGCAGGTCGCGAACTTTGAGCTTGCCCTCGAGCATGTCGTTCTCGAGCTCGAATCGAAGCAGGACGTGCAGGTTGTACGTGACTTCATCAGCCTCGACGCGGATGAACGATGGGTACGACTTGTTGACCGCGCGGTAGAAGCCCTCGGCGTCGACTCCCTTGAGCGGCTCGGGGAACGTCTCGCGCAGGCCGGGGAAGAAGTGATGCCAGAAGGCAAGGCTTCTACCGACGAGGTTCTCCCACAACCGCGACTGCGATTCGTGCACACCAGGCGAGGCTCCATCCCAGAGCGGTGTGCGATCGAGGTTGCGCCCAACGCCCTGGAAGTACATCCCGTGACCGGCCTCGTGGATCGAGCCGAAAAGACACTCGTTGAAGAAATCGCGCGAGACGCGAGTGGTGATGCGCACGTCGCCCGGGCCGAAGGCGATGCTGAAAGGATGCGTGGAGATGTCCTGACGTCCGCGCTCGAGGTCGTAGCCGAGCCTGGCGACCGTTTCCAGCGCGTACTTAACCTGCTTGTCGGGATCGAAACCGCGACGAAGGACGCTGTCGTCGACGGCATCCGCATGACGCTTGATGTCGGCGACCAGCGGAACGATCGCAGTCTTGAGCTCGGCGAAGATGGCCTCGAGCTGGTCGGTCGTCAGGCCTGGCTCGGTCCGGTTGAGCAGAGCGTCATAGGGCCGCTTCTCGAAACCGAGCGCCTGTGCGACCTTGATGTTGAGCTCGACGTTCTTCTCGAGGTAAGGCGCGAAGAGGCTGAAGTTGGCCTCCCGTCGCGCCTGCTGCCAGAACGGTCGGGCCGTAGAGCCGGCGCGGGTCAGCTCGGCGACCAGCTCGGGCGGCAACTTGCGATCCTGCTCGTACTCGCGGCGCGTGACGCGCACGAGGCTGGCGTCGTCGGAGTCGAAGGGCAGGTTGGCCACCTGCGTTTCGGCTTCGTCGAGGAGCCGGCCGACCTCATCGGAGATGAATCGGCGATGGGCCACCTCGCTTAGCGTCGAGAGCTGTTTCGAGCGGTTCTGAACGCCTCCGTGCGGCATGTAAGTCTCCTGGTCCCAGTCGAGCACGGCGCCGGCCCGATGAAGGTCGGAAACCTCGCCCAGGATCGTCTTCAGCCGGTCGAGTGTGTCAGGCATGCACCACCCCCACGCGTATTCTCTCCGGAATGGCGGCTCAGCCCCGCTAGCTCAGTGGATAGAGCATCTGCCTTCTAAGCAGAGGGTCGGGGGTTCGAATCCCTCGCGGGGCGCCAATCGCTAAGCCGGCTGAATCGCCGGTCCCGCCTGTTATACCGGGCGGCGCATGACCAATCTTCAGCTTCGCCTGGGCGCCGCAATCGCCATGACGCTGATCGCGGTCGTCAGCCTCACCGCGCACGCCCTCTTCGGCACCATGTGGAGCAATCACTGCGACCCCGGCAACGCACGCTTCAACCTGCTCAAGTACGACCCCGTGGTCGCCACGCACCCCAAGAGCGCGCTCGTCACCTGGGAGAACGATGGGCCTGACAACAGCTGGCTGTGCACGAGCCCTTCCCTTTCGGTGAGCTACATCGGGAATACGTCGGCGCTGTATGACGAGGTCAGTGTGGGCATGGTCCAGAGCGGCTGGATGCAATTCGGGAGCGACATCGCTGGCATGGACTTTCGCGCATACGAGAAGGACCTGGGCGGAGGCGTCGTGCTGTCCGCCCTCGTCAACAAGGATCTCTTCTGGGTCGAGATCGACCTGGATGTACCCGGCCTTCATCTTGGCGAGAGCGGCTTCCAGTAGGGCCCCGACATGCGCGCCTTGCTGAGATTGCTCTTCATCATCCAGGCTACGTCCGGGTCCGTTGAGCGCACCCACTTCTCCAGGAGAAGCCGGCCTCCTTCCGGGTCGGCCGCAGCGGCCACGCTCCAGCAGTAGCCCATCGCCTGGCGCAGCACCCGAAAGCCCTCCTGCTTGCGGTCGCGTGTCGCGGCCATCGACCGTGTGATGCGGTCGAGGATCTTGAGCACGCGCCGCACCTCGGCGGGCTTCTTGAGCAATGGGGGTTCGCACAGAGCAGCAGCTGCTGCTCGCTGCACGAAAGGTCCTTCCTTCGACCAGGTTTCCATGTGCGCGATGAGCTCCGGCATGCTCGAGCGGCCCACGCGCTGGAGCGCGATGGCAACGCCCTCGCGCACACGCCACCGTGAATCAGACGCGAGCTCATTCAGCCGGCGCAGCACCTTGTCACGGTCGTCGATCGCCAGGCGTCCCAGTCCCGCGGTCCCGCAAAGAGCGAGGAATTCGTCGCTCGACGCGGACAGGCGCCAGAGTAGGTCGGCATCCGCTTCTTCGCCGACCGCCTCCACGAGCTCGAGATTCGCGCGCGGGCCGGGAAGACCGGAGTTGGCCTTGAGGTAGGACTCCCAATCGACTCGTCGATTCTTCAGCTCAGTGCGGAACTGCGCGACGCGACCAGCCATCTGCGCGGCGATCGTAAGCCGATAATTCGCGGCGTATCGAAGTTCCAACCAAAGGGGGGCGAATGTTCTCGAAGATCCTTGTTGCGGTCGGCGGCTCGGAAGATGCAACCGAAAACGGCCCGGTGGTCACGGGGCTGGCCAAGGCATTCGATTCGAAGGTCCTGATCGTGCACATGCGCGAGCGTGTCGTCACCGCCGCGGCGACGATCGAGAAGGAAACCATTCCTGAAGCGTTTCGGTTCGGCGAACACATTGCCACGAAGCTGGCAGAAGCCGGGATCGATGCCACCGCCGACGTCCGCGGCCATCGCCCAAACCAACTGGCCAAGTTCATCCTCGACGAGGCCAAGAAATTCGGCACCGACCTCATAGTCATCGGTCCGCACCACGTCCACGGCATGCAAGAGCGAATGTTCGGCGACATCGGCAGAACCCTCGCGCACCAGGCCAAGTGCCCCGTGTTGTTGATGCCAAGCGGGCCCGAGTAGCGTGGCGACAGCGGCTACCCGGGGAGCCGCGATCGAGCGTGGAGTCCGCCTCGAGGTTGCGACCATCGCATGGATGGTCGCCGAGGCACTGCTGGCCATCAGCGCCGGCGTTGCGGCGCGGAGCGTCTTGCTCACCGCATTCGGCTTCGACTCCGTGATCGAGCTCCTGAGCGGAATCGTGCTCTGGCGGCGGCTGAAGTTCGAGGCCAAAGGTCGGTCGCAAGATGGGATCGAGCGCATGGAGCGTACGACTGCGCGAATCTCAGCCGTCCTCTTGATCCTCTTGTGCGCCTACGTCGTGGTCAGTTCGTTGGGCGGCCTGCTGGTCGGACTGAAGCCGGAGGTCTCGATCGTCGGCATCGCCGTCGCGGCTACCGCGCTTCTGGTAATGCCGCTGCTGGCGATGGCCAAGAAACGCGCCAATCGCGACATCGGCAGCGCGTCGCTCCGCGCCGACATCGCCGAGACGATCACGTGCGCTTACCTGGCGGCGGTGACGCTCGTAGGCATCGCATTGAGCTCACTGCTTGGAGTCTGGTGGCTCCAGTACATCGCCGCGATCGCACTGTTGATCTGGCTGGTTCCTGAAACCCGCGAGGCGCTCGAGGCAGCCGCAGGCGGCCATCACGAAACAGATTCACGAATCGAGGATTAGAGGAGGTCACCTGATGGCGGAGAAACCCGAAACCAGCGAGGCCCCGAGGCGGCGGCTCTCGGACCGCAACCAGAGCAGAGCGGCGGCGCATGTCCCTCGCCTCGTGCGGAGCCGCGAGGTCCATGCCGACGTCCATGGCTCGAGCGTCCTCGGACAGTTCAACAGCCGGCTGGCGGTTCTGATCACGAAGAGCGTGGGCACGATGTGGGCCGCCTACGTCTTCGCGCTCCTGGCGCTGATCTCTTTCCCGAACGCCATGATGGCTTTTCTCCACGGCGATACGGTGACCGGCATCTCGTGGATTAGCCAAGCCTTCCTCCAGTTGGTGCTTCTGCCGATCATCTTGGTCGGCCAGAACGTGATCTCGGCCAGCCAGGACGCGCGGGCAGAGGCAGACCACGAGACCCTGACCGCGCTGCACACGATGAACGTGCGACAGCTGCAGATGCTGGAGCAGCAGGAAAAGATCCTCGAAATACTCCAGCAGAGAACGCCCGGCGGAAGCGCGGCAGGATAATGGCCTGAGCCCGGAGCGGGCTCGTGGCAACCGCCAAGGCACCGGCTGGGAATGGAGGACCGCTTCAGCGGTAGACGGATGAGCGACAAGAACGAACACGTCGACGGCCGGCCGGCTTCGGGAGGCTCGACCGCGAGCGGCGACTCACACCACGAGAAGCGAAGGCTGATGCTGACGCAGATCCTGCGCAGCCCGGTGCTCAGCCAGGCGGGCGAGGAGCTCGGCCGCCTCGAAGACCTGATCGTGAAGCTGGACAGCGGCGGCGGCGGCTACCCGCCGGTGACCGGGATCAAGGTTCGCATCGGCGACAGGGAAGTCTTCGTCAACGGTAAGAGCATCGAGAAGCTCGCGCCGGGCGACGTGCGGCTCAAGACCCAGACGCTGGACACGGGGGCGTTTCAGCGACGGCCCGGCGAAGTGCTGCTCGCGGCCGACGTCCTTGGCCGTCACCTGGTGGACGTCGCGCGCGGCCGCATCGTGCAGGCGAACGACCTGGTCCTGGCCCACGTCGACGATGGCTGGCGTTTGCTCGGCGTCGACCGAAGCCCGCGGGCGATGCTGCGCCGGCTGGTGCCTCGACGCGGCAGGCCCGACCTTCGCAAGCACGCCATCCTCGACTGGAAGGACGTGCAGCCTTTCGTCGGACACGTGCCGACCGCTAAGCTGCTCATGCCGCTCCAGCGCCTGCGCCGCCTGCATCCCGCGCAGATCGCGGACCTCGTCGAAGGCGCGACTCACGATGAAGGCGAGGAGATCCTCGACGCGGTCGAGAGCGATGTCGAGCTAACGGCCTGGCGCCGGACGACGCGGCCGACCTCCTCGGCGAGCTGCCCCAGGAGCGTCGGAAGCCGGTGTTCGACCTGATGTCGGCCCAGGCGCAGCACAAGCTGCGCAAACTGCTGCAGTACCACCCGAGCAGCGCGGGCGGAATGATGAGCCCCGACTACGTCTGGGTGATCAGGGGGGCTACCGTCGCCGAGGCCCTCGAGGCAGTTCGCACAGACGACAAGTCTCCCCACCAGCTGCTCAACACCGTTTTCATCACAGAGCAGGACGGCAGGTTCATCGGCAGCGTCGCCACGGCCGACTTGCTCCGGACCGCAGGGACCCGCAGGGTGGACGAGCTGGAGCTCGTCACGTGCAAAGTGCACGCGGGTGCCGACCTGAGCGATGTGACCTTGACCATGGCCGACTACAACCTCATCGCCCTTGCCGTGACCGACTCGGCCGGCAACCTTCTGGGCGCCGTCAGCGCGGACGATGTGATCGAGGCGATCGTCCCCGAAGATTGGCGCGCTCGCGTCGAAGCCAGCACCGGCGTATAGGGGCCAACAGTGTCGGAGCGCGAGCCGATCAAAGACGACTCGCAGCTGAAGCCAACGTCGGCGGTGCTCGACGAAGCTCACCTCGGCGACATCCATGGCGCCTTCGGAACGATCCGCGTCAGCGACATGGCGCCGCGGCGGACATGGCGCCAGCGCTTGCTCACGCTCGCCGCGATCATCGGACCTGGGCTCATCGTCATGGTCGGCGACAACGACGCCGGCGGAGTGTCCACCTATGCCCAGGCAGGCCAGGACTACGGCTACTCCCTGCTGTGGACCCTCGTCCTTCTTATACCGGTCCTGATCGTCAACCAGGAGATGGTGGTTCGGCTTGGCGCGGTCACCGGCGTAGGTCACGCTCGACTCATCACTGAGCGGTTCGGGCGATTCTGGGGCTGGTTCTCGGTTGGCGACCTCTTCGTACTGAACTTCCTGACGATCGCCACAGAGTTCATCGGGGTCAGCCTCGCCGGCGCTTACTTCGGATTCAGCCCTTATGTAGTCGTGCCGCTGGCGGCGCTCATCCTGATCGCGATCACGGTCACTGGAAACTTCAGGCGTTGGGAACGCGCCATGTTCGTCTTCCTTTTCGCGAGCTTGCTCGTTCTCCCTCTGGTCGTGCTCAGCCACCCGGATCCACAGGCGGCGCTCAAAGGCTTTGTCATGCCGGGCGTCCAGCGCGGTCTCACGTCCGATGCCGCCCTGCTGATCATCGCGATCGTCGGCACCACCGTGGCGCCGTGGCAGCTGTTCTTCCAGCAGTCGAACGTCATCGACAAGCGGATCACACCGCGCTGGCTCGATTACGAGAAGGCGGACACGATCATCGGCGCGTTTGTCGTGGTCATCGGCGCCGCGGCGATCATGATGGCCTCCGCCGCGGCATTCATCGGAACCAAGGACTTTGGCCACTTCGACAGCGCCCTAGGCATCGCTCGTGGCCTCGCCTCACACATCACTCCCATCGAGGGCACCATCTTTGCTTTGCTGCTGTTCGATGCGTCGATCGTCGGTGCTTCGGCCGTCACCCTGGCCACCTCGTACGCATTCGGGGACATATTCGGGCTCCGCCACTCGCTGCACCGTGGCTTCCGCGAGGCCAAGCTCTTCTACGGTTCGTACAGCGCGATGGTGGCGGTGGCGGCGGCGATCGTGCTGATCCCGCAGGCACCACTCGGCCTCATCACAACGGCGGTCCAGGCGCTCGCGGGCACGCTGCTGCCAAGCGCCACCGTTTTCCTCGTCCTTCTATGTAACGACCGCGCGGTGCTCGGACCCTGGGTCAACAAGCCGTGGTTGAACGTCGTCGCGACGATCATCGTCAGCGCGCTTTTGCTGCTCTCGCTCGTACTGGTCATCTCAACGCTTTTCCCGAGCACTAACGTGACGGTGCTCGTGATCGTGCTC
>VBHX01000193.1 GCA_005879945.1 Chloroflexota bacterium | reverse complement strand
CTTGCCGTTGTGTTCCTGGCCATAAAAGCGGTTCAGATCGCCCTGTTGCATCAGTGATCCATACTCGTTAACAACTCGCTTACAAAGCTGAACCGCCCCTTTTACTACAATGTTCGCCCGTGCTCGGTTTCCAGCCGGGCCGCCGCGCGAGAGCTTCGCGTCGGCGCCTGAGCATTGCCCGTACCGCCGTACTTGCCGTCTTCGCCATCGGGCTTTCTGCGATGGCGGGCAGTCTCGCGTACTTTCTTCCGGCGGCCAAGCTCGCGTGGGACGCAACCGGTCAGGTGGTGACCGTTCCGTCACCAGGACCCTCGCCGTCACCAACGCTCGATACATCGCCTTCGCCGAGCGCTGTCGCACAGGTGCCGGGCGCGTTCACGGTGCTATTGCTGGGATCCGACGACGATTCGAAGTTCAGCTCCGACCACGTGCTCACGCAGTCGATGATCTTGGTC
>VBHX01000192.1 GCA_005879945.1 Chloroflexota bacterium | reverse complement strand
CTCCTCCACCGTCGACTGCAGCTCCTCGTTGGTGGTCTCGAGCTCCTCGTTGCTGGACTGCAGCTCTTCGTATGCCGTCTCGACCTCTTGCTTAGCCCGCTCCAGCTCGGTACGAAGCACGCCCTCGCCTGTGACATCGATGAAGGTCACACTCGTGCCCGCCACAGCCGCCCCGTTATCGAGGAGGGGGGCGAAATGGACGTCGAAACGCCTGACGGCGCCGTCGATCGCGACGTACTCGATGCCTGAGATACCAATGGATCGGCGTTCGCGAAACACCTGGTCGATGGGACCTCGAAGGTCGGTCGGGCGGTACGACAGCTCGAGGTCCCTGAGCGCCTTGCCGATGTCGTCGGGACGGACATTGAGCAGCCGCCGCGCCGCGATGTTGGCGAGAGCCAGGTTTCCGAGCGCGTCGACCACAAGCTGCGGAAACGGCAATCCTTCAGACGCAAGTTCGTGCAGGCGGAACTGCCGGTTCGCCTGGTCGGACGCCTCGGCGCTGCCGGTCTGGGCGAGGATCATCAGGCGTTCTCGCAGAGGGGGCCGCGGAATCTTCTTGAAGACCCGCTGCTTGAAGTCGAGCGGCTCGAAGATCGAGCCGTGCATCAGGAGCATCTCGGCGCGGCCCAAGAACAGGTACCCGTCGTCGTCGAGCGCGTAGTGGAAGCGGGCTAGGATCCGGCTCTGCGTCTCCGCGGTGAAATACATGAGCGTGTTCCGGCAGATCAAGAGGTCTAGGCGCGATATGGGCGCGTCCTGCATGAGGTCATGGCGGCCGAAGATCAGCGCTCGCCTCAGCGCGGTCTTGAAGGTATGCCTGCTGCCCTGGGGCTCGAAGTATCGCGTACGGAAGCTTGCGGGTAGCGATTCGAGCTCTTTCTCTGAGTAGCCGGTCCTGGCCGTGTTCAGCGCCTCGTCATCGACGTCGGTGGCATAGATCTTGACCCGCCGAAGGAATGCTTCCTGGCCGAGCGCCTCACAGAAAAGCATCGCCACCGTGTAAGCCTCTTCGCCGGATGCGGTACCTGTGCTCCAGATCCGGACAGGGCCGCTTTTCTCGAGGATCTTCGGCAGGACCTCTTTTCCCAGGTAGTCCCAGGTCGGTGGGTCGCGAAAGAACGCGGTGACGTTGATCAGGATCTTGTCGAAGAGAATCGGGAACTCCTCCGCATGAACCTGGAGGTAGTCCTGGTATGCGCTGAAGGTCGTGATTCCCAGCTCGTTGCAGCGCTTGCCGATGCGCCGCACGATCGTGTTGCGCTTGTAGCCGGTGTAGTCGAAGCCGCGGTTGTCGCGGAGGTATTTGAGCAGCGCCTCGAATTGCTTGCCGCCCTCAAGGGGCCCCCGCGAACTCATCGCGTAGCGACCGAGTTCGTGGGGCAATCGAGGGTCAATCGGGCATCTCGCCGCCAACCAGCGTCAGCAATGCCCCCGCGATGTTGTCCAGAGGCAGCACGAAATCGACCACGCCGGCACGGATGGCGGCCGAAGGCATGCTGAAGAACTCGGATGATTCCTCGTCCTGGGCGATCACGGTGCCTCCGCGCTGCTTGATGGCGGTCACCCCAATCGATCCGTCGCGGCCGCTGCCGGTCAGAACGACCGCGATCGCCCGTGCGCCAAACGAGGCGGCCACGGACTCGAAAAGCAAGTCCGCGGAAGGCCGGACGAAGTTGACCAGCTCCGTTCGGGTGAGGTTGACGCTCGCGTCGCGGTTGATGAGGAGGTGGTGGTCCGGCGGCGCGAGGTAGACATGGCCACGCCGCACGTGAGCGCCGTGCACAGCCTGGTGGACGGGAAGCCGCGAGTGCCGGCCGATGATCTCAGCCATTAGGCTGCGGTGACGGGGATCGAGGTGCTGAACGGCGACGATGGCTGCGTTGAAGGTGGCCGGAAGACCGCTGAGGACCCTCGTGAGTGCGGTGAGGCCGCCCGCAGAGGCTGCGATCGCGACGATCTCGAATGGCCGCTGTTCGGCGCCTACCCTCGGCGCCCGCTCACCCACAAACAGAGCCTAACCGAGCAACAGGCGCACGTCGCGGGCGACCTCGACGTCCTCACGCGCGCGCACCACCATACTGCGGACCTTAGCGCCCTTGGCGCTTATTTCTCCGTCATCTTTTATGTCCGCATTCAGCATGGGGTCGATAGCGACGTCCAGGAATCCGAGGCCGGCGGCAGCCGCGGCCCGGACAGGCGCGGAGTTCTCCCCGACGCCGCCCGTGAAGACAAGTGCGTCGAGGCCGTTCATCGCCGCCGCCATGGACGCAATGCACGCGCGAAGCCGGTGGATGTACACATCGAACGCGAGCGTCGCCCGCTCGTCACCCGCCGACCTTCGGTCGAGGACCTCGCGCATGTCCTTTGTGCCGGCTAGCCCAAGCAGCCCGGAACGGCCATCCAGCGCGTCGGTCAGCTCGCGCTCGCTCAGCCGCTCGTGTCGCTGGAGCCACAAGATGATGCCGGGGTCGATGCTGCCCGAGCGGGTGGCCATCACCAGGCCTTCGAGCGGCGTGAACCCCATCGTGGTGTCCACCGAACGACCGTCCTCGACAGCGGCGAGGGAAGCGCCCGAGCCGAGATGACAGGTGACGATGCGGAGCTTTGATCGCGGGAGCCCGAGCAGCTCACCCGCCCGTCGCGCTGCGTAGGCGTGTGAGAAACCGTGGAAGCCGAACCGACGGATGCCGAGTCGCTCGCGCCATCTCTCGGGGATGGCGTAGGTCGCCGCCGCAGGCGGCATTGTTGAATGGAATGAGGTGTCGAAGCACGCAACCGCGGGGACGCGCGGCATCAGGCGGCGCACGGCACGGATTCCTTCCAGGCCCGCGGGCATGTGGAGTGGAGCTAGGTCGCTGATCTTGCGCAGGTAAGCCGTCACCCTGGCGTCGACGAGGACCGAGGCGGAGTAGCGGGCGCCGCCATGGACGACTCGATGGCCGACGGCATCGATTGGCTCCATTGCGCGGACGGCGGATTTCAGCCCGTCGGCGTCGAAGCGCGCCGCCGACGCCTTGAGCTCGCGGCTCGCCAGCTCGGAATCGTCGGCGCCGACGAGGCTGACCTTGAGAGAGCTCGAGCCGGCGTTGACGACGAGGACGCGCATCTTCTGGCCGGCGATCTGTGTCAGTCGGGCCACACCCAGTCGCGGATGTCGGGCGAGTCCTCCCCGAATTCGCGGGTGTACTGCCGGTGGCGGAGTCGCTCGTCCTCCATGAGCTGGCGCACGTGGGCCGCCTTCGAGCGCAGTCCGGGCACGCGGTCGATTACATCCATGACCAGGTGGAAACGATCGAGGTCGTTGAGCATCACCATGTCGAAGGGCGTCGTCGTGGTGCCCTCCTCCTTGTATCCGCGTACGTGGATGTTGTCGTGGTTGGTGCGCCGATATGTGAGCCGATGGATGAGCCATGGATAGCCGTGATAGGCGAACACAACTGGCCTGTCGGTGGTGAAGATCGCGTCGAACTCGGTGTCGTTGAGACCGTGGGGATGCTCGGTCGTGGGTTGAAGGCGCGTCAGGTCGACCACGTTGACCACGCGCACCTTGATGTCAGGCAGGCGCCGGCGAAGCTGGTCGACCGCAGCAAGCGTTTCCAGCGTCGGGATGTCCCCCGCGCACGCCATGACGACATCAGGGTCGCCGTCGGTGTCACTGCTCGCCCATTCCCAGATCCCGATGCCCCGCGTGCAGTGCGCGATGGCCTGGTCGATGGACAGGTAGGTGAGCGCCGGCTGCTTGCCCGCCACGATCACGTTGACGTAGTTCTGGCTGCGCAGGCAGTGGTCCGCGATCGAGAGCAGGGTATTGGTGTCAGGCGCGAGGTAGACACGGATGACCTCAGGCTTCTTGTTCATCACGTGATCGATGAAGCCGGGGTCCTGGTGCGTAAACCCGTTGTGGTCCTGCCGCCAGACATGCGACGTGAGCAGGTAGTTCAACGATGCGATCGGCCGGCGCCACGGAATGTCGCGAGTGACCTTGAGCCATTTCGCGTGCTGGTTGAACATCGAGTCGATGATGTGGATGAACGCCTCGTAACAGTTGAAGAGCCCATGGCGGCCCGTGAGCAGATAGCCCTCGAGCCAGCCCTGGCACATGTGCTCGCTCAGAACCTCCATCACGCGGCCCTCGCGCGCAAGGTGATCGTCCCCCAGCTCGAGCTCGGCCTCCCAGACACGGTTGGTCGCCTCGAACACCGTACCCAGCCGGTTGGAGACCGTCTCGTCGGGACCCATGAGCCGGAAGTTGTCGGGGTTGCGTGCGATCACGTCGCGCAGGTACGCGCCCAGGACCCGCGTCGCCTCGCTGGTCTCGGTGCCGGGCCGTGGCACCTCGACGGCGTAATCGCGAAAGTCGGGCAGGCGCAGTTCGTCGAGCAGCTCTCCACCATTGGCGTGCGGGTTGGCGCTCATGCGGCGGTCGCCTCGCGGCGGCAGCGCGGCCAGGTCGTGCACCAGCCGGCCGGACCCGTCGAACAGCTCTTGCGGTCGGTAGCTCCGCATCCAGTCCTCGAGGATGCGCAGGTGATCGGGTTTTTCGAAGTCCGTGATCGGAACCTGGTGGGCGCGGAAGGTGCCCTCGACCGGCACTCCGTCGACGACCTTCGGTCCGGTCCAGCCCTTGGGAGTCCTCAGCACGATCATCGGCCAGCGCGGCCGTGACTGATCGCCGGCATCGCGGGCGCGATGCTGGATCCGTGCGATCTCGTCCAGGGCCCGGTCCATCGCCGCGGCCATGGCCTGGTGGACTGGACCGGGCTCGTCGCCCGACACGAAGGTCGGTGCGTGGCCGTAGCCCTCGAGCAGGTTGCGCAGCTCCTCATCTGGCAGCCGGGCGAGCACTGTCGGATTGGCGATCTTGTATCCGTTGAGGTGAAGGATCGGCAGCACGGCGCCATCTTTGTGTGCGTTCAGGAACTTGTTCGAGTGCCAGCTTGCGGCGAGCGGTCCAGTCTCGGCCTCGCCGTCGCCGACCACGCAGAACACGACGAGGCCCGGGTTGTCGAACGCCGCGCCGTATGAGTGAACGAGCGCGTAGCCGAGCTCGCCACCTTCATGGATCGAGCCCGGGGTCTCCGCGGCGACGTGGCTGGGGATCCCACCCGGAAACGAAAACTGGCGGAACAAGCTGCGCAGGCCGGCCGCGTCCTTGGTGATGTGCGGGTAGACCTCGGTGTACGTGCCCTCGAGGTATGCGTTCGCCACCGCGGCCGGACCTCCGTGGCCGGGGCCCATGATGTAGATGGCGTCGAGGTCACGGTTTTTGATCACGCGATTGGCGTGCACGTAGAAGAGGTTCAATCCGGGCGTCGTGCCCCAGTGGCCGAGGAGTCTCGGCTTGATGTCCCCGAGCTCCAGCGGGCGCTCCAACAGCGGGTTGTCAAGCAGGTATATCTGCCCGACCGACAGGTAGTTCGCGGCCCGCCAGTAGGCGTCGATGCGATCGAGCTCTTCCGCGGTCAGCGCGTCTTCGGTCGCCGCCTGTCTGGCTCGCGAGCTGGCCATACGTACATTGAAGCTGGTTATGGTGCTAGGCGCTTGATGCTGCGCGTCTGCACCTGGAACATCAACCTGGGCCTACGGCTCGATGACATCCTCGAGGCGATTTCGAAGCAACGAGACTTCGCCGGGCTAGACCTCCTGGCGCTGCAGGAGGCGTCGGTGCACGGCAGCCGGCAGGATGGCGACGCCATCGCTTCGGTGCTGGGTCGTGGCTACGAGTGCCACCAGGTCGCCGCGCAAACGGTCAGGGGCCACGTCCAGGCCAACGCGCTGATCTGGAATCGGCCCCACGTGAAGGTAGAGCGGGCCGGCCATTTGCAGCTGCCGCGCGCCAGAGGTGGAGCACTGCTCGCGCAGCAGCGCAACGCCGTTGTCGTCGAGGGCGCGGCGGACAACCACTCGCTGCTCGCCTACTCGTTGCACCTCGACATCTTCGGCGCCGAGCACAAACAGGCCCAGCTGGCCCACGTCCTCCAGGACCGCGATGCCCGACCTTCCGCCGACATCACGGTGGTGGCGGGCGACCTCAACCTGTATCACCTGTCGCGATGGCCATCGTGGTCGAAGCTGA
>VBHX01000191.1 GCA_005879945.1 Chloroflexota bacterium | reverse complement strand
AGATTCCCGACCAGGTGCGCGAGATCTACCGCATCTGGCGGCCGAGCCCCCTCTACCGCGCCGACCGGCTGGAGAAGGCGCTCGACACTCCGGCCCACATCTACTTCAAATACGAGGGCGTGTCTCCTGCGGGTTCGCACAAGCCGAACACCGCCGTGCCGCAGGCGTACTACAACTCCAAAGAGGGCGTCAGGCGGCTGACCACCGAGACCGGCGCCGGGCAGTGGGGCTCCGCGCTGGCGTTTGCGGGGGCGCTGTTCGGGCTCGAAGTGACTGTGTACATGGTCAAGGTTTCGTACGAGCAGAAGCCATATCGGCGGGCGATGATGGAAACTTGGGGAGCGACCGTGCACGCGTCGCCGACGAATCTCACCAACGCTGGGCGGGGCATCCTGGCGCAGGACCCTGATTCGCCCGGCAGCCTCGGCATCGCCATCTCCGAGGCGGTCGAGGACGCCGCCACTCATGACGACGCCAAATACGCGCTCGGGTCGGTGGTCAATCACGTTCTGCTGCATCAGACCGTCATCGGCCTGGAAGCAAAAAAGCAGATGGAGATGGCGGGCGAGTATCCGGACGTCGTCATTGCATGCGTTGGCGGAGGCTCAAACTTCGCAGGACTCACTTACCCGTTCATCGGCGACAAGCTGAAGGGTCGTCACCCAGCCACGCGTTTCGTCGCCGCAGAGCCGGCGGCATGTCCGACCCTGACCCGCGGCGTCTACGCGTATGACTTCGGCGACGCGGTTGGTATGGGGCCAGTCGTGAAGATGTTCACGCTCGGACACAGCTTCGTGCCGGATCGGATCCACTCAGGCGGACTTCGTTACCACGGAGACGCGCCATCGCTGTGCATGCTCGTCGATCACAGGGTGGTCGAGGCGCGGGCCTACAAGCAGAAGGAATGCTTTGCCGAGGCGGTACGTTTTGCGCGCTCCGAGGGTTTCTTGCCCGCTCCGGAATCAGCCCACGCCATTCGGGCCGTGGTTGAGGAGGCGGCCGCCGCTCGGGAGGCGGGTGAAGCGAGAACCATCCTGTTTGGTCTTTCGGGTCACGGCCACTTCGACATGTCGGCGTACGACGCCTACTTCGCGGGCAAGCTCGAGGACATAGAGCTCTCCCAGTCCAGGATCGACGCCGCCATCGAGGAGCTGCCCCGAGTCCCCGCGATGTCCTAAGCGCTCAGGCGCGACTTGGGCGGGTTCAATCGGAGGGCGCCTCGCGCAGGCGCAGGTATTCGTTGATGCCGACGAGGCGGAACTGGAACAGCTCGTAACGGGGGAAAGCCGGCGCGGCAGTCGCGTAGTCGACCACCTGAGGGTCGATCAGCGTGTAGTCGCGACCCTTGTAGGTGACAACGCCCCATCCAGCCGCCTTGACGTTCAGGTACCAGGCGGCGTCTTTGCCAAACGTGCGCGGCATGATAAACGTGTTGCCGAGGGGCCGCATCCCGAGCGGCGTCGCATACATGCGGCCGGACCGGCGGCCGCGGTGGTGGAGGACGCCCAGGATCGGCATCCAGCGACGCCCGGCGATGAGAAGGATCGGCGGATTGATGATCCGGGCGGCGAAACGGACGATTGAACGGGCACGGGGACCGAGGTCGAGGGATCTGCGGCTGCTGCGCGAGTTTGGGTCGGCGGTCATGTGGTTCATGACCACGAAACGCCCGCGGACAGACTGATTATTCCCTTAGGCGGATGATTTCTATAGGTGATGATCGGCTAAAGGATCTAACTGGCCGGTCAGCCGTTCTTCAGCTTCTGGTCGGCCGAGGTGATCAGCCGCCGAAGCATCTCGGCGAGGGCCTGGCGCTCGGTCGGCTTGATGGAGTCGAAGAACTCGTTCGCCGCATCGTCGAAGGCCCGGGAGGCACGCTTCTGGACGGTTCGACCGCGGGGGGTGAGGTTGAGCGCGTATGAACGCCGGTCGGTCGGGTTTCGCTTCCGGACTACCGCGCCCTTTCGTTCGAGCTCGTCGATCAGCTCGACCACCGTCGTCCGGTCGATGCCCAGCTGCTCGCCCAGCTCCTGCTGAGAGATCGGACCCTCGGCGAGAAGGTTCAGGACCCCGCAGAGGCGCACGTTCAAACCCATCGGCGCCAACCGGCGGGTGGCGAGATCCTGCCCGGTCCGAGCGGCCATTACAAGGAGCGCTGCAGGACGGTCGGCGAGCGCGGGCGGTATCGGCATTTCAGCCGGATTATGCCCAAATGGCATCTGGATTAGTCAGCATCGCTGACGATCACCGCCAGGGGGCAAACGAGGCCTTGGCTAGACCGCCTCGCTGAGGCTCGCGCCGCACCTAGCGGCTAATCCCTTTCCTAGTGCGAGGGAAACGTGGTCTTGAGTCGCCGCCCAATCAGCCCGCACATATAAGGACGCGCCCGTCCAGGCCGCCACAACTCTCAGGGACCAGGGGCTGCGCGAGATGCCGCTCAACTCACCCCTTGCGCAGGCCCCAGCTCCGTGCTAGGGTCCGGTAAGCGCTTACCGGTAAGCGCTTACAGATGCCGGCCGACCAGCGACCCGAGGGGTGACACCAGGCGCGATGGCGGAGCCGAAGAAAGCAAAGGGACCCCTGACCATCTACGACGTCGCCAGCCGGGCCGGCGTGTCGATCGCCTCCGTCTCACGTGTCCTCAACGGCCAGGGCACCCCCCGCGCCGAGACCCGCGAGCGGGTGATGCGGGCGGTCCGCGAGCTTAGCTTCGTGCCCGATGGCGCAGCGCGAGCTCTATCCAACGGGCTCAAAGAGGTGGTCGGCGTTGTCTTCCGGCGTGGCGGGGAAACCCTGTTCGAAGGCGAGGACGAAAGCTTTCTCTTCATCGACGTCATCAATCGGGGCATCGAGGTGGGGGCGCAGCGACACGGATTCGACCTGTTGATCAGCTCCGTCGGGTTCAACGACGACAACGTGGCGGCACGGATTGGCGCGCTCGCGGGCAAGGCGGACGGTCTCATCCTCCACGACCGGATGCTCTCGGCGGTCGGGATCGCTCGGCTGGCTGACATGGTCCCCGTCGTGACCCTGGCCGGTAGCCCCACCCCTGCGTCCATCAACGTTCGGTGCGACAACGAGTCGGGCATCCGAGCGTTGGTACGTCATCTTGCGATCGACCACGGGTACAAGAACCTCGGCTATGTCTCCGGACGTTCCGACAGCCCCGACAACCGGACACGTTCGCGCGCATTCGAAACCGAGGCGGCCGCAGCCGGCGCTGACATCGACACGGGGCCGGCCTGGCAAGGCAACTACAGCGCCGCGGGAGGAGCCAACGTCGTCGCTTCGCTTCTGGACGCCGGTCGTAAGCTCCCCCGGGCCATCCTGTGCGCCAACGATCAGACCGCTCTGGGTGTGATGCACGAGCTTGCGCAACGCGGTAGGCAGGTGCCGCGGGACGTTGCGGTCACCGGCTTTGACGATGTGCCCGTGGCTCGCCACATGCACCCGCCTCTGACCACGGTCCGTCAGCCCATGCAGGAGCTGGGAGCGATCGCCTTCGAGGTCCTGTACACGAGGATCAGCGCCGGCGGCGGCAATCCCGACACCGTTCTCCCCGTCGAGTTCATCGTGCGCGAGAGCTGCGGTTGCCGCAGCGCCGGCGCCAAGGAAAAGACCTAGAGATGCGAGCCCTTTTGCGAAGGCTGGGCGTCTACTTTCTCGCCGCCTGGGTGGCGCTGACTGTCAGCTTCCTGCTGCCTCGGGTGGTGCCTGGGAACCCGGTCGCCGGCGCGGTGGCAAGGGCGTCGCAATCAGGGAACTGCAACTCCCAGTGCGTCATGGCCATCGAAGCGCAGCTCGGCTACAACGTCCACACCAGCATCTGGGATCAGTACCTGCAGTACATCGGCAACCTTGTGCACGGCGACCTCGGGCATTCGTGGTCCGAAAACGCGTCGGTGGGCAGCCTCATCCTCCAGTACCTTCCGTGGACGCTGGGCTTGCTGGTGGTGGCCACCACGATCAGTTTCATCGCCGGCACCACGATCGGGGTGTTGATCGCTTGGCGCCGCGGCTCGTGGCTCGACTGGGTGTTGCCCGGCGCCACGTTCTTACAGGCGATTCCCTATTTCTTTCTCGCCCTCGTGGTCGTCCTGATCTTCGGGCAGACCGGGACCATGCTCAAGTGGTTCCCAAGCCTCTTCGGTTACGACATCTACGCGGTCAACCCCGGCCCGAACGTGCCCTACCTCACGAGCGTCTTCAGCCACGCGATCCTGCCGGCGGCGACCGTGATCCTCGCCTCGATGGCCGGCTTCATCCTGGCGATGCGCAACAACATGGTCACCACGATGGACGAGGACTTCGTCCTGGTGGCCGAGGCCAAGGGCCTGCCCACTCGCACGGTCATGTGGTACGCGGCCCGCAACGCGCTCCTCCCCGTGGTGGCCAACTTCACCATCGCGATCAGCCTCGTCGTCGCGGGCCAGATTCTTGTGGAGATCGTTTTCAACTATCCGGGGATCGGCTTCCATCTCTACGACGCGCTAGGAAAGCTCGATTACTCGCTGGTGCAGGGGATCTTCGTGGTCATCACCCTGGTAGTGCTGGCCGCCAATCTCCTGGCGGACGTCGTCTACGTGCTGATTGATCCTCGCGCGCGGCAGGTGGCTTGAGCCGATGACGATCGACAGCACGACCCTGACCCAGGCGCCGCTCGCGGGCCCGACGCCCGAGCCGATCTTCCACCGAACGCGCATCCTGCACCTGCCGCGCTCGCCCAAGATCATCGCCGGCCTCGTCATCCTGGCCGTTTTTGGAGTGGTCGCCATCATCGGTCGCTGGATCGCGCCTTACTCACCCAACGCGACCGATGAGCAGAACTGGGTCCAGCACGTACTGGTTCCCGGCACGGGCCCGGGCACGGACATCCCGGCCAACTTTTACCCCCTCCCGCTGGGTCCGTCGGCGGCCCACTGGCTCGGCACCACCGTATTCGCGCAGGACGTATGGTCCCAGCTGCTTGCCGCGACACAGGCCACGCTGTTTGTCGGCCTGCTCGCAGCCGCGATCGCGACCGTCCTCTCTGTCCTGATCGGCGTCACGGCCGGCTATCTCGGCGGGGGCGCCGACGAAGGGTTGTCGCTCGTCGCCAACGTCTTCCTCGCCATCCCGGGACTGCCGCTTCTCATCGTGCTCGCCGACTACGTGCCGTCTGCGGGCTCGAGCATCCTGCTGGTCGCGGCCATCATCGCGATCACGACCTGGGCTTATTCCGCCCGCACCCTCAGGGCGCAAACGCTGTCTCTCCGCAACCGTGATTTTGTCGAGGCGGCCAGGGTTTCGGGTGAAGGACGCCTCCGGATCATTCTCGTCGAGGTACTGCCCAACCTCCTTCCGATCGTCGCCGCCTCGTTTCTCTTCACGACCCTGGCCGCTGTCGGAGCTTATGTCGCGATCGCTTTTCTCGGCCTCGCGGGTTCGCCCACCTCTTCTCCGCCGGGGCTCTGGAACTGGGGCGACATGCTGCGCGAGGGATTCGCCAACAACGCCATCCGTGGCGGGTGGTGGTGGTGGTGGGCGCCGCCCGGCCTTTGCGTCGCCCTCCTCGGCACCGGCCTCGCGCTTCTCAACTTCGGGATCGACGAGTTCATCAACCCGCGGCTTCGAGCAGCAGGACTCTCGCGCAAGGCGCCAGGAAGGCCGGCATCTTCGGCCGCCCCAAGCTCGGAATGACGCAGGTGGTGCATTACAGGTCTGTGCCTCCCCACCCGGCCGCTGCGCGGCCACCAACCCCGCATGGCGGGCAGGAAATCGCGGAGCCGGTCCTTGAGATTCACGGACTCTGCGTCGATTACGGCTACGGCGAGGAGGCTGTGCACGCAGTCGTTGACTGCGACCTCGTGCTCCGCCGGGGCCGGGTGCTGGGTCTCGCGGGAGAGAGCGGCAGCGGCAAAACCACCATGGCGCTGGCCGCCATTCGTCTGCTGCGTGCACCTGCGCTCATCACTGGCGGCCAGGTGCTCTTCCACTCCAAGCCGGTCGGCGGCGACGGGCTCAAGGGCACCGTCGACCTGCTGGCCGCGGACGAGGACGAGCTGCGAGCTGTGCGGTGGTCAGAGATCTCCGTCGTCATGCAGAGCGCGCTCAACGCGCTGAACCCTGTCATCACCATCGGCGCGCAGTTCGACGACCTCCTCAAGGTCCACCGGCCGCAGCTATCGAGGTCGGCGCGA
>VBHX01000027.1 GCA_005879945.1 Chloroflexota bacterium | reverse complement strand
GACCTCAAGCCGACCGGAACGATGACGCAGCACATCGCCACCAGCGCGTTTCGCGCCCGCGCGCTGCTCGGCTGGAACACATCGGATCCCGCGGAGGCGCTCCGAACAACCGTGCGCTGGCACCTCGACAACCCGCCGCCCACGCAGGACCTGGATTTCAGCGCCGACGACCGTGCGTTAGGGACCGTCTAAGCTTCGGGGTCAGATGACCCGACGGTACCGGCCGTTTGATCCGTTCGAACGAGGCGGCCCCTTCGAGCCGCGGGAGATCCGGTTCCCGCGCCCGCCCCGTCGGTTCTGGATTGGCGCCGGTCTACTCGGGCTGGCGGTGCTCATCTTTCTCTTCGCGAGTCCCATCGTCTGGTTCTTCACCGAGATCCAGTGGTACGACGCGCTGGGCTTCAAGGACGTCTTCACGACCCGGGTCTTCATGCAGACCGCGCTGTTCATCGGCAGCTTCCTGCTCGCTCTTATCTACCTGATCGCCAACGTCATCATCGCCCTGCGGGTGCGTGCGGGCCCAAGCCTCCGCGCGGTCGGGATCGCACGGTCCAGCTTTCGCAGCGCCAGCGGAGGCGCCGCCCTCGGTGCGGCCGCCCTCGTAGCGCTGGTTCTCTCTGGTGGGGCCGGGACCCAATGGCAGAGCCTGGCGCTGTTCCAGCACGCGAAGCCCACTGGCATCATCGAGCGAGTGCTCGGTCAGGACGTCTCCTTTTATCTGCTGATGCTCCCCTTCCTCCACTCGGTGGTGAACTGGGCGCTCGGCCTGGGCTTCCTGACCGCGCTGCTGATCGGGATCGTCTACGCGTGGCGAGGCGACACCTTCGACCTGAATCTGGGTCCGATGGCGATCGCCCACCTCTCAGCCCTGTTCGCCATCTTCGCCCTGGTGCTCGCGGCATGGATGTGGCTCGGGCGCTACGACCTCCTGTACGCGCACAACAGCAGCGTGGTCTGGGGCGCGGCGTACACAGACGTCAACGCAAGGCTGCCCATCGTCACGTTCCAGTCAGGCGCCGCGGTCGTCCTCGCCGGCGCGCTGCTTGTCAACGTCTGGCTGCGCCGGCTCTGGATCCCGGTCACCGCGGCCGGCGTGTGGATCGCGCTGCTCTTGATCGGACAGGTCTATCCCGCGGTCGTCCAGTCGTTCCTGGTCACGCCCAACGCCCAGACATACGAGATTCCATTCATCCAGCGTGAGATCGCAGGCACCCGAGCCGCATACGGGCTTTCGAACGTCAGCGTGAGAACAGCTGCAGACGATCCGCACCTACTACACCTTCTACGACATCGACATCGATCGCTACCAGATCAACAACCAGTACACGTCGATGGAGATCAGCGCGCGGGAGTTCGATTTCTCCAAGCTGCCGCCGGCGGCCCAGAACTGGGTCAACCAGCACCTCCAGTACACACACGGGTATGGCATGGCCGGGAGCCCCGTGAATGCGGTTGTCGGTGAGGGCTTGCCGGATTACGTGGTCGGCGACATCCCGCCCACCGGCCAGCTGCAGGTCACCCAGCCGGCGGTCTACTTCGGCGAGGTCACAACCGGCTACGCGCTGGCGCCAAACACCAACCGCGAGTTCGACTACCCGCGGGGCAACCAGGACGTGTTCACGTCATACACCGGCACGCATGGGGTGCCGATGACGGCGGTCAACCGCGCTTTGTGGTCGCTGAAGCTCGGTGACTTCAACCTGCTCGTCTCCGGCCAGGTGACCAACCAGACATTGATGTTGTATCGCCGCCAGATCATCGATCGCGTCACCGAGATCGCGCCATTCCTGACCTATGACTCGGATCCATACGTGGTTGTCGTCGACGGGCATATTTACTGGATCGTCGACGCCTACACGACCGGGGCAACGTATCCCTATTCGCAAAACGTTACCTTCCAGGGCAATAGCCAGATCAACTACGTCCGCAACTCGGTCAAGGTCGTCATCGACGCGTACGAAGGCACCGCGGTCTTCTACGTGGTCGATCCCAAAGACCCGATCATCGGCGCTTACCAGGCCACCTTTCCATCTCTGTTCACTTCTATGAGCGCGATGCCCCCGGGCCTCCGGAGCCACATCCGCGTGCCCGTCGACCTGTTCAACGTCCAGGTCGGCATCTACGCGACCTATCACATCACCGACCCGAAGGTCTTCTTCGCCCGCGAGGACGTGTGGGACATCCCGACCGCTCAGACGGCCCCGGGCGCGATCCCCGCGCCGGTGCAGCCGTACTACGTGCTGTTCCGCCTGCCCGGCGAGCAGAACCCCGAGTTCCTGCTGATCATGCCGTTCACCCCGCACGGCAAGAACAACATGGTGTCGTGGATGGCCGCCCGCAGCGATGGTGCCCACTACGGCGAGTACGTCTCGTACGTCCTACCGAAGGACAAGGTGATCTTCGGCCCGCAGCAGGTCGCAAACCGCATCAACGAGAACACCACGATCTCGAAGGACTTCACGCTTTTCCACCAGGCCGGATCGCAGGTGCAGCAGGGCAACCTGCTGGTGGTGCCGATCGGCGATTCCTTCCTCTATTTCGAGCCGATCTACCTGCGCGCCAACCAGGCGTCGAGCCTCCCTGAGCTGAAGAAGGTGATCCTCGCGGACCAGGCCAATGTCGCCTACGCGGACACGCTGCAGCAGGCGATCGATCAGCTGGTAGGGACCTCGACCGCGCCACCGCCAACGACGCCGCCACCGACGGTGATCACCCCGGCGGTGCTTGCCCAGATCACCGACCTGGTGACTCAGGCGAACGTCCACTACACGGCCGCATACAACGACCTCAAGAACGGCGACTTCGCCGGATTCGCCTCCGAGATGCAGCAGGTGGGCCAGATCCTGAAGCAGCTGCAGCAGCTGACCGGCGCGTCGCCGACCACGAGCGCAGGCGCCTCACCAACCCCCGGCCGCGCCTCCCCGTCGACGACCCCGACGCACTAACGCAAGGGGACGAAGCGCACCGCGAACAACGACCGCGACGCCAGCGTGTCTCCGTGCCGTTCGTAGAGGCGCAGGTCCTGGTGCTCATCCGTGGCGTGTCCGAGCGGGATCACAAGTCGGCCTCCGTCCGCCAGCTGATCGATGAGCGCGGGCGGCACGTCGGGTGAGGCGGCCGCGACCAGGATGACGTCGTAGGGCGCACGTGCCGGCCAGCCAAGCGTGCCGTCCGCCACCGCCACCTCGACGTTGTCGTAGCCGAGTCTCTTCAACACCTCCGATGCGTGCTCGGCAAGGGCGGGCTCGAGCTCGAGGGTCACGAGGTTGCGCACGAGCCGGCTCAAGACCGCGGCCTGGTAGCCCGACCCCGTGCCCACCTCGAGCGCGTTGTCTTCCGGTTTCGGCGCGAGTGCCTGCGTCATCAGCGCGACGACCAGCGGCTGCGAGATGGTCTGGCCGCAATCGATGGCCAGCGCGCGATTCTCGTATGCGTGACGGCGCAGCCGGCCGGCGAGGAACTCCTCGCGCGGGACCTGCGACATGACCTGGATTACGCGCGGATCGGTGACGCCGTTGGGCAGTAGCTGCTCGGCGACCATCCGTTGCGCCGGTGTGCTCATAAAGGCCCCCAGTTCGGTGAGAGTACAATCTCGGCGTTTCCTTGGCGTCGTCTCCCCAGCTCTCCGTCCCGCAAAAATGGCGCCGCCCAGTCAGGCAGCGGTCGCGCCTTGTCAGGCGATCCGGGCCGGCGCATTCAAGGATCGAGTTCGCGCATCCGTCGGAGCAGGAGTTCGCGCGGTTCCTCGATTACTACCGGATCCGCTGGGTCTATGAGCCCGTCTCATTCCCGATCTCCTGGGACGGCACGAAAGTGTCGGAGATGTTCACGCCCGACTTCTATCTACCGGAGCACGACCTGTACGTCGAGCTGACCACGATGAAGCAGGCGCTCGTGACCCCGAAGAACCGCAAGCTGCGGATGCTGCGGGAGATCTACCCGGACGTCAACGTGCGGCTGCTGTACCGCAAGGACTATCAGCAGCTGCTGACGAAGGCTGGCTACGGCGCGCTCGAGGTGCAGCACCTGCGCAAGGAGGACATCGGCAGCATCCTCATCTCACCGGTCGAGCTCGAGACCCGCGTGCGAGCCCTGGCGCGAAAGATCTCGCGCGAATATCGCGGGAGCTCCATCGTTCTCGTCGGCGTGCTCAAGGGTGTGACGTTCTTTCTCGCCGACCTCGCGCGCCAGATCAAGGTCCCGTTCGTCATCGACTACCTTGATCTGAGGCGGTTCGCCGGCGCGCAGCCCCATGAACGCGTCCGAATCGCGCGCGACATCGATTACCCGATCAAGGACCGCCACGTGCTGCTCGTCGAAGACATCGTCAACACCGGCCTGACCCTCGACTACGTGCTCTCGAAGCTGCGCGAGCGGGGCCCAGCCTCCATCGAGGTCGTGACCCTGCTGAACCGCCCCGGCCGGCGGCTGGCCGACGTGCCCGTCCGCTACGTCGGCTTCCAGATCCCCAACGACTACGTCGTCGGCTACGGCCTCGACTATCGCGAGCTGTACCGCAACCTTCCTTTCATTTGTGCGCTCAAGGCGAGCGTGTTCGAGCTGGCCGCCCAAGCCCCTAATTGAGGCCTGAGCAGCGCCTCCAGCGCCTCCTTGCCTGGATGGCCGCGCAGGACTTCGAGCGACTCACCACCGGTGACCCGAGCCTCCTCCGACAGGTCGAGCTCATCGTCCTCGACAGCCATCGCGGCCTCTACGCCGCCAAGGGAATTCCGTGGTCAGAGCCGGTCGCGTACCACTGGCTGCACTACGAAGATCCAGTGCCGGTGGCGCGCCTGTCCGACGGGCTGGAAAGGCTCATGAGCGAGCACGCGAATGTGGACGGCGATGCTGTGGACAAAGCGTGCGCGGAAGCGCAGAAGTGGGGATTTTCGAATTGAGGAGCGGGTGTGCATCCTCTGTGGAAAAGAGATGCCCCAAGAGACCTTCCTGTTTACCCTGAAGTCCCCTATGCGTTTTTCGCTTTCCAGCCACGGCTTGCGCCGCACCTTCCACCTACTCGACGTTCGGTATCCTCAGGTTTACCGTACTCAGCCGCTTGGGGCGACGCGAAAGTTAACAGGGGCCTAAGAGCGCGTCAACAGATAAAAAAATCCGGGAGCCAGGCAAATTTTTAGGGGCTTGACACCATTTCAAGTGCGCATTAGTGCGCGATCGTAGAATCGACGACACCAGGGCTGTAAGGAGGCGTTGAACATGCGGGAAGTCGTGATCGTCGAGGCGGTGCGAACGCCAATCGGTCGTCGCAACGGAAAGCTCAAGGACACCCACCCCGTCGTTCTCGCTTCGCTCGTGTTGAAAGAGATCGTCGGCCGCGCGGGCATCAAGCCGGAGCTTGTCGAGGACGTCGTCTTCGGCTGCGTGAGCCAGGTCGGCGAGCAATCGTTGAACGTCGCGCGCAGCGCATGGCTCACCGCAGGCTTCCCCGTCACCACCCCCGCGACCACTGTCGACCGTCAGTGCGGCTCGAGCCAGCAGGCGGTGCATTTCGCGGCCAATCTCATCCAGTCGGGCGTCTGCGACATCACGGTCGCGGGCGGTGTGGAGTCGATGAGCCGCGTGCCGATGGGATCCAACGCCGTGTCGCCAGGAACGCCGTTCCCGCCCGAGCTCATGGAGCTCTACGACCTCGTGCCGCAGGGAATCTCCGCCGAGCTGATGGCGCGCAAGTACGGAATCTCGAGGCAGCACATGGACGAGTTCGGAGTGCGCAGTCACAAGCTCGCGCAGGCGGCCACCGAGAAGGGCTACTTCACCTCGCAGATCATGCCGGTGAACCTGCCCGTCGAGGGCAACGGACACACCCAGCTCTTCAGCAAGGACGAGGGCATCCGCGCGAACGCGAGCTATGAGGCGACCGCCGCTTTGCAGCCTGCGTTCAATCCCGAGCATTCGATCACGGCGGGCAACTCCAGCCAGATCTCCGACGGAGCGGCCGCCGTCCTCCTGATGTCACTCGACAAGGCCAAGGAGCTTGGCCTCCGGCCGCGGGCGCGCATCCGCGCGCAAGCCGTCGTCGGCACCGACCCCGTGCTGATGCTTGAGGGCCCGATCCCCGGCACGGCTGCGGTGTTGAAGCGGGCCGGCCTCGACCTGAAGAGCATCGACCTGTTCGAGGTCAACGAGGCTTTCGCGTCCGTCGTGCTCGCATGGCAGAAGGAAACCGGCGCGGACCTGGACAAGACCAACGTCAACGGCGGCGCGATCGCGGTCGGGCACCCGCTGGGCGCCTCCGGTGCGATCCTCATGAACCGCCTGCTCTACGAGCTCGAGCGCCGCGACCTTCGCTATGGTCTCGAGACCATGTGCTGCGGCGGCGGGCTTGGCACCGCGACGATCATCGACCGCGTTATCGAATGAAAGTCTTCGAGGCGATCCGCAACATACGTCCGCACCTGATTCGCGACGGCATCGCCGCGCGCGCCGTGAACGGCGAGCGCATGACGATGGCGGTCGTAGACCTCGAGCCCAACGCCAAGCTGCCCGAGCACCATCACGAAAACGAGCAGCTGGGATTCGTGATCAAAGGGACCCTCGACTTTCGGGTCGGGTCCGACAAGCGAGTCCTCCACCCTGGCGATACGTACGTGATCCCGAGCCACGTGCCGCACGAGGCGGTGGCGGGTCCGGAGGGATGCACGGTGGCGGACGTTTTCGCGCCATTGCGAGCGGACTGGGCGGAGTTGAAACGCGGCGAGCCCTCGACCCCGCACTGGCCGTAGGCTCCCTTACATCTTCTTGAGCTTGCGCGAGAGGTAGGGCGAATCCCAGCAGAATCGCAGGGGCCGGGCCGCCCACTCGCCTGAATTCTGGACCCCGATCCGTGGCGTGACATGGATTCGTCGCCGTGGCCCGTGGTCGTCTACGACATAGAGGTCTGGCGGCACCAGCTGGACGCCGTTCAAACGCCGGTCGATGTCGAGCGCGCTGCAAACGAGGCCGGGGCCGGCGGCCCGGCCCACACCAGGTCCCGGTTCGATGGCGCGCACCAGCACGGCTTGCGGCAGACCCTCGGATCGGGTAACGAAGTTGAGGCAGTGGTGCATTCCGTAGGTGAGATACACGTAGGCTCGGCCCGGCGGCCCATACATGACCTCCGTGCGCGGGGTGCGCCGCCCGCCCACGGAATGCGCCGCGAGGTCATCCGGTCCGAGATAAGCCTCGACCTCGACGAGCCTGCCCCATAACCTCACACCGCCGACCTCGCGGACCAGGAGCTTGCCCAGCACGTCGCGAGCGACGGTGACGGTGTCGCGAGCGAAGAATTCGGGACCGAGCACGACCCCCTCGTCGGGGCGCGCATCGGTCATTGCAGCGCGGTTAGCCAGAAGCGCCCTGCGCGCGGCTGGAGCTCACCTTCTTGCGGTGTGCGTGCCGGCGTCGCTTGTCGACGTATAGCGCCTTGTCGGCGACCAGGTACATCGCCTGCCAGTCCATCCCAGGCCGCCAGGCGACCACGCCAATGCTGAACTCCACCGGCACCGGCGTCTTCGCGTTGCGGTTGAGATCTTCGAGCGATGCGCGCACGCGTGCGCCGACCTCGTTGGCGTGGCGCTCGTCGGCATCGGGCATCGCGACCCCGAACTCGTCGCCTCCCAGGCGCCCGCATGTGTCCGTTGCTCGAACTGCTCGTTGCAGCTCTGAAGCCAGGACTCGTATCGCCTCGTCGCCGATGTGATGGCCGTGCGAGTCGTTGATCTCCTTGAGGTTGTCGAGGTCGATCATCATCAGCGCCAGCCGCCGCTTGTGGCGCTGCGATGCCGCAACCGCCCTGTCGATCGCTCGCTCGAACTCGGGCCGGTTGGCGAGCCCTGTGAGGTAGTCGGTCCGCGCCTCCTTCGTGTGCTGGCGCGCGCGATCCAACGCCACCGCGATCTGGTCGGCGACGGCGGCGACGAACTCGAGGTCGCTGGGCTCGAATGTTCGGGGTAGTCGCGTGGCCACCGTCATGGCGCCGAGGAGCATTCCTTTTGTCCGCAGCTCCGCGCGGATCGCGCTCCACTCGCCGGTGATGCGGTCGACGCGCGACTCGGCCTGCCCCGACGCGATCTCGACCACGCGCACGCGCGCCCCCAACCGCCCCGATTCGAACTCCTCCTCCTCGCCGGTCTGAAGGCCGACCGTCTTGGCCAGCGTCAGCCGCGCCCCCTCGCGCGTCCAGACGGCTCCCGCCTGCAGGCGCAACACCTTCAATGTCTCGCGGAGGCCAACCTCGGCGATCTCGGCCCGGTCCAGCGATCGTCCGAGCGCGCTCGCGATCTGATACAGCCCATGCAGCTCGCTCTGGCTGGCGCGGTGACGCGCCTCGGTGTAGTCGAGGTAGCCGCGGATGAAGCTCGAGTTGAGGTGCTCGACGACGTCGCCCAGCCGGCTCTGTGCCAGCAGCAGGACCTCGTCGGCGTGTTCGTTGCCGGCCATCTCTTCCATGACCCGTGCGATCACCGATCGGCGGAAGACGGCGAGGCCTTCCATGACCGACTCCAGTGGAATGCCCTTTTCCGCGTACCGGCGCGAGGCTTCGCGGGCCAGCGTGTAGTACTGCTGCCAGGGCACGCGCGAATCGGCGCGGAGCGAACGGAAGAGGATTTCCAGGAAGCCGACGGAGGTACGGACCAGGTCGTCGATCGAGGCGCCGTCCTTCTGCATCCGGAGCAGCTCAGGCTCGAGCGTCCGGACCGATTCCGCGACCACCTTGCCGCTGTCGCGGGAGTCCGCCGAGAGGCGGTCCGCGAGCCCGCTCAGGAGTTCGCTAGCGCGCTCGGTCATGAGGCTGCACTATAGAGTGACGCAAGCGTATAAGTGAAACCTGCGCGAAAGCGCTTGTCGGACTAACCAAATGTGTAAGAGGAACTGATGGCAACAGTCACCAAAGGCTCGCTGGGGAAGTTGGAGGAGATCCTGGGCCCGGACGCCGCGGACCTCCTGGGACACAAGTGCAACACGGTGCCGGCGTCGCTGCTGCACCTCCCCGGTCACGACTTCGTGGACAGGGTCTGGAAGGACAGCGACCGGCCGACGCGGGTGCTCCGAAGCCTGCAGTCGCTGTTCGAGCACGGCCGCCTGGCCGGCACGGGCTACCTTTCGATCCTTCCCGTCGACCAGGGGATTGAGCACACGGCCGGCTCTTCGTTCGCCCCCAACCCGATTTACTTCGATGGCGAGAAGATCGTCGAGCTGGCGATCGAGGGCAGCTGTAACGCGGTGGCGTCGACGTTTGGCGTTCTGGGCTCGGTGGCGCGCCGCTATGCGCACCGGATTCCGTTCATCTGCAAGATCAACCACAACGAGCTCCTTACCTATCCAACGAAGTACGACCAGGTTCTCTTCGGTACCGTCAAAGAAGCGTGGGAGCTGGGCGCGGTCGCGCTTGGCGCCACCGTCTACTTCGGCTCACCTGAGTCGGATCGACAGCTGCAGGAGATCGCGGTCGCTTTCCACGCCGCCCATGAGCTCGGCATGGCCACCGTCCTGTGGTGCTACCTGCGCAACTCCAGCTTCAAGAAGGACGGAGTCAACTACGAGACCGCGGCCGACCTGACAGGCCAGGCCAACCACCTTGGCGTGACGATCGAGGCGGACATCATCAAGCAGAAGCTGGCCGACACCAACCGCGGGTTCGAGGTCATCGGCTTCGGCAAGACAGCGCCGGGGATGTACGACAAGCTCGCCACCGACCATCCGATCGACCTCTGCCGCTACCAGGTGATCAACTGCTACATGGGCCGCGCCGGACTCATCAACTCCGGCGGAGAGTCTCACGGGGAGAGCGACCTGAAAGAAGCCGTCCGCACCGCGGTCATCAACAAGCGCGCGGGCGGAATGGGGTTGATCAGCGGCAGAAAATCGTTCCAGCGCCCGATGAAGGAGGGAGTCGAGTTACTAAACGCGATTCAGGACGTCTACCTGAACCCGACGGTGACCATCGCCTAAAGCTGGCCTTCCTCGGTACAGGAGCGGCGTTCTCCACCGACCGCTACAACGGCGCGGTGGTGGTCAACGGACGCCTCCTTCTCGATGGCGGCGCGCCCCTCCTTCCGCACATGAAGCGTGTCGGGGTGGATCCGGGCGCGATCGACGCCGTTTTCCTGACTCACTTCCATGGCGACCACACGCTGGGCCTGCCGCCGTTCGTGCTTCATCGCGTCTTCATCGACCAGCGCCCGCTGACGTTCATCGGACCTGACGGCGTCGAGGAAAGGCTCGAGGCGCTGTGGGAGGTCAGCTGGGGACAGGACTGGACGAAAGTGATGCGGCCCAAGTTCAACGTGACCTACAGCACAGCTGAACAGTCCGGCACCGTAGCCGGATACGAGTACGAGACGATCAAGCTCGATCATGGCAGCAGCGGCTCCAACGGCTACCGGATCCACATCAACGGACGCGTCCTGGCCTATTCCGGGGACACCGAGCCGACCGCGCCGCTGGATGCTCTCGTAGATGGCGCGGACGTGGCGATCGTCGAGGCGACCGGTCCGGGCGACGTCTTCAGCCACATGAGCTTTGACGCGGCGACCGCGCTCAAGCACCGCCATCCCAAGACGAGGTTCATGTTCAACCACCTCTACTCCGGCACCGTCGACGGGGCGGTGACCGACCTGCAGGTGATAGAGGTCTGAGACCCGCCAACCTGGCCGGTGCCGTGATCGGAATCCTCGCCGGCGCGGTCGTGCTGCTGGGTTTCATCGGCCTCGGCATCCTGCTGACGAGCAGGGTCGACAGCGCGGTCCCGGTGATCGTGCTCGCGGTCGGGGGCGTGTATGCAGGCTGGCTGGTTGGCGTGATCGTTTACGGCGCGATACGCGGCGGCGGCACCGATGGTCAAGAAGCGCCCGAACGCTGATCTGGTTTCGACGCGACCGCTGCTGGACAAGCTGGGCGTGAAGCCGGGCTCGAAGGTCGCGTTGGTCAACCTGGACGATCCGGCGTTCATGAAGCAACTGCGCGAGCGGACGTCCGACATCGTCGTTGGTAAGCCGCGCTCTAAGTGCGACCTCGTCTTCATGAGCGCCTCCACGTCTGACGACCTTCGCCGCCTCGACGAGGTCAAGAAATGGATCGAGCCGAATGGCGCCATCTGGGTCGTGAGGCCCAAGGGGGGCCGCGGCTTGCTTCGCGAGACGGACCTGATTGACGCCGGCCTGGCTGCCGGTCTCGTCGACAACAAGATCGCGAGCTTCTCCGAGACTCACGGAGCGATGCGCTTCGTCTATCGACTTCGAGACCGCCCGAAATGACTGTCCGCCTCCGCGCTGCCACCAGGGACGACGTGCCGGTGATCGCCGAGCTCATCCGCGGGCTGGCGCGCTACGAAAAGCTCGAGGACCACGTCGAGATGACCGAGGAGCTGCTGGCCGCCGGCCTGTTTGGGGAAAGGCCCTATGCCGAGGTCGTCCTGGCGGAGGAGGATGGAGTCGCGTTGGGATTCGCCTTGTTCTTTCACAACTTCTCGACGTTCCTGGGCCGGCCTGGGATATATCTCGAGGACCTGTTCGTGCTCCCAGAGCATCGCGGCCTCGGGATAGGCCGCATGCTGCTGGCGCACCTGGCCCGGCTCGCCGTCGAGCGAGGGTGTGGGCGCCTGGAGTGGGCGGTGCTGGACTGGAACCGCGACGCGATCGGCTTCTACGAGAGCCTGGGGGCGCGCCCCAATTCCGAGTGGACGGTTTACCGCCTCACCGGCGAGGCGCTGACCGGGCTTGCCCGACAATAGTCCTCGCATGGAAGTCCTGCGGCCGAAAAGGCTGGAGACACACCCGGGCGACGCGGTGATCCCGTGGGCGCGCCGCCAGCTGGAGGTGGCGGGCGAGATCGTGGACAACCCCGGCGGCGGCTTGCTTTTCGCCTCGCAGACGATCGGGCAGGTCCGGGCGGCCCTGTTCGAGCGCAACCCGGAGCGGTGGGAGGAAGTCGTCGCGATCTTGGAGCGGGCTGAGGACGCGGCCGTACATCGCGAGTTCGATGAGTCGCGCCGGCTGCTCGCGGAAGCGCTGGAGAAGATCTCTCCTAGGTGACGTTCGCGCAGGCGCTGTTCATGGGCCTGCTTCAGGGCGCCACCGAGCTGTTCCCGGTCTCGTCACTCGGCCATTCGGTGATCATCCCGAGCCTGCTGCACTGGAGCTTCAAGCAATCAGACCCAACGTTCGTGCCCTTCCTGGTGCTGCTCCATCTGGGCACGGCCGGCGCGCTGCTGGTGCTCTATCGAGACCAATGGATCGCGATCATCCGCGGCTTCTTCGCAGCGGCGCTGCGCGGCAGCATCACGACGCCGGCTGAGCGGCTCGCCATGTTGCTCCTGGCGGGCACGATCCCAGCCGGTGTGCTCGGCGTCTTTTTTGAAACCCGCATCAAGTCGCTTTTCGCAAGCCCGTACGTCGCCGCCGGATTCCTGGTCGTCAACGGTTTTCTGCTGCTTGGCTTTGAGCTGCTCAGGCGGCGTGCCGAACGTCGCGCCGCGCTTGATTCCAAGCCTCGCGCCGAGCAGGAGCAGAGCTTCGCGGAGGCAGAGCGCATCTCCTTTCGCGCGGCCGCCGTGATCGGCGCATGCCAGGCCCTCGCCTTTCTGCCCGGCATCTCCCGCTCTGGAGTCACCATCGGAGGCGGTTTGCTGGCAGGCCTGCGGCATCAGGAAGCGGCGCGCTTTTCGTTCCTGCTCGCGACGCCCGTGATCCTGGCCGCGGGCCTGGTCGAGGTACCTCAGCTCCTGAGCAGCGGCGTGCCCGTAGGCGAGTACGTGGCCGCGGCGATCCTCTCAGGCCTCGCGGCCTATGCGAGCGCGAGATTCCTCCTGCGCTATTTCCGCTCAGGCCGCCTCGACCCCTATGGCGTCTACTGCGTCGCCGCCGGGCTCGTAAGCCTGGCTTTGTTACGCTTCAACCTGTGATGAAATCGAACACGACCGCGATCGGCCTGGGGGTAGTCGGCATCATTTTCCTGGTCATCGCTGCGCTCTACGCGCTGGGCGTGCTGCAGATCCTGGCGTCAACAACTTCCGGCCCGCACTACAAGCACGCGATACTTTTTGCGGTGCTGGCCGTAGCCAGCTTCGTGGCCGCCAACTTCGCTCGACCGAAAACAGCCTGAGCTAGGCGCCTCGACCTAGCGGACCGCGATACGCTCCGGCACCTGGCGTCCTGACAGGTCCTTGTCGCCGACGCGCGCCTCTTCGTGATAGACCGCGTCGGCGTTGACCTTCCAGGGGTCGAAGCCACCGCCGGTCGCGATGTTTCTCGCCACCAGCAGCGCGGTCATCATCGAGTGGTCCTGGTTGTTGTACTTGTGCATGCCGTTCCGCCCGGCGAGGTACAGGTTCGGCAGGCTCGTGCGTAGGTACTCGCGAATGACGTTGACTTTCGCCTCATATACATCGTCATAGACCGGGTACGCCTTCTTCTGCCTGACCACAACACCGTCGAAAACCTCTTCCGGCCGGCACATGCCGAGGTGCGCCAGGTCCTTGCGCGCGCGGTCGATCAGCTCCTCATCCGTGGACGACCACAGGCCGTCGCCCTCGAAGCAGAAGTACTCGAGCCCGAGGCAGGTCTTGCTCTGGTCCGGCACCATGTCGGGGCTCCAGTTCTTGAAGTTCTGGATTCGACCGACCTTGACCGACGGGTCGTGGACATAGATCCAGTTGTCGGGGAAAACGTCGCGACGATCGATCATCACCGCGACGCTGATGAAGTCTCGGTAGGACAGGCTGTCCGCGGCGCGGCGGACCTTTTCGGGCGCGGCCGGCTCCAGCCGCGAGATGAGCTCACGGATAGGCATGCTCGAGACAAAGTCCGTGCCCATGTGCTTTTCGATCGCGCCAGATTCGGTCTTGGTCATGACCGCACGCACAAGCCCGCCTTCGTGCTCGATGCCCTCGACCGACCGACCGAGCAGCACCGGCCGGCCCTTCTCTCCATGGATCTCGGCCACGCGCTCCCACATCTGACCTGGCCCCAGGCGGGGATAGCGGAAGCTGTCGATCAGAGTCGTCACCAGGTCGCCGCGATTGCTCGGCTTGCGCTTGGGGAGCAGCGCGCTCTTCAACACGAGCCACATGTCGAGGCTCTTGATGCGCTGGGCGGCCCAGTCGGCGGACAGCTCCTTGGTGCTGATCCCCCACACCTTTTCTGTGTACGTCTTGAAGAAGATGCTGTAGAGGCGCCAGCCAAACTGGTTGCGGACCCAGTCTTCGAAGCTGCGCGGGTCGCGGACGGGCTGGACCCTGGCTCGCGCATAGCTCACCATGCACCGAACCGTCTCCACCGGCCCCAGGTTCCAGAGTGCGTTGGCCGCCCTGAGCGGGTACGCGAAGTACCGGCCTTGGTAGTAGATGCGCGACAGGCGGTCGCGCGTGAGGAGCTCCGGGCCGAGGATCTCAGTCCAAAGGTTCTCGACCTCCTCGTTCTTGGAGAAGAACCGGTGGCCGCCGATGTCGAAGCGATAACCCTTGTGCTCGACCGTCCGAGCCAGGCCGCCGACGTATCGGGGGTCCTTCTCGACCACGGTGGTCGTGACGCCGTGCTTCATGAGCTCATACGAAGCCGTCAACCCCGCGGGGCCCGCGCCGATGATCACAACATGCTGATGGCCGTTCCTGGAGCCCAAGTCCCGCAACAGTATCAACCGTCCCGACGCCAATCCGAGTCGCGTATTGCGGCAGATTTCGATCGAGGTCGGCCTGGCGGCTAGTTCAGCGGCCCCTTCCGGCGCGCCTCGTCGACCTTGACCAGAGCCTCCCTCAGGCCCTGGATCCAGTCCGCCTGGTGCATTCCGACGAGCCGGACGCACCACGCCAGGGCATCGCTGCGGCTGCGGGCAACTCCGCCTGCCACCAGCGTGTCCAGCACCGACCGCTCCGGCATGCGGAGCCGCGTCATCACCGGCAGGCTGAGGGTGGTGAACACCCTGGTTTCCTGACCGCAGCGGGCGCCCCAGGCCACCTTGCGCCGGAAGCGGCGCTCAGCTTCACGGGCGATCTTGACGCGCTCGTCCCTTGTCTCCTCCCGAAAGCGGTCGATCCGGGCGACCCGCGCGGCCACCCGAGCCTCCGGGGAGGTGCCTCCCGCAAGCTCCACGTCTGGGAGCTCGCCGATCACCAGGATCTCCTCGCTGTCGGAGGTCACCTCCGGCGGACCGGCGAACCACGCCGCCGGCAGCCTGCTGGTGAACCAGGACTGAATCTCGCTCTCCATCGATTACATCATTACGCCCAGGTACCCCCTCACGCAAGGCTGGCGGCGATACTCACGCCATGAACGGGCCGGCCCTGGCCGCCTTCGCGCTTGCCGCCTTTGCCTCGGCGGGCGATCTCACCTCGATCCTCCGCCACGACCGCCGCCTGGAGTTCGCCACCAAGCCGACCGTGATGGTCCTCTTGATCTTGGCGGCGCTCCTCCTCCGACCCGCCAGCCAGGGCGAGCGCGCCTTCTTCGTGGTCGCACTCGTGCTGGGATTGGCCGGCGACGTCTTCCTGATGCTGCCGGACCGCTTCCTGATACCCGGCATCGCGGCCTTTCTTCTCGGCCATCTCGCCTACGTGTTCGGTTTCCGGTTCGCCGGCTTCAACGTCGCAGGTCTCATCGTCGGCCTGGTCATTGCCGCCGTGACGGCCGGGCTGCTTTTGCACCGAATCCTTAGCGCCCTGGAGCAGTCGGGCCGCACCAGCCTCCGAAACCCTGTCCTGGCCTATGCAGTCGTCATCTCGCTCATGACGGTGAGCGCGACAGCCAGCGGCAACCTGGTCGCGGCGGCCGGCGGTTTGCTGTTCTTCTTCTCCGACGTGATCTTCGCCTGGTACCGGTTCGTCATGCCGGTGCGATGGGGACAGCCGGTCAACATCGTCATGTACCAGGCCGGCCAGGCCCTGCTCGTGCTGTCGCTGGCCCTCGGCACCTAAGCGGCAACCTCCTGAGGCTTTGAGCCGAGCATCTTGAATAAGTCGACAACAACCTCGGTGCCGTACTTTTTCACGCCCGTGGCTGCGTCGTCCCATGAGGTGGTCTGCAGCCGGCCCTCCACGTACAACAGACGGCCCTTGCGCAGGTACTCTCCGGCAATCTCAGCCTGCCTACCAAAAACGACGAGGCGATGGAACTCGGTTTTCTCCTTGGCTTCGCCCGCCTCGTCCTTGCCTGCATATGTGTTGGTCGCCATCCGCAGGTTGGCGACGTAAACACCCTTTGGCGTAGCGCGGACCTCCGGGTCCGCCGTGAGGTTGCCGACGAGTATCACCCTGTTCACCATTCCGAAAACCTCCAGAGAATTTCAGTCGAGCGTAGAAGCGAATCGAGCCGCCTCCAACCCTGGTAGTTAAGAGGCAAGCCACACGACCGGATCGACGGCACGGCCGTCCACTTGAACCTCAAAATGCAGGTGGGCGCCGGTCGCCAATCCCGTGGCGCCGACCTCGCCGATGACATCACCAGGCGCGACCAATTGGCCGGCTGCGACCTGCACGCGCCAGAGGTGGCAGTAGAGCAGCCGTACGTGGTCGTCGACAACCTCAATCACGTAGATGCCCGCTCCAGTCGGATCAAATCCGGCGCGAACGACGCCGGCTGCCGCCGCGTAGACAGGCGTGCCCGCACGGGCCGCCAGGTCGACTCCGGTGTGAAGGTGGAGACCGGGACAGAACGGATCGAACGGCTCGAGGGCGAAGGCCGTGCAGCCGAATGGCAGCGTCTCGACGGCACTGGGAACGATGGCCGCCAGCGGCAGCCGGTGCTCGACCGGCACGCGCGATGCAGCCACGCTGGCGGCGAACAGGCCGACGAGCCCGATGGCGATGATGCGGATAAAACCCATCAGGCCTTCAGCGGGCGACCGCGTGCTCTAGCGCGTGGAAGCCCGTCTTGAACGTCGACTCCAGCTTGTGGGCGACCTTTTCCGCTCCACCCATTGCGCCCGGCACTTTGAATACGACCAGCAAGGCCGCCAGGGCGAAGAGGTGATGGACCGGCGTGTAGCCATTGCGTTCCAGCGCGAACCCGATCGCAAGCACGAACAGCTGAATCGGCTGCATCAGCAGGTTGGTCATGAACAGCGAGCCCCACTGCTTGGCGACGTGGTGCGTTTCCGGCAGCGTGAAGAGCAGGCCGGCGAGCGGTGCGGTGATAGCGAGGACGATGAGGATCGTGTACCGAATCAGGTATGCGATCCCGAGGACGTCGTAGCCGACGACGAGAACCGCGGTCGCAACGATCTGGAGCGGGCCCGCGGAAGGATCGAGCAGGAGGTTCTGCAGCCAGTTCTGCCAGTCGGGCAGGGTTCCGAAGCTTTGGATCGCATCGCAGGCGGCGTTGCTAGCCTGCACCAGCGCCTGTACCAGCGGCAGGGAAAAGTTGATGAGGACTGCAGACATGAAGAGGCGCGGCAGCATGATCCGCGCCGTGAGCTGGCTGCGGAGTCCATGCCCCCACATCACCCGGTACGAGGCCCAGATCACAACCAGCGTGAGGGCGCCGTCGGCGACGAGCTGCACCGTGGGCTCGAACGTCTGGATCGTCGAGTTGGTCGTGAAGTCGTGCCCGGTCTCGAAATCAGTGGTGTGGAGAATCAGCCCGAACCAGACCTTGAGCAGCAGACCGATGCTGTCGTCGAGCACCACCTTGACCAGGAGGTTGAGGTGCACGAAAGGACGCAGCCAGTCGATGAGCTGGCTGAGCATCGCGACGATCGCCTGCAACTGATCCATACCGGGCACCGGCATCAGTGCGAGGGCGGCACCGACTTGGTGAGGATGTCGACCAGCGAGCCGGCGACCTCGACGCCGATGGTCCCGACCACGATGCGCTGGATCCACTGCTTGGCCGCGAGCGCGGACTTGGATTCAGCCGCCGTGATCTTCCACAGGAAGGCGAAGATGAACGCGAGCGCGCCGATCGAACCCACCAGGGCCTGGCCGATGTGGATCCACGTACTGATGAGGTTCGTGATCGGCGTGATGTCGGGAGCGGAGTCGAGAAAGAGCATGCGTACCTCCAGGCGTTTTGAGCCGGGAGATTAGGAGCCGCGCGAGTCGAGCGGAATCCTGGTCGTTAAGGCGACGTTGCTCCGCGACGGCTACGAATGCGGCTCTCGACTCCGTCGAGCAATATTTCCAGCGCGGACACAGCATCGCCGGCCGTCTTCACGGGAGCCTCTGGTTTGACCGGCTCGACCTCTTTTGCCGCCGAGTCGACATTCACCTGGACGGCGCCGCCGCTGATCCGGAGCTGGTATCGATTCGGCGCGGCCGATGCTCCGCGTTCGCTTTCCCATTGCGAGTCCATCACGGTCGCCTTGACCGAATAGTCGTCGAGCTTGAGGCGAACGGCCCCGGCGCTGATGTCTGCCGCAACCGCGACGCCGCGCGGCCGGTGCAAACTCAAACCGACGACACCGCCTGAAACCTCGATTGGGACGACTCCGCGGGGCCGAGGTAGGAAGCACTCAACCTTGGCGGCTCCGCTGTCCAGCTTGATCGCGCGCACGTCGAGACCCCCGACCTCCAGCACCGTGTTCCACGTCGCGCCCTGGATCTGAAAGCGCCACGGGTGTCGGGGGTTCAGCTCGATCTCGCCATAGCCGACGCCGCGCAGTCGCCTGACCACAACCCGCTCGCCGCGGACGATTGCCGGCGCCGCCGAGGCCTGGTCGTGGGCGGTTCTGATCAACCCCTCCATGTCGGTACCGGGCCGCACCAGCACGCCTCGCGAGCCCGAGTCGATTGCGATCGAGGCGTCCGATCCCACAGCGACGGCGGACTCTTTGGCCGCGGCCGGTGACGCGATGAGGTGGACCATGACCATGAGCGAGACCTCCGCGGCCTCCACCGGCTGCAGACCCGCCGCCTCGAGTTGCTTCGTCAGCTCCACGTAGGTGGGACTGCCGGTAAGGGCGTCGGGGACCTCGAGCAGGATGCGGCTCGCGTCGTTCTGTGCCCTCACCCGCTCGCGGAGGGCGGCCCCCGCGTCCAGCACCGCCGTGCGCCAACCCGAACGACCCCGCGTCGGCCGGACCGTCTCCAGGATCGATTCGGCGAGCAGCTCCAGAAGCTCGCGGCGGTCCCGAACGTGCCAGTACAGCGACGCCGCCTTGACCTCCAACCTGTCGGCCAGCGCCCGCATCGACAGGCCCTCCAGGCCCTCCTCTCCGATCAGCTCGAGGGCCGCGCTGACCAACCGCTCCCTGGTCAGTCCTTGCTGACGCTCGTCTTCAGGGGCCAATTTCGTGATTCTCCTCTATTTCTCTTAGTGAGACTTGCATTCCTAACGCTGTTAGGGTTATTGTAGCACAGAACGCCCCTAACGCCGTTAGTTCAGAGGAGACGATAGGAGATGCAAACGATGGAAAAGCACAGATGGCGGCTCAAGGGTCCCGAGATGGAAGGACCCATCGCGCGGTGGTATGCCCGGGTGCGGGGCTCGGAAAGCCAGGTTCGGGCCTACCGAAAGCAGGCCTTTGAGCTCACCGCCGGCCTTCCGGATGGCGCCCAGGTGCTGGAGGTCGCGCCCGGTCCTGGATACCTGTCCATCGAGACAGCTCGTCTTCGTCGTTTCCATGTGACAGCGCTAGACATCAGCCGCACGTTCGTCCAGATCGCCAGCGCGAACGCCTGGGATGCCGGAGTCGACGTCGACTTCCGCCATGGTGACGTCGCCAGGATGCCATTCGAAAGCGAGTCATTCGACCTCATCGTCTGCCAGGCGGCGTTCAAGAACTTCACCCTGCCGCAAACCGCGCTGGCCGAGATACACAGGGTCCTGCGCACTGGCGGGACGGCCGTGATCCAGGACATGAGCAGGGATGCGACCCACGCCGACGTGGAGGCGGAGGTCAAGGGTATGGAGCTCGGCCGCCTGAGCTCATTCATGACGAAGGCGACGCTGGAGAGGCTGCGCAACCGCGCGTACTCCCCGGCTCAATTCGAACGCCTCGCGAAGGAGAGTCCCTTCCCCTCGTGGGAGATCACGACCTCCGGGATCGGGCTCGAGGTGCGGCTCAAGAAATGACCGCTCGTGACAGCCGGTGGGTCGCGCTAGGCGCAGTAGCCGGCCCAGTCCTACTGACGCTGACCTGGTTCGTCCTCGGCTTCGTCAGCACCGGTTACAGCCTCTGGGGCACGCGAATCGCGCCCTACTCGGCGATCAGCCAGCCCCTGAGCGGCCTCGGTCTCGGGCCCACAGGTCCAGTCATGAATGCGGCGTTCATCGTCAGCGGGCTGCTGATCATCTTCGGCGCCATCGGCATCTTTCGTCAGATCCCGGAGTTGAGCAGGCCGACTCGCTGGGCATGCACTGGCCTGCTGGCGCTGCCGGGTGTCGGCAGCGTGCTCGACGGCATATTCACCCTGGAGTCGTTCTTCCTCCACTTCGTGGGCTTCGCGCTCGCGCTCACCACAGTGGTCGGCTTCCCCGTCACAGGACTCTTTCTACGTCGCGTCCCGGCGTGGCGCGCACTCGGCACGTTGCTGATCGTCGCCGGGCCACTCACGTTGGCCCTGACTGCGCTCTACTTCCTGACCTTCACGCCCACGGTGGAAGGGGTGCAAACCGGTGTGGCCGGCCTGACCGAGCGAATCCTCGTCGTTGAGCTGCAGGCCTGGTATGTGGCGATGGGCTGGCTCGCCTTTCGCCGCCCCCGCCAGAACCAACCCCTCGCATTCAGCTGATTCAAAAGGAGATTTCACTCGTGGAGAAAATTCGCACCCACCCGATTGCAGCGCTTTCGGTGCTTGTCCTCGGGCTCTTTATGACACTGCTGGACCTCACCATCGTCAACATCGCAATCCCGTCGATCCTCGACGGATTGCACGCCAGCCTCGACCAGGTGCTGTGGGTGCTCAACGCCTACAGCCTGCTTTACGCCGTTCTTCTAATAACGTCAGCGAGGCTGGGCGATATCTACGGACCACGCAACGTGTTTGCGGCCGGCGTAGTGATCTTCACAGCGGCATCAGCCTTCAGCGGGCTGGCTCAGGATCCGACCCAGCTGATCATTTCGCGTGCTTTGCAGGGTCTCGGCGCTGCGGTACTCGCTCCGCAGGGCCTGCCACTGATGATGTCCCTGTTTCCAGTTGAGAAGCGCGGCGGCGTGTTCGCCATCTACGGTGTGATGGCCGGCCTGGCGGTCGTCGCCGGCCCCACTGTCGGTGGCTATCTCGTCACCCACCTTGGCTGGCGCTCGATCTTCACCGTGAACATTCCGATCGGCGTCGTCACGTTCGCCCTCGCGATGCTGCTGATTCCTGACCTGCGGCCCGGGCGCCGCCACCGCCTCGACCTGCTCGGTGTCGCCATGGCAACGACAGGTCTGCTCTGTGTGATCTTCGGCCTCATCGAAGGTCAGCGCTACGACTGGGGCGTTGTGACCGGGGTCATCACGATTCCCGAAATCATCGCTGCCGGTGCGCTGATGCTGGCCGGCGATGGGCTTTGCGATCCTGGGTATCTACCTGCCCCTGACCATCTACCTCCAGTCGGTGCTCGGCCTCAGCGCCGTTGATGCGGGCCTCACCATCGCGCTGCAGCCGCTGGCGATGATCGTTTCGTCCGGTGTGGCCAGCAGCCTGGTCCAGAAGGTGAATGGCAAGTACCTGCTGATCCCGGGTCTTCTAGCGCTCGCAGCGGGCACCGCCTACCTCGACTGGGCTGCCCACGCAAACTCCGGTCGTTGGGATTTCGTCCCGGGCCTCGTAATCAGTGGCCTGGGGATGGGCTGCATCTGGACGCCGGTGTTCAGCATGGCCACCCGCGACCTACCCGCGCCCCTGGCCGGCGTCGCCTCAGGTGTCATCAACACGATCCAGGAGCTCGGAGGCGTGCTCGCCAGCGCGGTCGTCGGCGCGTTCCTACAGAACCGCCTCGCTCTTTCGCTGCACGACCAGGCGGTTGCCGCCTCGGGCAGTCTGCCTGCCCCATACCGGGCTCCGTTCGTCGACGGTTTCAGCAACGCCGCGCACGGCGGATTCGAAGTCGGCGCCGGCCAAACAGGAACCACCGTGCAGCTGCCGGCTCAGGTCCAGGAAATCGCGCACTACGTCTTCACGCACGCTTTCGTCGACGCCATGCACCCGACGCTGATCCTGCCGATCGCCGTCCTCGTGCTGGCGGCTGCAAGCACCGCGTTCGTTCGCTCGCGGAGGGCCGGCGCGGTGAGGGTCCACGAGGAAGAGGCGGCCGTGGCCTAACCTTTCTTCTCGTGGCGCGCAAGCTCGCTGAGTACGAAGCCAAACGAGATTTCAAGAACACGCCAGAACCCGGCGCCAAGGTGCCCCGCAAGGCCACCAAGGCGCCGCGGTTTGTGGTGCAGGAGCATTCCGCCCGCCGCCTGCACTGGGACTTCCGGCTCGAGAAGGACGGCGTCCTCGTCTCGTGGGCGGTGCCCAAGGGCATCCCGGCGGACCCCAAAAAAAACCACCTCGCGGTCCACGTCGAGGACCACCCGCTCGACTACATCGACTTCGCCGGCCAGATTCCGCAAGGCAACTACGGCGCCGGCACGGTGAAGATCTGGGACAGCGGGACGTACGAGACTCACAAGTGGTCGGATCGCGAGGTAATGGTCACCCTGCACGGCAAGCGGGTCCAGGGCAGATACGTGCTGTTCAAGACAGACGGCAACAACTGGATGATCCACCGGATGGATCCTCCGCAGGATCCAGGGCGCGAGCCGATGCCCCAGAGGATCGAGCCGATGTACGCCAAGCTGGTTCGCAAGCCGCCGCCGCCCGACGACGCCTGGGGCTTCGAGTTCAAGTGGGATGGCATCCGCGCACAGGCATACGTGGAGGGCGGGACGGTGCGGCTGATGAGCCGGAGCGGCGAGAACATCACCGCACGCTATCCGGAGACCCATCCGATCGGTAGGGCGCTGGGTTCAACGGAAGTCGTCCTCGACGGCGAGATCGTCGCGCTTGATGCCAAGGGGCGGCCGAGCTTCGAAGAGATCCAGCAGCGTATGGGTCTCACATCGGAGACCGAGATCCGACGCAAGATGAAAGAGGTGCCGGTCACGTACATGCTGTTCGACCTCATCTGGCAGGACGGGCACTCACTCCTCAAGGAGCCCTACACCGGACGGCGCAAGAAGCTCGAGGCCTTGAAGCTCAAAGGCGGCGCGTGGCAAACCCCGCCGTACGAGAAGGGAGGTGGCCAGGCGATGCTCGAGGCGAGCCGGAAGGCCGGGCTCGAAGGGATCATGGGCAAGAAGCTGGACTCGCCTTACGAGCCGGGCAGGCGAAGCGGCCTGTGGGTGAAGGTCAAGAACCGTATGGGCCAGGAGCTGGTGATCGGCGGCTGGCTTGAGGGGGAAGGCAAGCGCCGCGGCTACCCGGGCTCTCTGTTGGTCGGCTACTACGACAAGGGCGAGTTCGTGTACGCAGGCAAGGTCGGCACCGGCTTCACCGACGCGATGCTCGATAAGCTCCAGCAGTTGATGAAGCCGTTGGAGCGAAAGACGAGCCCATTCGACCGCGGCTCACCACCCAAAGGGTCCCATTTCGTGGAACCCAAGCTGGTGGGCGAGTTCGAGTTCGTGGAATGGACGAAGTCAGGTCAGCTCCGCGCGCCCGCGTTCAAGGGGCTTCGCACCGACAAGCCATCCAAGGAGGTCGAGCGCGAGCTTGGCTAAGGAAACTTCAGTCGAGGTCGTCATCGAGGGCCGCACCCTCAAGCTCACCAACCTGGAGAAGGTCCTTTATCCCGAAGTCGGCTTCACAAAGGCGCAGGTGATCGACTACTACACGCGCATCGCGCCAGCCATCCTTCCCCACACGCGCGACCATCCGCTGACCCTCAAGCGCTACCCCAACGGAGTCGACGCGGAGTTCTTCTATGAGAAGAACTGTCCAAAGCACCGCCCGCCGTGGGTGCAGACAGCGACCGTGTGGAGCGGGGGCAACAACCGCGACATGTACTACTGCCTGTGCCAGGACCTGCCGACATTGGTGTGGCTCGCGCAAATCGCCACGCTCGAATTCCACACCTCGCTGTCGCTCGCCTCGAACCTGCCCGAGCCGCGAACACTGGTCTTCGACCTAGACCCAGGGCCACCGGCGACGATCGTCGAGTGCTGTCGTGTTGGCTTGATGCTCCGGGATGTCTTCGCGGAGCACGGCCTGGATTGCTGCGCCAAGACGTCGGGCTCTAAGGGCCTGCAGCTGTACGTGCCGCTCAACACAAAGGTCACCTACGTCGAAACCAAGGTGGTTTCGAAAGGGCTCGCTCAGCTCTTCGAGGAAAAGCATCCCGACCAGGTCGTGCACAAGCAACTGAAGGAGCTGCGCACGGGCCGAGTGCTCATCGACTGGAGCCAGAACGACCAGTACAAGACGACGGTCAACGTGTACTCGCTGCGCGCGCGCTCAAGACCGACTGTTTCGACTCCGGTCTCATGGGATGAGGTTGAGAAATGCCTCAAGTCCGGCGACCCCACCAAGCTGGTATTCGATTCCGACCAGGTGCTCCAGCGCGTGGCCAAGCTCGGCGACCTCTTCGAGCCCGTGATCAAGAAGAAGCAGAAGCTGCCCAAGTCCCTTGTCGAGCTGACGGGCGGGTCCACGGCTCTCGACAAGATGGCCAACCGGCGACACGGTGGTGGGGGAAGGTTCCGGAAACCACCAGAGAAGTGAGCCGGCCGCGGGTGGTGATCGCCGGCGCCGGGTTCGCCGGGCTCACCTGCGCCCGAGGCCTCAAGGGTGCCCCGGTGGACGTTTTGCTGGTCGACCGGAACAACTACCACCTCTTCACTCCGCTCCTCTACCAGGTCGCGTCCTCAGTTCTCGACCCTGGCGAGATTGCCCGGCCGGTGCGACAGCTGATTCGACCCTTGCGTAATGCCGACTTTCTGCTTGCCAACGTGACTGGGGCCGATTTTGAGAAACGTCTATTGCTGACGGACCACGGTGCACTTTCGTATGACTACCTCGTCCTGGCCACAGGCAGCCAGAGCGATTACTTCGGCAACGCTTCGCTGGCTCGGCACGCATTCGGCCTGAAGAATCTGGATGAGGGCCTGGCCGTGAGGAACCGCATCCTGATGCGCTTCGAAGAATCCAGGTGGACAGAAGATCGCGAGCGGCGCAGATCGTTGCTCACGTTCGCAGTGGTCGGCGGCGGACCCACTGGTGTGGAGATGGCCGGTGCGCTCTCCGAGCTGATCAACCTGGTCCTGCGCAAGGACTATCGCGACCTCGACCTCGACCTCGTGAGGGTGGTGCTCCTCGAGGCGGCCGGTTCATTGCTGGGCACCTTCGCACCGCCACTGCGGGACGCCGCGCGCATGTCACTGGAGAAGAAGGGCGTCGAGGTTCTCTTGAAAGCCAGGGTCGAGGATGTTACCTCCGGATCGATCCGGCTCTCGGACGGGCACGAGATCCTGGCATCAACTGTGATCTGGACCGCCGGGGTTCGCGCATCAGATGTGGGAGCGACGTTGAGCCTGCAGCTTGGGAAGCAAGCCAGGATCCAGGTTCTTCCGACGCTGCAGGTGCCCGAACATCCGGACGTGTTCGTGATCGGTGACATCGCCGGGGCTGTCGATCGCGACGCTCCGCTGCCCATGCTCATTCCGGTCGCGATGCAAGAAGGCCGGAAGGTGGCGGCCACCATCAAGGATCTATTGAGCGGGTACGGCGCAACCAACTTCTGGTTCAAGGACCCTGGAATCATGGCCACCATAGGCCGCAACTCAGCGGTCGCGGAGCTCGGACCGGTCCGCCTGACCGGATTCTTGGGGTGGCTGATGTGGCTTTTCGTCCACCTGATCAACGTCATCAGCTTCCGCAGCCGGATCGTCGTGCTCGTGAACTGGGCGTGGGACTATCTCTTCTACGACCGGCCGATCCGTCTGATCCTGCGTGCGGCTGAAGAACCGCCTGATTGAGTTCGGCGCGTCACAAACTGGCCGGATGCGGGGCTGATACTTGTGAGGTGAAGACCAGGCTGGCGTCGCTCTGTGCGTGCGCGGTGGCGCTGGCGCTTTTTGCCGGCTGCGGAGGACTGCAGCCGGAAGACCCCGTGCAGGCCCTTCGCCAAGGCGGCTCGGCGATGGCCAATCTCAAGTCGGTCAGCTCAAGCCTGAAGTTCACCAAGGGCACCGTCAGCTTTCGCGGCTTCGCGCTGGTCGCCGCGAAGGCGGCGCTGCGGCTGCCGTCCGACAGCGACACCACTTACACCGTGCGCCAGCAGGACGTGCAGATCGCCCTCGAGGTGATCATCGCCGGCGGGCACGTGTACCTTCACCTGCCATTTTCCGGCTACAACGAGCTCACGGGCGTGGACGCCGCCGACATCCCCGACCTCGCCAAGTTGTTCGACGCCAAGACCGGCCTGCCCGCGGTGATCCCCGCCGGGCGCAACCCGAAGTACATCGCCGTCGAGCAGGTGGGTGGCGTCGACTCGCACAAGGTGACTGCGACGTATAGCGCGAGCCAGGTCCACAGCATGCTGCCTCAGCTCAACTCGTCTGGGGACGTGGACGCGACGATCTGGATCGGCGGTTCGGATCACCTGGTCCGCAAGGCTGTGCTCTCGGGTGCCTTCGGTGACAACGGCACGCCGAGCTCGGTGGAGGTTGACCTGAGCGGGTTCAACGGGGCGGTGGCGATCTCCTCGCCGGCCGTGTCTTAACGGGCAGGGTTGTGGCGAGCCCCTCAATTCCGATAGGGTCGGGCGCAGGAGTGTCGGTTGGGGGAGGGACCGACACGAGGAAGGGAGGGCCCGCCAAGGGGTGCGTCTGAGCTCGAAATCAGACTCGGTGACGCACACTATTTCTGACATCGAACCAGCGACCCGGCGGCCGGTGCTCCTGGTTTTGGCCGGCCTCGGCCTTTTCGTAACGGCCCTCGACGCCTACGTCGTCGTGACCCTCCTGCCGGCCATGTTCGCCGACGTCGGGCTGACCATCGACCGGTTCGAGCAGGCGACTCCCATCGTCACCGGGTTCCTCGGCGGTTATGTCGTGGCGATGCCGCTGCTCGGGGCATATTCCGACATCCGGGGCAGGGCCCCCGTATATGCGTTCTGCATGCTCATCTTTGCGGCCGGCTCAGCCATCACCGCCACCGCTGGACTCTGGAGCTTCGCCGGTCTGCCCTGGCTCGTCATGGGCAGGTTCCTTCAAGGCTTGGGCGGCGGCGGGCTCGTCCCCCTATCACTGGCGCTGGCGGCAGACCTCTATCGCAATGAGCGTCGGGTGCTCGCGCTCGGTTCGGTGGCGGCGATGCAGGAGGCCGGCAGCGTGTTCGGACCTCTGTACGGCGCAACGCTCGCAGCGGCGGCGACTTCGCTGGGCGGGTGGCGCTTCGTCTTCTGGCTCAACCTGCCGCTCGCCGCCCTGTGCGCCGGTGGCCTCCTGCTCGGCAGCCGCAAGCAGAGCAGGCTCGACGCCTCGGCCGCGACCTCGCTCGACTGGGTCGGAGCGGCCCTTCTCGGCCTGGGGCTTGGACTACTCGTCCTCGCCCTCTACCCCGACGACCCCACCACCCGTGCCACGAGCGGACTGCTCATCCCGGTCGGCACACTGAGCGTGGCGGTCCTGGCTTTGTACGGATGGCGCCAGTCGAGGCGCCTCGAGCCTCTAATTCCGCATCGCCTCCTCCACAGCCGCGCCTTCATCGGCGCCACCTCGGCCAATCTCCTGATCGGCGTCGCCCTCATGGTCGCCCTGGTTGACGTTCCACTGCTTGGCCGGCTCGTCTTCAAGCTCGACCAGCTCGGCTCCGGTCTGCTGCTCTCGCATTTCCTGATCGGCGTGCCGGCCGGCGCCGTGCTCGGAGGCTTGCTCGGCACGCGAATCGGTGCTCGCGCCACTTCAATCGTCGGGATGGCGCTGGCTGCGGCGGCATTCGTGCAGATGGCCGGCTGGCAGTCAAATGAGCTGACGCTCTACGTCGGGCCGCTTCGAGTGGCCGACATCGCCCTCTCCGCGTGCGGGCTGGGTTTCGGAATCGTCATCGCGCCGCTGGCGGCCAAGGTTCTCGAGCTGACCCGCGCCGAGCACCATGGTCTCGCCTCAAGCCTTGTCGTCCTGTCAAGGACCATGGGAATGCTGGTCGGCCTGGCCGGTTTGACCGCCTACGGCCTCTACCGCTTCCACCAGATCCTCGGCACGCCGCAGCTCACCGACCCTGACGTCCGCGCCCGCGTCGATCACCTTGAGCGATTGGTGGCAGCGGCTTTTCTGCAGGAGTACCGCGAAATATTCGCCGTCGCCGCCGGGCTGTGCTTGGTCGCAGCGCTAGTCGCCGCGATCACGATCGGCGGCACTTCACGCGTCAGAACAGCTGCGACAGGCGGAAACCCGCAGGTCAGCGCCTGATTCCGACCGCCATCAAGTAAGAATGGTGGTAGCGAAACGAATCGTCTGGATCGCCGAGGCTGTCCATTGCGGACTCGACGTCCGCCTCCAGCTCCAACCGGTAGCGCGGGCCCAGGGCCTTGATCAATGTGTAAGGCAGCGGACCCGCGCCGGCCATCATCTCGATCCACTCGCGCGCGTCTTGTGCCCGGCCGCCGGTCACCATCTCAGTCAGCAGCTCGACTTCGAAGCCGGCTGACTCCAACAGGCGGGGCAGCACGTCCGGCTCGCCGAACCGCGAGCGCTCGGAGCTGTACCGCGGGAAGTTCAGATAGTGCCGGCGGGCCAACGGGCCAAGGCCTTGGAAGAACAGGTCCTGGGCACGGGTGCTCAGGCTGCGACGCTGGCACGACACCGCGATGCGGCCACCCTCTCTAAGCACACGATATGCCTCGTTGAGGGCATCGTCCGGGTCCGCGAAGTACGCGAGCGCCTCGCCCATCGTGACCAGGTCGAAGGTCTCCGGCCTGAATACCAACCGTTCGGCGGCCATGCCCAGAAACTGCGTGTTCTTGCTCTCTTTCGAGCGGGCGATCGACAGCATGCGGTCCGACAGGTCGATGCCCATAACCGAACCAGGGCTGACCTTCGCCGCCACGAAATGCGCGACCAGGCCTGTGCCCGTGCCGACGTCGAGCGCTTGCTGCCCCTTCTTGGGCTTGACCAGCTCGACCAGCCTGGCTGCCACCCGCGAGTGCTGGCCGTTCGCCCAGCTGTCATAAACGGGGGCAATCTGGTCGAAGAAGTCGACCAGGTGGTCGACCATCTCGTCGGACGAGTCCGGATTCATCAGCGCCGCCATCAGATGCTCAGGGTTTCCGCCCAACGCTTGATCCCGGTTGCCTCGTTCTCCCGTTGTCCGACGACCACTTTGCTACGATGCTAGCTCGTCTAAATCCGAACTCTTCCTAGTTATGCGTTTAATCGCAAGTCCAGGTGACCGTCGGAGTTGAGCAAAACTAGGGAAACGCTCGATCAACCCAGTGGAGGACGCCCAAATGGCCCAAGCTGAGAAGTCCGGGACCCACGCTGCCGCAAGCACCCAGAACGGTGGCACCAACGTCGTCAACCTCGGCCCGCGCGACAGCCTGCATGGACGCCTGGAGATCCAGGGCGACCTCAAGGTCGCCGGCACGGTCGAGGGTGAGCTCAAGGCCAGCGGCGACGTGTCGGTGGACAGCACCGCCAACGTCCAGGCCACGATAGAGGGCTCTAACGTCAGCGTCCGCGGCCAGGTCAACGGAAACGTGACCGCGCGACGCCGCCTGACCCTCGGCGGGTCCGGACACCTCAACGGTGACGTCAAGGTGAGCCGGCTCACGGTCGAGGACGGCGCGACCCTGAACGGGAACGTCACCATGTCCCCGGAGAAGTCCTAAAACTCACGGTCTGAATCGGGCAGCGGCCGTCGTCTTTAAGCGACCCCTCCTTCCGCGTGCCTCACCGCCGGCAGCACGACCGTATCTATGTACTCGCGCGCGGCACTCATAACCGTGTGCGTGATCCGCCACTCGAGCGCCTCGAACGCAGCCTCGTCGCGATTGAGCCTGCCGAGACGCAAGCGCCAGAACTCGATCCCAAGATTAAGTCCGGGTGTAGGCCCTCGCCTGCTCCCCTCAGCGACCGGCACACCCGCCCCTGGGAGCGCTGTGTCCGCCGGCGAGGCAACCACCTGAGGAAATAGAAGAGGAGCCGCCGCCCTCGAAGACGTCACACTGCCGAACGCGTGCCAAGCCACCACGATCAGAGCGCCGACGACGGCGACTTCGGCGATCACCATCCACGCGAGCGGTGCTCGAACCAACCTTCGCATGGCCCAAGGCTAGAAGGGCGACGGCGGAAGCAGAAACCCTGCCTGTTAACGCCTCGGCAGCTTCAGGGTGCGAAGCGCATCGATGCCCCGCTCGATCGTCTCCAGCCGCTTCGGGAAGCTGAAGCGCACATGGCCGCGCCCAAGCCGCCGGTCGTGATAGAAGCTCGATGCGGGCACCGTCGCGACAGCCACCTTCTCGATGAGGTGTCTCGCCATGGCGACGTCGTCGTCGAAGCCCAGTCCCGCGATGCCCGCCATGACGTAGTACGCACCGTCCGGCGCGGCCACCTCGAACCCGCATTCTTGAAGCCCCGTCACGATGGCGTCCCGTCTCTCTCGATAGTCGCCGACCAGCTCCACATAAAAGGACGAGGGAAGTGCGAGGGCAGAGGCAATCGCGACCTGAAGCGGATGGGCGGCGCCGACCGTCAGGAAGTCGTGCACCTTGCGGATGCCTCCTGTGAGGTCAGGCGGCGCGATGAGCCAACCCACGCGCCAGCCCGTGACCGAGAACGTCTTGCTCGCGCCGCTGATCGTGATCGTCCGGTCGGCCATCCCCTGAAGGGTGGCCATGCTCACATGGTCGCCGCGATAGACGAGGTGCTCATAAATCTCGTCGGTGATCGCGATCGCGTCGTGCTCGATGCAGAGCTGGGCGATCAGCTCGAGCTCCGACTGTGAGAACACCTTGCCAGTCGGGTTGTGTGGTGTGTTGACAACGATGGCTCGGGTCTTGCGCGTGAATGCCGAACGCAGCTCGTCGGGGTCGAACGACCACTCGGGCGGTCGCAGCGCCACGTAGCGCGGGATTGCATCGCTGAGGATGCAGTCGGGTCCGTAGTTCTCGTAGAACGGCTCGAACACGATGACCTCATCGCCCGGGTCGACCGCGGTGAGCATCGCGGCGATCATTGCCTCGGTCGCGCCGCACGAGACCGTCACCTCTGTCTCGGGATCGACATCGCGGTTCCACGCCGCCGATTGTTTCCGTGCCACGGCCCGGCGCAGCTGCGGTGCTCCCCAGGTTGTCGCGTACTGGTTGTACCCATCGCGCAGGGCAACGGCCGCTGCTTCCAGAATCCGCGGATCGGTGTCGAAATCGGGGAACCCCTGCGCGAAGTTGACGGCGCGCTCGGGACCGTTGAGGGCGAGATTCAACCGCGTCATCTCGCGAATGACGGATTCCGTGAAGCTCTGGGCTTTCAGCGAAAGTCGGGTCGAGCGACTAGTGTCCAGGATCGGCCCGCTGCAGGTGGATGTCGGTGCTCGAGCACGAGTAACAGCGCTCCGGCATCTCCAGGCCCCGCTCCCAGCGCCCGCAAACGTTGCAGGTCCAGCGCGTGCTGGCGAAGAACTCGAGCACGTCGGATCGGCTCAGCAAGCCGACCATCTTGCCGCGCTTGATCACAGGAACCCGCCGGATGCGCTCTCCGATCAAGAGTCGCGCCGCCTCGTCGATGCCTGTGTCCTCGCTGACCGTGATGACGTGCGAGCTCATGATGTCGCGCGCGACCTTTCCCTTCTTCGAGAACACGTCGACCTCGGAGACGATCCCGGCCACATGCCCGTCGGTTCCGACCACCGGCGCCCCCGTGATCCGCTTGGAGGCGAGTGTGGTCGCGATCTCATCGATCGGGGTGTCCTCGCGAAAGGAGATCACGTTGCGCGTCATCACCTCTTTGACCGGGATCATGGGTGACTCAGCAGTTTAGACACCGTCTCGAGGTTGGCGTTGCCGCCGGTGAGCACCAATCCAACTCGGCGCCCTCGCAGCTTTCCAGAAACAAAAGCAGCCAGCGACATTGCGCCGGTCGGTTCGAGGGCGAGGTGGAGGCGCGTCCAGGCCAGCTTCACGGCGCCGGCGATCTCGTCCTCAGATACGGTCACGATCTCGTCGACGAGTCCGTGACCGAACATCACCTCGAAGTTGCGCTCGCCGATCGCGGTGGTCCGCACGCCGTCCGCCAGCGTCGCCGGCGCGCGGTCGAGCGTCTGGATTTTGCCCGTCTTCCAGCTTCGGTAAGCATCGTCGGCCACCGCAGGTTCCACACCTACAACCCGAACTGAAGCGTCGTGACTCTTGGCCGCGATCGCGGTGCCCGACAGCAGGCCACCGCCACCGACTGGTGTCGCGACCAGATCGATCGTCGGCTCATCCTCGAATAGCTCGAGGCCGGCGGTGCCCTGGCCATGGATCACGTTCCAATCATCGAAGGGGTGCACGAGCGTCAGCTGTCGCTCGGTCATGACCTCGCGAAGTCGCCGCTCACGATTCGCGAACGTGATGCCGTCCTGCATGACCTCCGCACCCAACGCCCGCGTCGCCGCCACCTTGGCGGGGTTGGCATCCTCGGGGATGAGGATAAGGGCAGGCAGGCCGACTGTCTTCGCGGCCAGCGCCACCGCCTGCGCATGGTTGCCCGAGCTCACGGCGATCACGCCTTTCGGGCGCGAACCGGTCTCGACCAGTGACAAAACCGCATTGAATGCGCCGCGTGGCTTGAAGGAACCGGTGACCTGAAAGCACTCCGCCTTCAGAAGCAGCGATGGGTCGAAGTCAGTAGAAAGAGCGGGCGTTCGCCGCACGTAGGGCCGGATTCGCGCGGCCCCCTCACGCAGTGCCGTGGCGTGCTGGTCGAGGAATCCGCTCAAGCCACGGCCGATTCGCGCTCGATCGCAGGTCTCGGCCGCCGGCCCCGCAGGTTCGTGAGCACCACCCCGCCAAGAATGACAACCATGCCGGTGACGATCGGAAGACTGAGGCTCTCGTGAAGCAGGACGATGCCCCAGAACACCGCCGTGATCGGGACCACGAACGTGACTCCGGTCGCGCGCACGGGACCAAGCGTGTTCATCGTGTAGTAGT